>JAYVIL010000001.1:0-2480 GCA_043770255.1 Candidatus Kaiserbacteria bacterium
GTAGCGTCTGTATCTTGTATCTACGGTTTAGGTTCACCAGAACAGTACAAGAAAAAACATCTACAAATCAGTCGGGGTTTTGCAACAACGCGCACTGAAATTATGCGCACCCTTATCGATATGTATTTTGAACGCACTAATGCTGATCTCACCCCTGGGCAGTTTAGAGCAATTGGTAATACAGTGGAAATTATGCCGACTAACGAACGGGTGATTTTTAGGTTGAGCTTCACGGGTAACAGCGTCACGTCACTAATAAAAATTGATGGAGTCAGTAGGTCAATCATCGAAGAGCCTGAAACCTTCTTTCTCTTCCCAGCTAAGCACTTTGTGACACCAGACGATGAGCGGAAAGTGGCGATTGAGGAAATTAAGATTGATCTAGATGAACAACTAAAAAAGTTTAAAAAAGAAGGGAAGTTACTTGAGGCCGAGCGCCTGCGTCGTCGCACCAACCACGACCTCGCCATGCTTCGTGAGATTGGCTACTGTAACGGAATTGAAAACTATTCACGCCATTTTGACAGGCGAAAGCCCGGGGAACCACCATACACACTACTGTCATATTTCCCGCATAAAGCTAACGGTACGCCAGACTTCCTCACTATTATCGACGAATCTCACGTTACCATTCCCCAAGTAAACGGTATGTATGCCGGTGACCGTAGTCGCAAGGACACGCTAGTTGAATTCGGGTTCCGTCTACCGTCAGCTATCGATAACCGTCCTCTAAAGTATGCGGAGTTTGATAAAGCAATTGGACAACGAATTTATACCTCCGCCACTCCGGGTAAATTTGAATACGCTGAACTCGAGCGTAGCGGGGTGGCAATGATAGAGCAAATCATTCGTCCGACCGGACTGATTGATCCCGAAATCGACCTACGGCGCGTAAATCAAATCGGAGACTATCCCGGACAAATTAAAGACTTTATTGCAGAGGCAGAAAAAGTCATCGCCGGTGGAGGGCGTGTACTCACAACCACGCTCACCAAAAAAATGGCCGAGGACTTGGCCGAGTTTTTAACTGATCGTAAAATTGCCACCAAGTATATTCACAGTGATGTAAAAACTATTGAACGAATTGAAATCCTTACTGACTTTAGGCGTGGTAAGTTTGACTGTCTGGTGGGAGTTAACCTATTGCGCGAGGGTCTAGACCTACCCGAAGTAGAGCTCGTGGCCATTCTCGACGCCGACAAAGCCGGTTTTCTCCGCAGTGAGACGGCCCTCATTCAGACCATTGGCCGCGCAGCGCGTAATGTCCTGGGACGAGTAATTCTCTATGCCGACGAAATGACCGACGCGCTGACGTATGCCATCTCTGAAACAAATCGTCGTCGTGCCATCCAGGTAGCTCATAATACAAAACACGGTATCACCCCAACCAGTATCGCCAAGGAAATTAAATCAATTACTGACCAAATGCGTACCGAACATGATGAAACAGTCGAGACGCTCCTCAAAGTTGATGTTGAGTTATTTAAACGTAACCCAATTAAAGTCCTCAAAGAAAAGCGTCAACAAATGGAAGACGCGGTTGCCATCCTCGACTTCGAAACCGCTGCTATTATTCGTGATGAAATTGCCTTTTTTGAAGAGCAGGCTGGTGGCAAAAAAGTGAAAAAAACGAAAGGTTTATTTTAATTTGTTTTCTTGCCTAAATTGTGTATGATTCATCAAGAATCGTACCTGCGTATGGAGGCTAACATGACAGATAGTAGCTATGCTTTTAACAAGTATGTTGATACGCAAATTAAGTTATTGCATGATGGAAATTACGCAGATTTTCGGCCAACTAATGAGGCAGAAATCGAAACGTTGCAGAAACGTTGCGAGCAACTGTATGAAGTAGGGCGGACAGTTATACGTTCACTGAGTGAAAATGAACTAGTACACTGCAGGCAAGTTTTCCTTATTCAAGAAGAAGGGAGGAGGTGTGATGAACGACAGCCTCCAGATGAATTTTGTGAAATGCAACTTGAAGGGGCAACGATCATTGCACGCAGATACCTGTTAGCACTTCCAGTCACTCGTAAATTAAGTAAAGTTTTGACGTCGTAGTCTGTCAGTCAACCCCATCCGTACTCTCGGGTGGGTTTTTCTATATTATCTAACGTACACTTGACATGTACAGTTCAATCGTATATATTATACCTAATGATTAAAACTATTAATACAACCAATCTCCGTAACAATCTTAAGGAAGCTACTAGTTACGTCCGTGAGAGTAAAAAACCACTCATTATTACTGAACGTGGTGTACCTACTTCTGTCTTGGTTGCTATCGATGAATATGAAGATTATTTAGAAAGTCGAAATACAGAATACATTATGAGTGTTAAGAAAGCCCGAGAGCAGATACGTAAGGATCAAGTTTTTAGTATGGACGACGTTTTCGGCTCAATCTAACTCTTATACCATGGCGTACATAATCATTTTTTCTACTGAAGCGAAAAAGGATGTAGAAAAACTTGATT
>JAYVIL010000002.1:0-2458 GCA_043770255.1 Candidatus Kaiserbacteria bacterium
AATTCAATCGCGGCGGCCAAATCAGGCATGGCGATTGAGATCGGTTCTTTGCCAATCATATGAAAAGCATTTTCATACATCCCGGCAGACACTGTTGCGGGGGTGGCACACAGCGCAATGCGTTTGTCCACGTTCCGAAAATACCCCACGGTTGGCCCGACCATCTCAACTAGTTGCCACGGCGCAATCGCAAAGACGTCGAGCAAAGAAACCGCAAGTGACGCCGAGACGCTGTTACAGGCGCTCACAATCCGGTCGGCTTTACGGTCTTTGAGTAGCAACATGGCTTGGGCCGTAAGAGCGGATAACTCACGCTGCGACTTGCTGCCATACGGAGCATTTTTGATATCCCCAAAGTACACAATATCTGACGAAGGCAACTGCTCGCGGATTGCCTTCATTACCGTTAATCCACCTGACCCAGAGTCGAGGATACCTATCATATTGATTCTAATCCGCGCACCAACCCCATAAACTCATCATTACGCTCATACTCGTTTTTATACTGGGCGAAACTGGCGAAGGCGGGACTGAAGAGGATGATGTCTCCGGCTACAGCCAATCGTTTCGCTTCAGCAAAAGCGAGTTTCAAATCCCCCATGACCGACACTCCTGTATCTCCCCCATCGAGATATCCGAGTAAATTATCGGTACCTGAACCAGGAATCAGAAATACATTTTTACAATGCTGCGTAATCGCGTAAGCGAGCTTTGTCACATCAATATTTTTGTCCGCTCCGCCCGCGATTAAAATAATATTTTTATTCCCCTGATCTAGCGCCTCAAGTGCAGCTGTAGTCGCGGCTGGAGTAGTGGCGTTGTTGTCGTTATAGATACGGACGTTGTCTACGGTAGCAACTAACTGTAGCCGGCCCTCGACCCCCGGAAACGTTGCGAGACCCTCAAATATTTCTTCGTCTGCTAGGCCCACTGCCCGCAGTGCCTCAGTCGCCAAGGCAGCATTCAAACGATTGTGCTCCCCCGGCATCGACAAGAGCATGTCCTCAGGCAAAACCGAAGTATCGGCCAGCACCACTTCCTGTCCTAATGTTGCTTTAGGCAGTACTTTTTTAACCCATTCAAATACCTCAGGAGTAGTCACAAACACTCCGCTCTCTTCTTGATGTAGGAAAATCTGCGCTTTGTCTGTAAAGTACGCAGCCATCGCTTCGTCGCGCGTTTTACCACCGCGCTCGTAGTAATTGAGGTGGTCTTCCATAAATGTGGTAAATACGGCAACTGCTGGTGAAATCTGTACCCAACCAAATCCCTGTAGTTGCCACGAATCCAACTCCATCACACATAGTGAATCTTCTTTTACTCCAGTAAGTAACTGCAAATTTGAAACCCCTCGGATGTTACCACCGAGTAAAATATTTTCACCAGTAATATAGGACAATACATGATGAATCATCATCGTCACGGTCGACTTCCCCCGCGTACCGGTTACGCCAATAATCGGAATTCCTGACAGTTGGGCAAACAGGGCGGCTGACTGGACAAGAGCCACTCCTCTAGCACGTGCGTGAGCGAGGTATTCCGAATCCATAGGCACACCCGCTGCCACTAAAATAAAATCTTTATTTTCGAAATCTTCTAAACGATGCTCCCCTAAAACAAAATTTATATTAGCGACTCCAGCTAACTGCGACAGGGATTCCGCTAAAACGTCCGCAGTTTTTAAATCAGTAACGGTAACCAAGGCACCGGCTTCTGCCATATATCTAGCATCACCAATCCCCCGCCCCAAAAGCCCTAGACCCATCACGGTCACTTTTTTATCTTTAAAATAGTCTTTGAAATCCATGCCCCAATCATACTGTTTATTCATTAAAAAAGAAACGGGTCGTAGAATATAAAGAAAAGAGCCGACACACTGTGCCGGCCCTTACTCCAACCATCTTTGATTTTAAATTCAGACTGCCGCCGTGACCGATATGCCAACGAAGGTGCCGATTCTATCCCGTACCCGTGTATACAGAACATACATTGGATCAGTCGTCGGTACCCCGACAGTGGCCAGAACCGAATGGACCATGACCCAGTTGACCGGAGCGCAGTCAGCGATGGTTATGCCACTGGCGTGCTGTTTGATCCAGTCGGACAGCATCATTGTTTCAGTGCTATTTTTTCCAAAGTCGGCTTGGTGATCAGTCGGCTGCAGCACCTGCCACAGCGGAACTTGGGTTATTTGTGTCATTATTTTGAGCCCTCCTCAGCCCATTTTTCAAATTTCCTTTTTGGACTATACCATCTTTTATAATAAAATGCAAGTGCTACGCCAGCTGCTGGGCATTCTCAATATCAGCCATACTATTAAACCCAAAAGACTCTTTTGGCGGCAGCGGTATAGTGTCAATAGTCAAACCATCTGCCCGTGCCAGCGCTACTAAATCTGTCAGATAGCGCTCTCCAGTTGTTGGATTGGCCGTAATCCGAGGCAGCGCTGTTTTGAGCC
>JAYVIL010000003.1:0-6481 GCA_043770255.1 Candidatus Kaiserbacteria bacterium
TAGAATGGATAGTTTACGAATTTTTATAACCCTTCCAAATCTGCCACAACGATCCGACAATAAAGACTCCATACATCAAAAATAATATTGGTAGGTCAAATAAATTATCCATGTTGAATAAACCACCAGATCTGTGATGAAACTGTAAATTTATGATTGTAGAAATTATAAAGATTATCGGGATTGCAATTCGAGCAAACTTCCACCAACTTTTAAAGATACTCCGCGGCAAAAAATATAATATGCTCAGAAGTACAAAGACACCACCAGTCACAACGAGCCAATTAAAAACAAGTCCATCATAATTTTTTGGACAAGAAAAACTACAATACTCTGGTCCACTTAATATATCTACTAATAATAAAATTAGTGTGGCCAATCCGAACAGTAAAATCTTGTTTCTCATACAATTTATTTAATTAATAACTTATCAATAATCCCAATCAATTCTTGCTTCTGGGCTGGGGTTAACACTTTTAATCTCTCATACAAAATGACCTGCTGCTTGAGTACATTTAATGTAATCAGTTCTAGTTTTTTATATTTTGTTTGGGTAAGTGATTTAATTTGATACTGTTCGGCTATTTTAATGTTTTCTAGCAAAAGTTTTTTGTATATACTTTTGATACTCAAATTATTAACAGTGTTTTTGAGAGTAGCGTAGGTTACTTCTGGTATCACTTCGCCAATAGTATTGTAAACAATTTCGGCAGCGCCATTCCCATCATAATCAACTATTAGCAGCGCTTGCGCAACTGGTTTGGTACTATCTAGTTCCATGGTGACTTTTGTACTAGTGCTAGATGGAATAGCTGAGTAGGTATGTCTTTGGGTGATTATATTCCCTGCCTGCTCGCCTATTTCCAAGGTAAACGAACCGGTCGCTTCGCCTAGTAATGAAACGGTTTTCTTGTCAGCCGTATCAGGCATTGAAATATGTTGCATTTCACCAAATCTCTTGTAGATTGCCCCCTCAACGGTGACAGAAGAGCTACTAATGACTCCCCCATTACTGGTAGTGACTGATAAATCAAGTGGCGAATGCAGGTCAAAAACTAGTCTGTCTACGTCCGGGAGAGCTGGCTCGGTATTTGTGAGATATAGATATGGTGAGCTAGTTGTGGCTTCGAGGGTATTTTTTATGAAATTGGTGACGTCTTGGACTTCAAATATGTCTTTGTGTACCCTATCCACATTAGCTTCATTATATCTCTTCAAATTTAACCACCATCTTTGCACATTAGCATTACCGTCACTTATCGCCAACGCGCTAGGTGACACAACTATATCATCGCCATCAATCACATCATTGGGACGAAAGCCTAGTTTATCGCTATAGGCGGTACATTTAAAAAGTTTTAGAAAGTCTCTTGCGGTACATTCTTTATCTGTAAAATAAGTGATTCCTGATTGTGTCGTTAATCCAGTACCCGCAATTTGATATACCTTCATTGATGCTGGCGGTATCCAATTACTCATGAGTTGGTGAATAGACTGGGTGTAATTATCAAATAAATATTTTGGTACGACTTCAGGGTTTGTTAAATCTGCCACTGTGGGTTTAATTCGTCCACTATCTGCAGACAGGAAGCGCTGTAGAATTTCGGCACTAGTAATTGAAGAACCAAATAAATTAGCCCACAGTGTAGTCAATCCGCCCGTTTCAAAAGTAATCACTGGACTATCAACTGTAACTCCCGTGCTACTAAAATACTGACTTGATGGCAACAAATGGAAGGCAAATGGCATCGTATTCATCAGAGTTCTAGTGGTCTGATAAGAAACTATTGAGCCAGCTGGACCAATTATGTCACCGTGCAACATACCCAACAATGTACTCGGCGTACCAAGTTGCGGCGCAGCTACTAAAATCACAGTATCAATCTTAGAGATAAGTGGATCATTGTTATTTTGTAGTGTTGCCAGAAATGTTTTGGCGAGCAAACCTCCGTTTGAATGAGTCACTATAGTAACCTTACCATTTGTTGAACTAGCAGCTAACTCCTCTAAGGTTTTATAAAGATAACTATCGGTTATATCAATATTTGGATTGTATACTATTTTGCCATTTTCAACTTTCTCAGTTTTTAAAAGATGATCCAATCTCATCCTCCAGTCATAGGGAATCAGTGCGAAATCATTAATAATTTCAGTATCTTTCCAGTTTTGCAGGGACTCAATAAAAGTCGAGTACAGTTTTTGAACTGTTACCGGACCAAAATTGACAGAGTCAACAATGGCAGAAGCTTGACCCTTTGTATACACGTCATTAACACTCATACCACTACTATCAGTGCGCAGTCTTAACTGTTCGCAATCTGTAGTAGAAAACCAACGCTGTTGCTCATCACCAACATCACCACATTGTTGCCCAACTTCATACAACCGCGACCCCATAATCCCCGGCAAAAACAAGACGCTACTTGCTCCTGCAGGAGTTGATGTTGCTGTCGTTGTTGCAGTTGTTGTAGATATATTATTAAAACCACCACTACAACCATCACTATCACAAATTTGAAACGCCCAGCCACCTGGTTGCATCACTGACCTTGTACCATCATCTACAAAACCTTTATTTTCTGGAGAGCCATCCAAAACTAAATCTCCGCTTCTGTTGGTGCAAGAACCATCGACACAAATAGAAATCATCCAAGGAATCATATTTGTTCGATTGGGACCCGTAATCGGAAAATCACAGTAAGGACCTGTGGAAGTTCCCTGACTAATTCCACCTATTTCACCTATTTCAGTATTACCGTCTGATGAGAGGAACCTGACATTGCTCAGCACATCACAAGCTACTCCAGAAATGCGCTTTACCCGCAGCCAGGCTGCAGTTCCTTCGTATGATTCACCTCCGCCAGGATATATTGGTCCTGTACCAATATATTGTGGATACCTTGTATTCAAACCATAGTAAACATTTACGTATGGTGTCATCAGATCATAACTAGTACCGACTTTGCTTTGTTCATAGAGAACTTTGGCTTCAGTTACACTTGGGGCTAGGAAAAACGGAGAGATAACGAGGGCTAGGGTTGTGAAGAAATATGTCTTCATACCATTGCGTATGTAATTTCAGTATATGCCTGTTCACACATTAGTGTGGAAAAACCTGTGCATAACTTTTACGACTTCGTCACTTTGAACAGGTCTTGCCTGTTCAAAGTTATAATTGTTTTGGTAAATCAAAGTCGAGCCAATCAAATAATTCTCTTTCTATATAACCACTTGAAATAAAGTAGTTCGGAAATGCTGGCTTATTTAAAATTTCTGCTGCCGGTCTAACAGGCAAGACCTGTTCAAAATAATCTTTCAGGCTTGAATATTTATAGGCTAATGCAAAATCAAAAGCATTTTTTGAATCTTTTATCCCCTCCTCTTTCCAAGTCGGATCAATTAATTTAACGGGGTTGAGGTGAATATATGCGTATAAATATTTCATGTATTGATCACTATCAACCCAACGTGCTTTAAATTTACCCTCAAACAAGGTGCCGGTTCTTTCGTATTTATTATTAAAATACATTGAGTAACCAGTGGTAAGTTTTTGCATAAATTTTGACAAGCCTCCTTCTACTAATGGAGTGCACAGAACATGAAAATGATTTGGCATTAAGCAGTAAGCCCCTATTGCAACTAATTCATTACCTCGATCAACAGAAAAATCCGAACGTTTTAAATATTCGATCTTAAACGCAACGTTTGAGTTTGCATAGTACATCAATCGTATAAAACGATTATGATCTTCATCTGTATGGAATATAACCTGCTTACTATTGCCTCTGTTATACACATGATAGAACTCACCTTCAGAAAAAGCTATTTTACGCTCACTCATACAATAACTATACACGAACGAGGCTGAAGCACAGGCAAGACCTGTTCAATTTGAGTTTGAACAGGTCTTGCCTGTGCGGATTTGTCTATTACCCAAACAGCAAGGTTGATAATTTTTCTTCTACTTCACTGAATACAGATGGTGAGGCTTTCTGAATAAAACGGATATTTCGTGTACTCCAATCGAGTGAGCGGACATGATCAGACAAAATTGCACCGGTTATTTTTAACTCATTTATTAGTACTTCAAAATTATGGCCTTTGATCTGTGACGTTATCGGACACACTACTGCGAGATGTGTTTTTTGGTTATAAGCTTTTTCTGATAACACCAGTGCCGGCCTTACACTAGATTGCTCATGCCCATGAGTCGGATTAAAATCTATCCAAATAATATCTCGTCTGTTTGGGATATAAGGTTTATTCACCATATCTCATTACCTACCGGGTCGCCCCAGTCTGTTTCTTTATGAAGATTATCTTTAGTTACACCTTTAAGTAATTCAGCCAAAGTATATTTGCGAGGTTTTTTTACCACTTCAATCGCGATGCCTGTTTTTGTTTCCGTAACAACAACCCTACTACCCACTTTGAGGGATTGGTTGAGAGCGATATTTTTAGGAAGTCTAACACCGAGGCTATTACCCCATTTTTGAATACTTGTTTCCATATTTAAAGTATATACGTGGTATATACTTTTTGCAAGCACTCTGCTTGTTAATAAGCCAAGAAACCAACATGGATTATATGTTGGTTTTAAAGGGTTTACCTAGGATGGTCCTAGGCGGAGCGTTGTTGCCTCGGCGCAGCTCTTGACGAACAAGGCTGGAGCACAGGCAAGACCTGTTCAATTTGAGTTTGAACAGGTCTTGCCTGTGCGGATTTCTTTAACTCCGGACCTGTGTGACTTTAGGTCTTCCCTGCTCTCGTTATCCGGGCACAACAAAAGCCCCCTTGCGGGGGCTTTTGTTTAGGTGTTTTTGTGGATCAAAGATGTAATGAATGTTTGGTAAGGGATACCTTCGCGAGCAGCTGCTGCTTTTACTTTGATCAGATTTTTTTCAGTCAGACGAATGTTAATTGCTCTTGTCTTTTCTAGTGTAAAACTCGCCATCGCTGCCCACTCTTTTTTATCGGCTTCAGTAGCAGGAACAGACACAAAATCACCAGTTTCAAGTTCATCCTCGATTTCTTGTTCTTCTGGAGTTAAATTGATTATTGGTTCCATATATTTATAAATTATTGAGATACTTTTTAGTTTCTTTTCTTGATGGATAGATAGTTTTGAAGAATATCTTTTGATCATCTTCTACATACGGCACTACGTATGCATAATCATTAATGGCAATAATGAACTTTTTTTGATGTGTTCGAGGATGTTTATTTGGAACAATAGCCAATAACATCTTCTGTTCAAGAGCCACCTGACACATCTCAAATGAAATACCACGGTTTTTGATTAACCAATCATTTTTCTCATTATCCCAGTCAAAGTACTTCACTCATGTAGTATATACATTGTATATTATGCTGTCAATCACGATTGTTGATACCACACCAAAAAACCAACATAGATTAAATGTTGGTTTTAAAGTGTTTGCCTAGGAGAGTCCTAGGCGGAGCTTTCTTCGTCCCTATTAAGGTGGCGAGGTCTTTTAATTGTGCCGAGGCGTTGTCTAGATGTAAGTAGGTTAAAGAATGAAAAAACACCACTAGCCGTCTGCCCGAGGCGTTGCCTCGGCAGAATTGTTTATTTGATTAATTCTTGCTACTCACGCAGCAGCAACCACTCTTTTAATTCACTCACCTGATCCGATACAGTTTCAAAATACTGTGGAAATGGCTCAGGATTAACGATGATGTTTTCAGCCCGAGATACTTTTAAATAATCAGGTAGGCTTGAATATACATAACTCTTTAAAAAATCTAAGGTTTCTTCATTAGTAATTTCTTCATCTATGTCTTCCCTCTTCCATAAATGTAGCGGGTTGAGGTGGATGTAGGCATAGAGATATTTAAGATACGTATCATTATCTACCCAGGAAGATTTGAATGGACCTTCAAGCAGTGTCCCGGTTCGATTATAACGACGATTAAAATACATTGAGTACCCGGTACAAAGTCGATGCATAAACGTGGATACTCCACCCTCAATAGTTGGAGTGAGTAATAAGTGAAAGTGGTTCGGCATCAAGCAATACGCACCAATACTCACGAGAGGAGCCCCACGCTTATAGGCATACGGTTCTTTATTTTTACGCAAGATATCACGTACGTTTACCCGGGCAACGGAATTAGAAATATAGAGCAGTTTGATAAATCTTTGATAATCAGTATTGTCTCGAAACATCAAACGTTTATCAGTACCCCGATTGTATACGTGGTAGAACTCACCTTCAACCATGTTAACTGGTCTGACTGCCATTACTGAAATAGTAGCATAACAAAAAACACCAAATTGAAGATTTGGCGTTTTTGAGGGTTTTTGGTCAAACGAACCTTATTTTACCTAGGCGTTGCCTCGGCGGAGCTTTGCTTACCTAGGCGTTGCCTCGGCGGAGCTTTTTGGAAATTTGGTGTTTTTAGGGTTTTTAATCAAACGAACCTTATGTTACCTAGGCGTTGCCTCGGCGGAGCTTTC
>JAYVIL010000004.1:0-6392 GCA_043770255.1 Candidatus Kaiserbacteria bacterium
CTTGGCACTGGAACGACCGCTGAACTGTCAGCTTCACTATCGTCAGTTGGATCATAGTCCGCTGGCACGTTTGGGTTACCGGTACCGTAACAGCCAGGATCTGTTCTGTCGGCTACGCCATCGGTATCATCGTCACGGTTATTGTTATTACATTGCGGTGGCAAAGCTGGAACTATAGCGCTGTCTTCTATACTGGCATTATTGCTGAAATCAACTTCCTCCAAATCAATATCTCGAGTGGGATTTACTACGCCACGTAAACGATGCGCGCCGACTCCGAGGTTACTCAAAGACATATTTACCATTTGAGATTCTCCAGCATCAAGATTGGGAATGGTGCCGCTTGAGCCAGCTAGCGGTACCCAAGAACCACTTTCAAACCTTTGTAACACATACTCAATTGGTTGGGCGGTTGGGGTATCAGCCCCGCTATTAATAATATTCATTCTAATATTTGTTCTTGGACAGACTCCGGTAGTCGCGTTTTGGTTTCCGGTACTTGGACAAGTTCCAGTAACATCAAATAAGGTGAAGCGGTAATCAGGCGGGGGTACTGCTAATGTAAAATAACTCGTGCTCGTTGCATTATTTCTGAAATTTATTTCTCCAATACCGTTGTTTCGAGTTGGGGGATTATTTACCTGCAAGCGAAACCGGTGATCAGTGCCGGCAGGAAGATTTGGGACTGAGGCAGTAATGGTTCGTGAATTTCTGCCTGCTCCTAAACCAGCCAGCCTACCTGCTGCCCCCCTGACAGGAACCCACGCCCCGGCCTCAACTCTATCAACTTGATATGAAATTGCTTCGGTAGCCGGTACAGCTGTTCCTTGATTTCTGATGACAAAGGATAATGTTGTATTGGGACAAGCTCCCGTTACTTTATTTTGTTGAGCGGGGGTACAGGTAGTGTACGTAACATTTGCAAACGAGAGGTCTGGCACTGAACCAATCACTTGCACCACGGCGGTGTCTGTAATTGGTTGATTATTTGTTCCTACACAGCTGAGAGTGTAGGTAAGTGTACCGATGGCAGTTGTTGGTAACAGTACGAATCCACGCTCGCTCCGTCCCCCTGTCCAGGCGCCAGTGGCGATACATGAACCACTAAGGATATTGTTTCCGAGCCAACCCAGACCGATATTCTCTCCAACTGGAACTGGCGAAGTTGCTACTAGATTAAGTGTCGGTGTACCCGGAGCAACCGTAACCATAAATGGCTCCCAAGTGGAATTATTATTTCCTCTCGTTACACTACTGGTCTCGACAAGACTACCAGGATCGGCCCGCAATCGTACTTGCCACGCTCCTAATTGACTATGGCCAATGTTTCGAAACGGATTTTCAATTGAAGCTCCGGCAGCAAGTACCCCTAAGGTAGTCCTAATTGTAAAATCATTCCCCACCCCATCGGTAAATCCATTCCGACCAAAGTCAAACTGCAATGCTACTGGCACCCCCACTCTGGTGGCGGCAGTACCCACATTGCGGATGGTTCCGGTAATGGTATACGGCTGGTTTACAACTTGATCCTTGATAGTTAATAATTGACTATTTAAATCAACCGCCGTGGCGGGAAGCGGGTTACAGGTGACTGCAAACGATTTTATTACCGGTGACCACCCAGCGTTAACGAGACTCGCTGTTGTAGGAGCGTCTGATTCACCGTACATAAAACGATACCGGTATTGTCCTGAAGGCTGAATGCCGTATACCAACAATTGGCTATTAGTAAGCAGCGGACTCACACCCCCCAACCTATCATCATTACGATAGAATTCACTGTTGATTGTTGTTGAAGCGACCGTTGTTCTAATTTCAATAGTTCGTGTACGTCCGTCTTTCCAGGCCAGTGGCGTTTGGTAATGGAAACCGTACAAATTGCTGGGACTATCACCACAGTTTGGCGTATATCGAAACCGCCTTTGATTAGCCCACCAATTGTTTGTTAAGTAAGGCCGTGATCCGGTTGGTAAAAAAGAATCATACAAGGCACCATTGACATATACATCAAATCGAGCTGGCCGTTCGTGCGAACGCGTATCGCACGCCCACCCATCAAAAGCAAAACAAGTGTTGTTACACCGTAATTTATCTTCACCAGGCGCTCCTGTACACGGATTATTCTGTCCCCGGTACCCCGCTCCGAGAGAATCAATATCCCCAATGACCCGCCACCGTTCATACGCCCGAGGATCCCGATCTACTGGACCATTGTTGTTATCATCACGTCTCCTGACATTATAAAGGTGCGGACCTTGAGATCCATTAAACCACCGACCCTATGATATACATCAGGTGAAGTTGGCCATCCATAACAGGGGTGGCGGCCGCGGGCATGTAATTGCCCGCGGTTTTCTATTTAGCAACTGCTTCGTGACTCCCCTCTTAAATCCGCGTATACTACTGTTACAACAACAATATATGGACAGTATTTTATATTATATGAAGCGGGTGTTGCCGGGGTTTGTGGTGCGACGTATACGGCCGATGTATCACTACTTACTGGCGTGGGCTGGGGCAATACTCTATCGTCATCCCAGTCGGCAGATTACGGTCATTGCGGTGACGGGGACCAAAGGTAAATCAACGGTGACGGAACTGATCACTCATATATTAGAAACAGACGGGAAAACAGTAGCGTCACTGTCGACCATTCAATTTAAAATTGGTAGTGACGTGCGACGTAATTTATATAAGATGACCATGCCCGGTCGATTTTTTGTACAGAAATTTCTTCGCGCCGCCGTTGACGCTGGCTGCACTCACGCGGTAGTCGAGATGACTTCTGAAGGCGCGAAACAATACCGACACAAATTTATTGACCTCAATGCGCTCGTGTTCACTAACCTCACTCCCGAACACATCGAGTCACACGGTTCGTTTGAAAAATATAAAGCCTGTAAACTGGAACTTGCCAAAGCGGTGGCTGCGTCATCCAAGCGACCCCGAACGCTTGTTGCCAACACCGATGACGAACATGGAGCAGATTTTCTCGCCTTCCCCGTCGAGAATGCTCTACCGTACCAACTTTCTGATCTTTCCCTCTATTCACTTCAGAAAGAGGGTTTCAGTATGGTAATTGAAGGCACTACCTTGCGGGTACCCCTCGTTGGTCTCTTTAATGTCTACAACGCTCTCGCTGCAATCACCCTGACCCGAGCGTACGGCGTATCATTGACTACCATAGATAGCGCGCTGCACACCCTTCCCACAATTAAAGGACGGGTTGAGCATTTTAAATCTGGGACAGGCGCTGGCAAAGCCGTGACGGCCATTGTCGACTACGCCCATACTCCAGACTCCCTTCGGCAACTCTATACCGCTTTTAAAGACGTCCCTAAGATTTGTATTTTGGGTAATACCGGTGGCGGGCGGGATACGTGGAAACGACCGGAAATGGGACACATCGCGGAACAATTTTGTGATCAAATTATTTTAACCAACGAAGACCCCTACGACGAGAATCCCCGAACAATCGTTGAGGCTATGAAAAAAGGCATCACAGACCCAAGTAAGCTCCAGATTATTATGGACAGACGGCTTGCGATTCGAGCAGCGCTTGATCAAGCACCTGATGGAAGTTACGTTATTATTTCCGGCAAAGGCACCGACCCGTACATTATGGGCCCAAACAATACAAAGACTGTATGGAGTGATGCCGCGGTTGTTCAAGAAGAATTGGCTCGATTGATTATTTAATTATAGGCATGCCAGCGTCATTCCTGCTACAAGTTGGCGACAGAACTCTACTAGAATGAAAATTGTTGTAATCGCCACACCTCCCCAGCGGCAACGGTCTGACCAGTCTCAATGTGACCATTGGGTAAATATAATTTACCGTTAACTTGGTTGCCGGCACTGACTATTGGAACACCAGACCAGCGGGACTGGATCAGGAGCATCGTATCGAGCTGCTGTTCCAGAATGTACGACTGATGGAACCAGCTATGAGAAATAGGGTGCACAATAAACGGCCGGGCACGTTTTTTTTGTAATGACTTTACACTAAACGGATTAACACTTTCAAAACAAAAAAGTATACCAGGAATATACTCCGCTCCCATCGACGTTTGTAGTAGTGGGCCAGGTCGATAAGCACTATCTTGAGCGATTCTATCTACTACAGAACCATAACCCAGCACCCTTACAAGTGACCCGTAGAAAAACGGGATGAATTCACCTTGGGGTACAAGATACTGTTTATCGTACTGAATTATTTTCTTACTAAGACCGTCAAATATATTTGCCCGCAACACTACCTCACCCTCAAGGGTGGTCGTACGCCCACTATCAATTAATGTAACGTCGGTGCCACTATGAATAAATTGAAAATAAGCCATCGCTTGATTCAAGCTCGAATCAGCAAAATTAACCTCATAATATCGTGAGTCTTCCGGTAATAAAACAAAATCTGGTTTTAGGTCAACTGCTTTTTTAATCGCTTCTCGTAAAATCAAGTTTTTTGTTACCCTGCCTTCTTCTGAATCGGTAAATGTATAGCCAAACTGCGTATCAATCGCTATGACTGTAGTGTCCAGACTCATTAGTAGAGGCAATTTTGGAGTTATATATATTATAGAGACATACAGGCAGATCCCAATAAGAAACGAGATTTTAAGTGAAAATCTTTGCTTGGTTACATACAAAAAAATACTCATCAGTGCCACAAGAAAACTGAGGCCATACAGGCCAGCAAAAGCTGCCATACCAATCCCCATCTCAGTATGACCTATGAGGTAGCCAGTCATACCAAAACCAAAATACGTTTGGATAAACGATCCTGGCCCAGCGGTAAAAATTGAAAAAACACCGGCAGCAGCCAATTCAGCGAACACCCACAGGATAGGCAGTCCGATAAGTGTAATGGCCGGGCTACCATGCGATTTTCGCACGAGCCAATACCCAAAAAAAGCAAAGACCGCTCCACCACTGGCTAGCCAAATACTACTGGTGAGCCAATAGAATAAAATAATAATAATTTGGATACTACTATGGAGCGTCCCAATCCAATCAATTGGATAAACGGCCCAAAGCCAAATGGTGCTACATAGGGCTTTTATAAACCATACTATCGTGAGTAGTAAAATAGCTTTTCGTAACGTTTGGGCTATTTGTAAAACATGGATGCACCATACAATTGCTATGATTCCTAACCACCAAAAAAATGGGTTTATAAAACCTGCTCCTAAACACAAACCGTAAAAGATTGCCTGGACAACTCCTACTCCTCCACACCATTCACAAAATGTCTTTAGGAATTGCATAGGGTTATTTTTGAAATAACGTGATGCCAACGGTGACAGAAACGTTGAGGGATTCCTTTTTGCCACACATCGGAATCTGAATTACCCGGTCACAAAGAGCCACTACTTCCGGTGGTATACCAGTGATTTCATTTCCAAACATATACGCGACTGACTCAGGTGGCATAAAATCATACAAGGAGATTGATTGGGGCGTTTGTTCAACCGCTACCACGGTGACACCTTGCGCTTGTAGTTTTAAAATAAGCGCTTCAATATTTGCGGCCGCTTGCCACGGAACCATAGCACTGGCACCAAGTGACGTCTTTTTAATCTCACCTACCTCCCTACCAAAGCGATCAATCGGATGTGGTGTATAGCCAGCTAAATACAACATACCCACCCCGGCACCCTCGCACGTTCGAAACGCAGCACCAACATTATATGAACTGCGAACATCTAAAAGAATTACTGATTTCATGATTATATAGAGTAGCAAATAATAGAAGCGCCCGATAGTAACTAGATTAAAAAATATTTGATTTACCTATCTATTATGGTATATTGCTACCACTCTGGATAATATCCAGAGTATGCGCCCTTAGCTCAGCCGGTACCGCGTGAGCAGTGTCTATACACTACTCACCCTTATTAACGAGTAGCGTCAGTTGGAGGATAATTAAATATATGCGCCCTTAGCTCAGCCGGTAGAGCAGCTCCCTTTTAAGGAGAAGGTCCAAGGTTCGATCCCTTGAGGGCGCACCAGAGCAAACAATAAAAACACCATTCCGCGGAATGGTGTTTTTATTGTTTAGCATCTGCCCTGCGGCAGATGCGGGCTCTGGTGCGAGACGGAGACATGTCGCTTTAGCGACAGTCGGGTCGGGGTCGCGGAAATTTCTGAAAGAAATTATCTGTGACCACCAAACGGCGTTGGTGCGAACCGCAGTCATGTTTTCTCCTCCTTCCTAGAGGAGAAAACGGACGAGGTGGGTGAGGAACGGGATGGGACCCGTTTCGCAAGAGGTTGCCAGCTATTTTGAAAAAATATCGACAACCTGTACTGACGCCATAACCCCAACCTGCTACCATAAAAGGTGATGCTCTAGAAAGCATCACCTTTTATTAGTCTAACTAAAGACACATTAT
>JAYVIL010000005.1:0-6352 GCA_043770255.1 Candidatus Kaiserbacteria bacterium
ATGATTACGGTGTATCCTTTATCTAAACTATAGGTAACAGTTTGTTCTATTAAACCAATAATGTCTGTGTTTTCAAGTTGGTCGGGTTCTCGTAAAATAGTACGGCGTAACGTATCTAATCCAACTATTGCTACTTTGCCACCAAGGGCTACACGTCATTTTCAGCAACAGTGCTTTCCCCTGACCCAGAGTTCCCTCGGATAATTATAAGTTTTTGATTGTTCATATTGTAAATTTATACCAATTCTAACTTACTTCTTCTCTAGTAATTTGGAAACGATAATTTCAGCTACGTGTATCTTATTACTGTTATCGGTGCACACCAATTTATTAATAAGATTAAAGTACTCAATATCTTTTTCTTTTATCTCATCAACAGCTACATAAATAGGCTCTGAATGTTGGTGGGCTACTAGCCAATACCAGTAATTAAAAACTCGACCGTAAAAATCACTAAAGTATTTTTGGAATAAGAGCGGATTATCGATGTTATCTTCCATACCCGCTAGTCGTCCTTCAAGCCATGCTTTGTGAGCATTTCGTTTTTCTTCATTCCAATGAACGCCGATGTTGTAATATGCGGTTGCATCTTTAATTAGCCCTGTTGCAATATTTTCGGTATCAAAAACTACTTTTGCCTTGTTTAATTTTGTGTCAAACATACCAAAAACATCAGTTATTGGGAGAACAGCTACCGAGTACTCTACATTTTGACCGTCTACAATCAAACGACCATTTTTTACTGAAGTAGGTTGTCTATAGAGTAAGATGAAATCCCAATCACTGTGCGGTCTTTCTTTACCTCGAGCTCGTGACCCGTGAAGAATGATTGAGTCAGGTTCAAAGTTTTCTTTTAGGTATTCAACGATACTATTTTGCATACCAAATTATAGCAGTTCTTAATTCTCGGTAGGGTGTAAATTTATCAGAACTAGAAAAGCCCTAATGAAGGGTTTTTTATACATCTTCCTTTGGGCACGTACTATCACTCGGATGGAGCCAACCGGAAGAGCTGTGTCTCGATTAGTTAAGAGATGCAAAGGTTAGTTTAAGGTGAGAAGGAAGAAAGTAGTTCCACTGGGTCGGTAGGGGGAAACTTACTGAGGGTTAATTGATTCAATCGAGTCTTTATATTTGTTGTACAGCTCTAGTGATCGCTCACAGGGAATTGCTTTTACATAAAACACATTATTCCCATACGAAGCGGGGACGTCCCATAGGCTGTGTCGTACTAGTGGTCCCCATGCCCATTTAGAAATGATTTTGTCTTTATTTACAACACCAATATGGGCTAGTCGTTCAGGGTAATTCTGCAAGTCTTGATAAACAGCGTAGTCGCCGTTAATTGGAGAATCTGTACGTTCGATTTCATTATTCCCCAAGAGTTTAATGAAGTATAAGTCATCAAATCCGTTTGTGTCTGCTATTAGCTCTAATTTGTCAGCAAATCCGAGTGCGTAGGCGAAGCAGTTATGATTTTCAATTTCTTCTGGTGGATCTGCTAGTATTTCTAACTCAACAGGGAAAATAGGTTTTGTATTTTTAACAAATAACTCTGGTATCCACCAGTCTCTCACATCATTTTTTAGGATGATTACATCTAGCTGTTCTCGGTTCACCATTAGAAAAGTATAGCAGGTTCCACTAAGGACAATAGGCACTGAAAATAGCCCTCAAAATACCTTACGAATTATATCTATAATAATTGGGGCAGAGGCGGAAGCTTACTTAAACCATTCTATCTGTCCAGGAGTACATGAGCGGGGTGAAAGAGAAGCTTGTGATGATTGGGGAGTATAGGTAAAAAAACCGCCCACCCAAGAAGGGAAGGCGGCAGTGCTTGATTCTGAGAGTGGTCAACAAACTTCGAGTACCCGAACTCTGGCTTCACAGCCGTCGGAACGAATGCACAACTTGAGCCTAACCATGTAATCAGGGTTCTCAAACCGATCTCGAGGCCAGTTGAGAAAGTTCTTCGTGGTTGGGCACTTTATTTGCTGTATGCGAGCGATCTCTGCTGCAAGGTCGGGTGGCATTATGTCGTGCCACTTTGGCATATGCAGGTAGAGCGGTGCTCTTGTCATCGGGACAATTGAACTGTGAGGGTCGCTGATTGATTCCCCATGTCCTTGATAGGAGGTCTCTATGAACACAGCCAGACGTTTCAAACGTTCTTGTTCGACGACCGCATCCATGATCTGGCTACTCAGCACTCCTGTTGGGAGATCTTTACTCAGCCGTTCGAGCCGCGTGCTCCGTTCAAGTATCACATCGGTCTCGATTCCTGTTTCAGGAGTTACTCCGATGACTTTGCCAAATTGATGGCTGGGGCCGATTTTGAACTCCCACGGATTGTCAGGCTGTCCGGCGAGACTCCATTTCGGCTCAGTAACTTGAGGACCCATGCTTCGTTGGAGGAAGAACAGATCGCCGCTCTTGGTAAGCTGCATCTCCACCACCCAGCAAACCTCATTGCCGAACACCTCCTGCACTTTTTCATAAAGGTCGGTGATTTGTGCGAAGTTGGTAGTAATGAAGGGTGATGTTTTCCCTGGCGAGATTGGCTCATGACCTTCGAAAAGATCGTAAACTGCCCATCCGCCATGTTCCTCGTCGTCCTTCGGCCATTGACTGAACACATGAAAGCGACCTTTGACCACAGGATCAGCAAATACGTAGAGGTTGAAACCCTGCACATATTCCCAGAACGAGTGCTGCAGCTTCGCCACATATTCGTCAGGGTCAACATTGAAGAGATGACAGTAAGCCGTCGTATGCTCGAAGCGCTTGTGCCACTTTTTAACTACGGCATCAAAGAGGCGAGCATCGAAGATATGGAAGTCAGAGAACAGTTTGTCCCCAGTTTCTGTTGCCATTTCGGGCGTAATCACGTGACTGTAGTTGAGGCCAGACAGGCCGTCAGCTTCAGTCGGGTGTTCCGTCCGGGCGATAATTGACCCACCATCGTCGAGGACAAATTGCTTTGCTTCTTTAAATGTGGGGAATATGCGAGGTACCTTGATGCCATGTTGTGCTGCCAGGACAGCGTCTTTGTCTTTGCGTTGGAGCGCAAGAGTGAGCCGTTTATTCATAAGCATTTCTCCTGTAAATGGGCATTGCGTAACCCACGCTAGGGGTACTTTGCTGAAAGCATTACACTAAAAATGTACTTTTGTCAATAAACGGGAGGGTGCCAAGGATTGGCTATGATAGGGGAGTATAGATAAAAGAAAGCCGCCCGCCCTAAAGGGAAGGCGACGATTCATGCGCTCTCACGAGCCAACTGACATATTTTTGCAAGGCCAACTAACAACGTGAGTTGTTGATCAGCAGAGTCAAGATTATGACATCCAAACTGAACTGAACCACATCCCTCACCAAGCCAATGGTCAGGATAGACACTTAGGTCACAAGCATCCCCAAAACAGTTCAGAGAAAATGACCCATTGTCTCGAACCCAGCCGTAGATATTTCTTGGACTGGCATACTGTTGCATTTTAGGAGAACTTATAGCGTTCCAGGTTGCTTGCTGTGCCCGGAGTACTTCGGGGTGCATTGGAGCAGCTTTTATTATTCCTAGCGCACGTACTTTGTCTCTGGCGTAGTTCCGTAACCACTTCAAAACATCTTCTGATATCCATCCACCAACGGCGTGACCATAGCCGCCAGACCGTCCGACTTCAGACATTGTCATCAATTCCACATCCTGTTGGCGATTGCTCCTGACGCCATCTTCAAAAGGAAAACTAAATGCTCTGGAAAGTATGAAGATGGTGAGAGAGCAGTAGTGTGTCCAAGGGTAAGGTCGAAGTTGGAGACGCAGATGCGCCTTGCCGTTTTCAAGTGACCAGTAACCGCACTTCTGATAACCAAACTCTCTGTTATCGAAGAGGTCAGGAATTGGTAGTGTGAAAGTCGAGTCATCTTTACCGAGGTATTTGTGAACGTATTCGGTTAGCTGATTTGTGATTTTATGAAGTCGATCGATAGCTTCTGGCAAATGTACCGCATCGATTATAAAGACAAGCTCAGGAACTGTTTTTGGATGTCTCTTTGGCACCACGAACGCCAGATCATAAGTGTGGAACTGGTCCATCTCAGCCTCCGTGTCAAAGATCGGGTTTCTATTTCCTTAATACTATGTAATAAATACAGAAAAAACACAAGGAGAAGTTCGATTCCTGTTACTGTGACGTTTTTATAAAAAAAATATCCTTTAGAACAGAGCTTCTTTAAGCCTGTTAATGTTGGGCGGCTACAGTCCCTAGGGTGTAACCATTTGGAGGAAATGATTCTAGATTGGTTAGAGGAAGCTCGTTCAGTTTTTCATTAAAATTGATACTTCTTTGCTTAAACAACATTTCCGTAGTATAAGTCTAGTAGATCAGAAAGGGAGGATTGTTGATGTTAATCGTATCAATTTCAGGCGTTTCTGGCGCTGGAAAAACCACATTACAACACAGTCTCAGTAAAAAATTTGATTGTAGGGGTGTTATTTCCTGTACAACACGCAAGAAAAGAGAAATAGATAAAGAAGATGAATACTGTTTTTATAGCGAAACAGAGTTTGTCAAAATATCAGATTTTCTATGGCAAAGGCAAATGCATGGAAATTTGTACGGAACACGAGAAAGCCACCTCATCGATGCATTAAAAAAAAGTAATTTGGCATCTATCGTGGTTGCTGTCGATTGTATACAACCATTAGATATTTTCTGTGAAGAAAACAATTTGCAACATCTTGCTCTGTATTTACTTGCTCCATCAGAAATAGAATTAGTGGAAAGGTTAAGAAATCGCGGTACTGATGTTAATGAAATACGGCTCAGGATTAATGAATGTGCTAGCTGGGATAAACAAGCATCTGCAATGAGCTTTGTTCACTTGTTGAAGGCTAAAAGTGTCATCCAGATTGCAAGACGTGCAGAAAAGCTTATCGTAAGTAAACAACTAGGATCAGGTTACACCTGATTTTTTTTATATGTTAATCTATATGAAAATATGGAAACAAAAGTTTTAATTGGTTGTGAAGCCTATATTGTTAAAAATGGACAAATTTTCTTGGGCAAACGGGGGAATGTTTATGGATCGGGTACCTGGGCGTTACCAGGGGGTCATTTGGAACATATGGAGCGAGCTGATGAATGTTTAGCGAGGGAGTTAAAAGAAGAGATGGGGGGTTACAGTCGACCCTGCTACATTCGAACTACTTGCATTAACAGATGATTTGCAACCAGAAAATAACGTTCATTATATTCACATTACATTCAAGGTTGATATCGGTGATCAGATTCCTGAAATTTGTGAACCAGAAATGTGTGAAGAATGGAGATGGTTTGCCTTAGAAGCGATTCCAGAAAATATTTTTGCTCCTCACCAAAAAATTTTTAAGACAGTTGCATCTAAAAATTGCTATAATCCTTCCAGATGATTAAATCTTAGTTTACAAATAATACTTTAGTGTTATAGTTAAGGTTGAACTGTAACTTATAATAGAGGTCATAAAAATGAGACAGACAGGAATTCTGACTCGGTCAGAAGAATTTGGTAGTATTTACTATGATTATGCCACTGATACTTTTTCTGCAAAAGTGTCTACTGGAAAACCACTGATACCAAAAAGCCCTCTTGGAATTGCTTGGGTAATATTTGGCGGATGCAATCTAAAATGTATCCACTGTTATGGCAATCAAGAAGAGTTGTCTTCAACTATTTTGTCAACGAAAGAGTGCCTTAAAATTTGCGATCAAATGATTGCGGCAGGCATCATGCGTGTAGTTGTTTGTGGTGGAGAGCCGCTAATGCGCAGCGATATCTTTGACATCATTGCTCATCTAAAGCGTGGAGGTGTCAGCGTAGTGCTTGGCACGAATGGCACCTATATCAATGAAACAAATGTTAATAATCTGGTGCAATGTACTAGAGTTGAAGTTAGTCTTGATGCAGCTACAGCAAAAATAAATAATTTTGTGAGACCAAGCAGGATAAAGGGAGGAGACGCTTGGAATGAAACACTGCAGGCAATTGAATATTGCCTTGGAGCTAATGTAAATCTACGTATGCTGACTGCTCTGAATTCATACAATCAGACACATATCGTTGGCATGGCCAGCATCTTGCATGAGCTGGGTGTCAAAGACTGGGCTTTGTCATGGACGATTCCAGCTGGTAGGGCACGATTTATGTATGAGGAGCTAAAACCAAGTAGTGAAGTTATTGAGGTTGGTGTACGTGAAGAACGTAGGCTGTATCCTGATGTGACCCAGCCCGACACACTTATCGAACTTCTGGTCTAGAAACGATACTTCACGGGTACATGAAGATGCTAAACATCTTTAACGAGACACAAGCA
>JAYVIL010000006.1:0-2399 GCA_043770255.1 Candidatus Kaiserbacteria bacterium
GCAATTTTACGCAAAGAAGGCACCCTCCACTATCTACTAGCTGCCTTGACGGTGGTGCTTGCACCTGTGCGAGAAGTGCTCGAGCGAGAAATTGCGGTGATTGTGAGTCCCGAGGTACTGCAAAGCGAACGAGAGAATGGTAGTGCGCATATCGCCAAGCTCACCTTCCAAATTGAACAGTTTATTGAAAAAAGTAGTTACCGCCTCCAGATTGAGGAATTTACTCATAAACTTAATCAGTTGCATAAGTTAACCGTAGAAGGGAAGTTGTCTCTGGAAAAAGCCCAGTTACGTGAGATTGAGACAACCGGCGCGGGAGATACAATGCCAGTGCTATTGCGGGTAAATGAGCTGAGACGACAGCTACAAGCCACAGAGTACCAAGTATCAATTTTTCCGAAGCTATAATAATTTTTAGCGCCTCATCTTCTTTTTAAAAAAATCCCGCAGCATGTTGCTTGCGGGATTCATTAGTAGAGAGGCGGGGTCAGTCTGCGCTGTTCATGCCCAAAAGATTCGCACGACTTCCTCCGAAGAATCGGGTCGTGTCAGACTCTGACTTACGTTCTTTGTGGGGATGTTTACCCTCGAGAACCTCACAGCTGAAAGATAACACAATGTGAAAGTACTCTCGCACTTCTCTGGTCACTTCTTCAAGCAAGAGGATCATATGGGGAAACGGCCTTTGCTTCGAACCTTTTTTTGAAACAAAGATGTTGTGGAGTTGACCCAATCGCATGCCCTCACTCGCAAGAGCTGCTTTGAGCTTGTCCGTTTCTTGTCCCTTCGGCCCAAGTGCTTTTGCACTGCGAAGGGCAGAATGTATGTTCTTAGTTGTCATCATCGGCATGATGCTGTACTCCAACTTCTATGTGGCAAGGAACTTATTTGGTCTTCAGGCGACCATCTTTCACATAATAAAATAATTTACTGAAAAGTCAATGAAAGGTATTTTTAGGAAAAACCATCCTTTAAACACTGGACATTTTCAAGTTTTTCTGTATAGTATCAGGTACCTATGGCAGCAAAGAAAAAAGCCAATTCAAGCAGTAAAAAAACGGCCAAAACCGTTACTAAAGTCACTAAAAAAACGGTCGCAAAAAAGACTTCAAAGAAAGTCGTCGCACCTAAAAAAGTTCTAAAGAAAAAAGTGGTAGCAAAAAAAGTTGTGAAAAAGGCGACTCCTAAAAAGGTGGTGGCTAAAAAGACCGTGTCAAAAAAACCGGTAGTTAAAAAACCTATCACAAAGGTGGTAAAAAAAGCGGCACCGGCACCAGTGGTCAAAAAAGAATTACCCAAAAAAGTGGTACCGGTAAAGGTAGAGCCGCCACGAAAACTAACAAAAAGTGAGAAGGTACTCGAACTCAAAGCCGCAGAACTGATGAAGCTCGGTCGTGAACGAGGGTATGTGACATATGATGAACTCCTGCGTTCATTCCCGGAAATTGAAAAAGATGTCATGTTTCTCGATGACCTGTATGAGCGTTTCAACGTAGCTGGCATTGATGTCTTAAAATCAGGCGGAATGCTTGGAGACGATCCAGCAGAAGAACTCCTGGCTCAAAAAAATGCCTTCAAACGTAACGATAGTAGTTATGACTCTATTCAAATGTACCTCCGCGAAATCGGACAGTACCCACTTTTGAATGCTCATGAAGAACGAGTGTTGGCTAAACGTATCGTTGATGGTGATGATGAGGCGCGCAATTTGCTCGCTCGAGCCAACCTCCGTTTGGTGGTGTCAATCGCCAAAAAATATGTGGGGCGTTCTCCGGACTTAACACTGCTTGACCTTATTCAAGAAGGGAACCTCGGACTCTTTAAAGCCGTTGATAAGTTCGACTTTACCAAAGGCTTTAAATTCTCAACCTACGCCACCTGGTGGATTAGACAGGCGATTACGCGTGCTCTGGCTGACCAGTCACGAACAATTCGTATTCCGGTTCACATGGTAGAAACTATGGCCAAGTACAAGCAGGTCTCACGCCGTCTCTCGCAAGACCTTGGTCGCGACCCTATGCCAGAGGAAATCGCCACTGAAATGGGTGTTGAAGTAGAAAAGATTTATCAAATTGAAAAAATTAGTCAGGATACTATTTCGCTCGAATTGCCGATTGGGGATGAAGACGACAACTCACGACTCTCAGACTTTATTGCTGACGATAAAATTACTGCCCCTGATCAAGAAGTGTCACACAGTATTTTAACCGACCAGATTACCGAAATCCTTGATACCTTGTCTGAGAAGGAACGCAAGATTCTCGAAATGCGTCATGGATTACTCGATGGCACCTACCATACACTCGAGGAAGTAGGGAAGGAGTTTGGGGTAACGCGCGAACGTATTAGGCAGATTGAGGCCAAAGCGCTTGAGAAAATCAGACAGCACGATAAAGCGA
>JAYVIL010000007.1:0-6327 GCA_043770255.1 Candidatus Kaiserbacteria bacterium
TTGAGCCAACGCCACCGTTCCTCCTGGATTGTTTGAGCCATAGATATGGACATTTCTTAATGATAAAGAAAAGTGCCAGAAGTGCTTGCACATTACCGCACTCTATTGACTTTAATAGTACATTATGGTAGCGTAATTTTATTATGAATACAAACACGGACAACAAGGGTAAGGAAGGCGTGCTTAAAACACTCGCCATTGGGGGTTTTATTGGTCTTATTATCATTATTGCGTGGTTAGGAATTCAACTTATTAGTTTTATGCCGTCGGCGTTTACATCACTGGCCTCTTTGGCTGACAGTGTCTATAACTACAAGCCAGTGGAACTGGTGGTAGTCAGCAACAAAACGGTTGCAAACTCCGGTGAGGCATTTACTATCTCCTGGAACAAGCCAAAACAGACCGGCTCGTTTGCATTTAGTTATGCCTGTACCGAAGGAGTAGCCGTTGACGTCCGTGCACAAGGTGGCGCTATTGCCGCTGTGACGTGTGATGACGACTACGTCATTGGGGATGTGAATACTATCGATATCAGTATTACCTCAGAGCGAAATCGTTTTACTGAAATCCCCTACACTATTTCATTTATGCCTGCCAAGTCAGATACGAAAGCAGCAGCAAAAGATAGTGCTATCACCGTAGTCAACGCTATGATTTCACCGGTAGTGGTTGAAACAGCCTCTTCTACCGTAACTGAAGTGGTAGTAAAGCCAGAACCAAAGCCAGTAGTTGTGGCTAAACCTGAACCAACTACACCAGCGCCAACTGCTCCCGCTCTACCAAAACCTACTCCAAAGCCAGTAGTGATCAGTAAGCCGGTATACACCATTCCTGTTTCTAACCCTCAAGGCTTTACTGATATTCAGGTTATCTCACTGGGTGCTGGGACAGTTGATGCTAGTAACAGATTTAGTCATGTCGGTGTAATTGATAACGATGCACCCGGCGCTATTCAATTTGAAATCAAAAACATCGGAACCAAAACTTCAAATACTTTTACCTACACTGCTACCCTACCAAATGGTTCAGAGTACGTATCACCTGTTCAAACTGCCCTCAAGCCAAACGAGCGTATGGTAGCTACTATTGGTTTTGACGCTGCGGACAAAACTGGAGCTAAAGCATTTGCAGTGGCAGTCAGTATAAGCGGTGACACCAATTCAGCTAATAATACATTCAACTCAGCTGTTTCGATTATTGAATAATCCAATGACAGGCACAAAAAAGCATCGGCACGTGCCGACGCTTTTTTTGTTTATGACGACGTGGATTGCTTCATACTTCGCAAAGACGAAACTCAGTAAGTTATTTAGGTTAGATTTCGAGTGCAGTGCTAGGTGAGAAGTGACCAGATGTCACTTCGCAAGACTCATTGAGGGATTTTGCAAAAATACCCTATGAGTGGACAGCTTCTGTAAGAACGCAAGGACATTTTCTGTAGACATACTTATTGTACGGCGAAAGAAAATGTACCGCAGCAGCGACAACGCAATGCTCCGAAATATGGCTAAATATCGAGGTTGGCCATCTTGGCGTTCGACTGAATAAAGTGCTTTCGACTCGGAACATCTGTCCCCATCAAAATATCGAAGATCTTGTCGGCCATCTGCCCATCATCAATGGTCACTTGCTTTAGAATCCGAAACTCAGGGTTCATAGTTGTCTCCCACAATTCCTCAGCGTTCATTTCACCGAGACCTTTATACCGCTGAATACGAACTCGGCCGGTTTTTTTAGTAGCGGTCGCTGCTGTCTCTTCTACTTCTTCATCCTCATCATCAGTCAACGCAATATCAGCGGTTGGATCTTCACCCATATCTTTTAACACAGCCATTTTTTCAGGATCAGAATACGCATAGCGAATATCTTTACCTTTTTGGATTTTATATAGCGGAGGCTGGGCAATATAAATGTACCCCGCTTCAATCAATGGTTTGAAATAACGGTAGAAGAGTGTCAAAAGGAGCGTCCGAATGTGCGCACCATCAACGTCGGCGTCGGTAGCGATAATCACTTTGTGGTAGCGAAGTTTTTCGATATCAAACACATCGCCAATCGCCGTACCCATCGCAATCACCAGGTTTTTGATCTGCTCTGACGCTAGCATCTTATCGATGCGCGCTCGTTCCACGTTAAGAATTTTTCCTCGGAGTGGCAAAATTGCCTGTGTCTTGCGGTCACGTCCCATTTTCGCACTACCACCGGCGGAATCTCCCTCAACTATGAACAGCTCGGAGTCACTCGCCTTCTTGCTCTGACAGTCGGCTAGTTTACCTGGGAGCGACATTCCTTCGAGCATACCTTTACGGAGCACGCTGTCTTTGGCTGCCTTGGCTGCTTTACGAGCTTTTACGGCAATGACTACTTTGTTGATGATCGCTTTGGCGTCATCGGGATTTTCTTCGAGGTAGGTATTGAAGGCTTCGCCAAAGACTGACTCCACCGCCCCACGAGCTTCGACTGATCCGAGCTTGGCTTTGGTTTGACCTTCAAATTGAATCTCTGGCATTTTAACTGACACTACAGCTGTGATTCCTTCGAGAACGTCGTCTCCGGTGAAGCCGGCGTCTTTGTCTTTGACACTAAAGAAGTTATTTTTCTTGGCGTAGTTATTGAGCGTTCGTGTGAGCGCTGTTTTAAAGCCGGTGATGTGTGTACCGTGTTCGGGATTGTAGATGTTGTTCGCAAATGCTGAAATACGAGCTGAGATGTCGTCTACGTATTGCAGAGCCACTTCAACCGACAGCACCATAGCGTCGTAGTCATTTTTTTCGACGTAGAAAATATTTTTGTGAACCGGTTTTTGGTACTGATTATTAAAAGCCACCAGTGACCGCAGTCCCCCTTCAAAGTAAAAGTGTTGATGTGGGACTTCAAGTTTTTCGTCAGTTAAATACTGCTTACCTTTTAGGCTATCGAGGAATTTAGTAACGGCTTTATCCGCTGAAGCATGTTTAGCCGCCTCCTCCCCGACTGCCAGACGAGCGTCAATGACGGACATCTGCATGGCTTTTACCAAGTATGCCTGCTGACGCAAGTGGGTGACTATTTTTTTGAAATCGTAATTAGTATCGGGGAAAATAGTGTTGTCCCCCTGGAAGGTCACGACTGTCCCTTGTAGTTTTGACGGGCCAACTTTTTTTACTTTATACTTTGGTGCACCGATAGCGTACTCTTGGATGTAATGTCCGCCGTCACGGTGCACTTCGACGATCACATGAGTTGAGAGCGCGTTCATTACTGACACCCCTACCCCGTGGAGACCACCTGATACTTTATAGCCACTATCTTCACCACCGAACTTACCGCCGGCATGTAGCACTGTGAGAATGGTTTCGAGGGCTGACACGCCGGTTTGTTTGTGGACGTCTACCGGAATACCACGACCGTTGTCGACTACCCGAACGTACCCACCAGGCAAGAGCGCCACCTCTACCCTGCTGGCAAACCCACCCATCGCTTCGTCGCGTGAGTTGTCAAAAACTTCCCAAATCAAATGATGGAAACCTTCAGGACCAGTAGTTCCGATATACATTCCCGGACGTTTACGTACCGGATCAAGTCCCTCGAGAACCGAAATGGACGAGGCGTCATAGGTAGCTTTCTTCGGTGCTTTTTTGTCAGCCATGGTGGGTAATTTAGATAAATAATACTGCAGAGTCCAGTGATTTTCCCAAGGAAAGAAAAAATCAGGACACAAGTTCGCAATTGTCGCTAGCGCTCTGTTGCTTACATAAGTATAGCAAAAAAACGTCTTGCTGGCGACCTAATTTAGTGATATTTTAGGGGTAGAAACCTGTACGGGGAGGCAGAAATGGCATCAGCTATCATTATGACCAAGCATCCCATTAAATGGCGATTTTGGTTGGTGTATTATCGGTATACTGACGGGCGCATCATGTTTTTTAGGGGCGCAAAAAGAAATAGTTTGTATATTCGGAATCTCAAGTGTGGCAAACAAGGTGACTGGACTTGGGAAGAAGATTTTGCCCGTCTGTTCCAGTTCGAACCAATCATTACGCAAGCTGCAACATCCAAAGTATTTGGATCAGAAACTCGGCAGACGATTTTGCAACATTCAAGCTACTGCGGTTTTTCAGGATTTGTATTACAGTCTCACCTGATTCTACCTCGCGGTTAAGTACCGGCTACCCACCCACTCTCACCGCACGCGTTGTAGACCTGCACCACCGGTGCGTCTACCTCGCGTGTGGGGAGAGTTTTGTTTGCTTGAAAATAATTGAAAGTGTTGTATACTATTTTGAGAATACGGTATGAAGGAGGCTACAAGATGAGCAATGCTATTAAAACTCCCAGCTGGGAAATCTACACTACAAACAGTGACACTGGTGTCAAAACTTAGTTTTACCTACTCCGTGAAAAAGGAAAGAAGAATCAAGTAGAAACTTCATCGACAAGATATCTGTTGCATCCCCTGACCGCCGACAGGATAAAAGCTTCGCTGGACAAACAAAATATCATCGATTACACAATGCAAGACACCAGTGTTCAGAATAAAACTGACTAACGTGTCTCCCACCCACTCTCTCGGCATGCGTTGTAGACAGCATTCATTTGCTCGTCTACCTCGTGTGCAGTGAGGGTTTTTTCTTTTGACTGAAACACCAGACGGAAAGCCAGACTGGTTTTATCTTCTTTTATGAAGGTATCAAAAAGTGTTGTCCTCACGCATAGGGAGCCGGCACTTTTTTTGAGAAGAGTTTCAACCAACTCAGTTGTTACTGAAACGGGAACCCACAGGGCAATATCGCGCGTCATACTTGGGTAGAGTGAAAACGGCTGATAAGAAATAGCTGCCGGTTTATTCACTGGCGCATACGCGGTGACGACCGGAAGCGAAGCTAGTAGTGAGTCGAGATTAAATTCAGTCACTCCGCCCTCAGTTCCCTCCCAGATAATCGAATACCCTAAAGCGGTCTCGAGTGCACCTTGAGCTTCCTTCAGAAGGACATCATCAACTTTTGCTTTATAACTTGTGCCTGTCTGTACACCGAGGGCCACCCGGAAGGCTTCACTTTCTTTAGTAAATGTTGTGCCAATTTCAAATAATTTAATCGCGGGTAGTCCGAGCAAATCACGATGGGCGGTGTTTTTTGCAACAGCTTCGCACATGTTGGCGTGGAGCGAACTCCGTAAATAGCTCTTGTCTGAGGCGAGAGCATTTTGAATATGCACTACATCACTTGACCTAAATGAGCTCGTGTATATTTCCGAAAAACCTAACGCCACCAACACGTCACGGATTTTTTCGGCATAAAAATGCCGGGCATTAAAAGCGGTGGTAGTTGCCAAAGGTGGTGGCACGGAGGCAACTTTATCCATACCGTAGATACGACCAATTTCCTCAATGAGGTCGGCTGCTAATACTAGATCGTCTCGCTCCCACGGTGACGTAACGGTAATTATTTCATTTTCAATTTCATACTGGTAACCAAACTTTTTTATGATTGATTCAATTTCAGCCATTGATAACACGACGCCAAGTGTACTATTTATTTTAGTGAGGGCTACTGAAACTGTAGTCTTGGGGTAGTTACTAGTTCCAGCAGCTGTGTAGCCAACCAGAGTACCGCCTGCTATCTCAGTAATAAGCTTCACGACTGCCGTAAGTCCAAGGGGGGCTATACCAACTGTAATACCATTCTCATAACGAGCCGAGGCATCAGTGCGAAGTTTCAGCTGTTTTGAAGTACTCCGCACGCTAAACCGATCAAAGTGGGCTGACTCAAGGATGATATTTTTGGTATTACTATCAACGAGCGCAGTCATTCCTCCTTTAATACCCGCAATTGCCAGTGGTCCGCTCGATGCTCCGTCAGTGATCAGCATGTTACCAGCGTTCAGAATGTATCCTTCCCCTGTGAGAGTCGTAATTTTTTCACCTTCGTTTGCCTGCCTGACGGTGATATTGTAGTGACCGTCATTTGTCTGTAGCTTGTCTGCGTCAAAAGCATGCAGGGGCTGTCCGAGTTCGAACATAACGTAGTTCGTAGCATCAACGATATTATTAATGGAGCGCTGACCGATAGCAACAAGGCGTAGCGCGAGCCAGTCTGGTGACGGGCCAACTACAACATCATTTATTAAGGCAGCTGCATAATAATCACAGTGCGGGGTTTCAAGCGTCACCTTAATTTTGTTTGTGGTGGGTAATAACTCTGGTTTATCCAAAAAAACATCATGTGCAAGCTTTGCTCCAGTAATTACTGATATCTCTTTCGCTACCCCACGATGAGACATAAGCCAGGCTGATTTATCCGGCAAGACTTTTACATCCAGCACCGTATCATTTCCTACGGTTAACAC
>JAYVIL010000008.1:0-2385 GCA_043770255.1 Candidatus Kaiserbacteria bacterium
AAGAGAGGGTGGGATAATGATTGAATGAAAGGCATGATGGCTTGTTGTATGGGTGGAGTGGGTTTAGGGAGGGGTTATAGTTGAATTTGTATGTTTCGAATCTCGCTCCCTCCGCGAATACAAAACAGAGCGCCTTGTGGCGCCTTTTTTGTTTGCGGAGGGAGAGTAAAGCGCCTGCGCGCTTTACGCCGAGATTCGAAAGACGGAAACATGTCGCATTGCGACAGTTGAGTCGGGGTCGAAAGCACTTACTAGATTTGGAGCCGCAGGCGAACAAATATAGTTAGTGACTTGTGACCGAATCTCGCTCCCTCCGCCGGTAAATGAGCGCCTGATTAGCCGCTCATTTTAGATATATGAAAGTGTTGCACTTACTTATTGTAACTTAGGCCTACTAATATTGACATGATTATAATTATATGATATTAAATAATTTGGTTCTAAGCCATGGTGTAGCTCAGGTAGCTCAAAAAACACCTGTAAAAAAGAAAGGAATCTCGAATTGGCACAGGAAAGATACGACACAGCACATGCCTCAGAATGCTATATCAACATCGCAAAGGACGGGAGTGTGGAGGCTGGTATGATTCTCGAAAATGGTGAAGTACTCAATGCGAGGCTTCCTGTTGGCGAGCACCGGGTAGAATGTACAAAAGAGATTCCCGAATTCGATCGAGCTCACCGTCTCGTGCTTGAGCGCGACGAAGAAACTATCGTCCGCGAGTATTCATACTTTGGACTGAGTACGATTGTCGAAGAATTTGATATTTCAATTACACGTGGCAGTGACTACTGGCTTGGAGGATCAAGCAGGCGGTCCTGAATGGTAAAATGTTGATCACGATGATCAACAGGCGCACGACCTTTGGGTACGTGCGCCTTTTCTTTTTATCTACTCAAATCATAATTCGGAAACTCCACCCCCACCCTTTCATTCATAAATGAAGTTCTAACGTCGAATAGGATAGCTCGCGCATACATTGACACGATTGAAATGCCGTGTTATTTTCATCGCGAATGCTCTTTATTTCAAAGAGTTCATAAACATAAGGAGAATCCAGATTGTCGCATGAAACTTTAGGCGTCGACATTGGCGGCGTTATTATAGATCGAGTAAACGATGGAACAGATACCTCGTTCTTTTCGGACAACTACCTGCAGACTACGGCAGTACAAGGCGTTTTCGATGCTTTGCGTCAGCTCGTGGACAAACGATTCGGTGATAAGGTGTGCCTTGTCTCGAAGTGTGGGAAGAATGTCGAGGCCAAGACTCTGCGGTGGCTTGACCACCACCGTTTCTACGATCTCACTGGAATCGGTCGCGGTCGTGTCCATTTCTGCCGTGAACGGAACGAGAAGGCCGGTATCTGCGAGAAACTCGGCGTCACACATTTCGTCGATGACCGTCTGGAAGTCTTGGGCAATCTCACCATGGTGGGGACACTCTATCTCTTCCAGCCACGACCAGACGAGGTGCGTCGATTCGCTCGCTTCCTCGACCGAGTCAAGCAGGTGGACTCATGGCAAGAAATCCTGGAAAAGGAATTGCCGTAAGAGCAACCGCCAAACGAGCCAGCGTTCGCAAGAATGCTGGCTCAATCTGTTTTATATAGATAGTGTGTTGAAATTAGGAAACTCCACCCCCACCCTTTCATTCATAAAAGAGATTTTCGCATCGTATAACATTACCCAACCTTTAGCGCTAGAACGAAGCAATATGTTTCGTGGTAGTTTTGATACAATACGTATTATGAAGAACTGCATCATTATCCACGGCGGACCGCTATCAGATATTGGAGAAAAACCACATCACTTGAACCAGCTTTATTGGCAACCATGGGTTAAAAGTGAATTAGAAAAGCAGGGTCTTTCCTGCAATATTCCAGCAATGCCCGATCCGTGGTTTCCTAACTATAAGGACTGGAAATCTGAACTAGAAAAAGGGCCAGTAAATGCATCGACCATATTAGTGGGACATAGTAGAGGAGCAGCTTTTTTGGTTAGGTGGCTTAGTGAAACTAAACAAAGTATCGCAAAACTTATTATGATTGCTCCAAACTTAAGTACAAACAGTGTCAATTCTACCCTTCGAGATTTTTATTCTTTTGATATCGATAAGGATATCCAAGATCGAGTCAATCAACGTATTATATTTACTTCCGAAAATGATGATTTAGAAAATATAGAAAGCGCTCAATTATTGGCTCAGGAACTGAGGTGTAATGTTATAAATCTACCTAGTCATGGACATTACATCACTCAAGATATGGGCGGCAATGAGTTTCCAGAATTAGTTGAGCAAATTATAGAATAGCAAAGGTCCCGTGAGGCATCAAAATTGAAGTGAATGATCATACTTAATGATTCGAGCCGAATCTCGCTCCC
>JAYVIL010000009.1:0-18776 GCA_043770255.1 Candidatus Kaiserbacteria bacterium
CAGTGAGTTTGGAACGATGCTGGCAGTGGTGCTTGCCGAAGTGTGGGCGATTCTGGGTGGGTTTTATTACGTTCACCCATTTTTACCTCTGGTCTTCCTCATAATCTTCTGGGGATTCACAGTGGGTCTCAACCTTGGTATTGGCGGAAATCGCTGGTGGGTGCTACTTCAATGTACTATCCTGCCGGTCGCCCTCGGTTTTGCAGGGTACAAGCTAGGTGGCTGGCAGGGCAGTATGATCGGTCTGCTCCAGTTTGCGAATATGTTTTACCTCGCTTTCATGGTAGCAGTCGTTACCGCTCTCACCAGCTGGAAGGCAAAAAGTGCACTGATAGCTATGCTATAAATATAATCACTGGGCCCGTTCGCAAATTGCGGATGGGCTCAAACTGTTTTTATTAAAAATGTCCCAATATCCTCTAGAGACAGCTAGCATAACAACAATTCGTGTGAGTTTTGACATTTGCTCGTAAGGGCGTAAGCTAAGAGCATGAAAAAAGAATTCTCAGTTGAAGAAGCCCAAGTGTTGGGAGGAAAAGTGGGAATAGATTTTAAGGTAATTGATATTGAAGAATTCAGGAAAGGTCTGACGGTTGAGCTCGAGCACGGTACAGCACACCTTGAAACCAATGTTACGGATGATAATGAAATCGTTACTGCAAAAATTGCCTGGACTCACCTGATGGAGATTCCTGATTACTACACTCGCTTGTTAAAAATGGAGAAGGAAGCTGAAGCGTAGGCCGGTTCCAAGTAGCCTAAGGCAAATTTGGTATTTCTCACGTGGCTGAATAATCATGTCTCATGCCAGGAGACGGTGTAGTATACTAAAAATATGTCCATTTCTTTAAAGATACTGCGTTTTACGTTGTATGCTGTGTTCACGTTACTCTTGCTGTTGGCCGCTATAGTCTTGTACATTCAGATCTTTATTGAAGATGTATCCGTGTCTCAGGCGGCACCAAGCACTACAGAATTTGTAACCACTCCTGATGAAACTATTGCGTATAGAAAGTGGGCCGGGACCAGTTCACGCACGGTTGTCTTTGTAGGCGGGCTGTCTGCGTGGGCAGACACCTGGGAGAAAACAGTTCTGGCACAACAGAAGCGGGGAAGTACCGATACCTTTGTGGCCATTGATCTACCCCCGTTTGGCTATAGTACGCCACAGGATAAGTCACTTTATTATCGTGATGTGCAGGCAAAACGTATTGCAGCTGTAATTCGTGAAGTGAGTTCAGGTGAAGTGATCTTGGTTGGGCATTCATATGGCGGTGGGCCAGTTGCTGAGCTGATGTTGACCGATCCGACACTTGTTGACGGGGTGGTGCTAATTAGTCCGGTACTTAATCTCGGCGCCACTAAAAAAAGCCCACCGCCACCGGTACTGACTATTGATTGGTTGCGCGAGGGGGTACTGACGATTGCCTTACGCATTGAGCCGCTGTTGCTTAATCGTCTCAAGAGTTTTGTTTTCATTACTGATAATATTTCGTATGAGACACTGAGATTGTATACACAGCCAACGAACGTTGAGGGAACGTCACAGCGTCTGTCTGACTGGATATTTGATTACGCGACTGATCCCGTTGATACGTACGTCAGTAGTCAGCCCGATGCCTATATGCAGACACAGATACCCCTCCATTTAATATGGGGTGAGGAAGATACCCTGACGCCTATTAGTGATGCTACACCACTTTTGACAAACAAATCGATTATCCTTAAACCACTAGTTGGCGTGGGACATATCCCGATGCTTGAAAATGTAGACTATTTTAATGATGTGCTGGCAGAGTCACTCAAGCAGTTATGATAAGCGCGTAGTATATATGGAGGGGCGTAAAAATATTATGCTGAAAGAGTATTCAAGACCTAAAACGTTGTTACAGTCAAACGTAATACATACAGCACAGCGACAGGCCATCCCAGCTTATCGTGAGGGTGGTCTTTGGAAGAAAGGGGTTTAAGGTGTACCATTATTTAATAATTTTGTATCTTATGGATTTATTTACCTTAAATTTTTTGTTGTCAGTGGGGGGATTGGGACTTGCTACTCTGACGGTAATTTTATTTGTTGATTTTTGTTGTTACCGTAGTGCTTTTTATAAACGATTTGTGAAGTTTTTTGTGTGGCAGTTGATTGTGCTGACTACGGTTGGGAGCGTCGCCTTGACGCTCGTGTACTCGGAATACTTTGGGTTCATTCCGTGTTCTTTATGTTGGTTGCAGCGGATTGCTCTTTACCCACAAGCCCTGATGTCACTTATGGCGGTACGGACACAAGAACGAATATTTTTCCCGCTGTATGGAATTGGACTAGCGGTATTTGGACTCTTGGTAGCGGTCTACCACTATATCTACCAGATGATGCCAAAGGATGTCGCAGGAGAGGGAATGATCATGCCATGTTTAGCGGATGGTTCTGCCGATTGTGCAGCAAAAATTATGAACGAATTTGGCTTTGTAACGTTCCCATTTTTGTCCGCGGTGACGTTTGCGTTTTTGATTGCGCTCTATCTCAATCTTCGACGAGAGAGTCTAAATTAGGCTTTGTACAAAAGTTACGGCTGAGTAGTACTGATATACTAGGACTATGAAAAAAATTATTGTGCTGGTCGTCGCTTTCTTGGGAGCAGGTTTAGTTTTTTATTTAGTAAACACAAGTAAAACTCAGGAAGTTGTGTCGCCAGTACAGCCGGTTACTCCGGTAGTGGAGAAACATACCATGTCGTTTTTTATCACCAGTTCTAACCCAGGGTCTGGTGGAGACTTAGGGGGTCTAGCCGGGGCAGATGCCTACTGTTCTGCACTGGCCGAGCGAGCAGGTGTGCTGGGCAAGAGTTGGAAGGCGTACTTGAGTACAACCGGTGACGGGAGTGTTAATGCACGTGACCGTATCGGAGTCGGTCCTTGGTACAATGCTAACGGGGAATTGGTAGCTGGCACTTTGGCAGAGCTCCACGGCGAGAATATGCTGACCAAAACCACAGCCCTCGATGAAAACGGTAACCTAGTACAAGGAAGAGGCGATACACCAAACATGCATGATATTTTAACTGGGTCAATTAGTGATGGCACGGCGAGCACCTCAGTTGCAGTCGATACTACCTGTTCGAACTGGACCGCCAGTAGCACTGGCTCGGCGCTCGTCGGACATCATGACCGGGTCGGTCGTGATGATTCGGCACCGATGAAGTCATGGAACTCAGCTCATGGAACTAGGGGTTGCGATATAGCCTCATTTAATCAAACAGGTGGAGGTGGTCTATTTTATTGTTTTGCTGAGTAATTAAGTATTAAAGTTATGGAAAAACCAGCTAATTTAAACGACAAGTTTTCGATTGTTAAACGGGCCAAAAGTTTTGCGCATGCTGGACGGGGGATTTGGATTTTTGTGAAGAGTACACACAATGCCTGGATACACTTGGTAGTTTTAGCGATTGCCGTTGCTCTCGGGGTTTATTTTAATATTACGGTGGTTGAGTGGATGGTGCTGGTCTTGGCAGGCGGATTTGTGTTGTGTGCGGAAGCCGTAAATACAGCCATCGAAATCGATATTGATTTAACGTCGCCTGAGTACCATCCCTATGCTCGTGATACCAAAGATGTAGCTGCTGGGGCCGTGCTGGTGGCGGCGGTGACGGCAATCATTTGCGGCGGTTTTATTTTTGGGCATTATATTTTGGCTGCGCTCTAGCCAATAGTTAAAAGTAGTTACAAATATTTTGAGATAAAAAATAGAGGTCGGCACATGATGCCGACCCCTTTTGCTCAGAGCTGCTTACACGAAAGTGCAGCCGGCCCTTGCCATCTTGTCCAGATGGACGCTAAGGATTTTCCTGCTCGAAATGAGCAGGGCAAGTTCTTTCAGAGTGAAGTATTTGACCTCCTCACCCTCGTTTCCTTGGTCAAAGGGATTTATCAATCCTACTTGGTCCAAGGGCACAGTGGCCTTAAACAGTAGCGCCCAGTGCCCGGGTTGCGTAAGCCATTTATTTACCTTCCACTCATGAAACTCGGGAAGTTCCGTGTAGGTTTCTTCGGGCAGGCGCAGTCCCGTTTCGCCTTGGTTTTCCCGCATGGCTGTCTCGATCGGTGTTTCTCCTTCTTCCTTGTGGCCCGCCGCTAATTTCCACAAGGGGTCGCGTTTTTGGCGATCGATCACCAAGATGTAGCCGACAACCCTTCCTTCATTGGATACGACTTCATTGATGACGAGGGACGACCAGGCGTCGGTCATTTGAACATCAAAAGGCATTTTTTGTTTCCTTTTTAGTGTGATGAAGCGGAGGTGCTTCTAATTTATATTGTAACACAAAATATTGTTATGTCAATTTATATTTTTATTGGCATACACCTTTGCTTTCGTCTATTTCGTAGTGGAGTATAATTATATGCATATGAACTTCAAAAAATTATTTGATTATTCGCAGCCTTTGGTTGCTGCAATGACGCTGTTTATTATTACCCTAATAGGATTGGCGTATTTTAGTGGGCAGGTTATTTATAATTTAAAATTAAGCAGCGATACCATTGAGGTGACCGGGTCCGCCAAGGAAGTAGTCGTGGCAGACCAGGGTAGATTGGTAATTAATTTGGAAGCAAAAACCGGTATGTTTAATCAAGCGGAAGGGGTAAAGAATTTAGAAACAGCCATTACTAATATCACTAAGTACCTCACTGATAATAAGTTGTCTGATATTGAAGCCCCAGCCGGAAGTACCAACGCCACGTATTTTTATCCGGAGCGAGGTGAGGCAGTACAAACAGGTTATACGATGATCCGAAGTGTGATTGTGCGGGGGACAGATTTAGATAGGCTCAGTCAATTAGCAAACAATACCGAACCACTCAGTGGTAAGGGGTATTCGGTCTCAGTGTATGGTCTCGAGCTCACGTACAGTAAACTCGATGAGATGCGCGTGAGTTTGCTGTCAGCCGCTATTTTAGATGCAAAAGACCGGGCTGAAGCAATCGCACAAAATACTGGTCGTGGAGTAGGGCCGCTACGCAATGCAACCGGTGGAGTAGTGCAAGTTTTGTCGCAAGGGAGTGTGGATGTGAGCGATTATGGTTCGTATGATACAAGTAGTATGAATAAAGACGTGATGGTGACTGCGAGGGTAACGTTTGGACTGGAGTAAAATCAGCGCAGGATATTTTTTTAGTTTACGCAAGCGAATTGCTGTAACCGTTTTGCTTTTCAGTCGGCAATATTGTAGACCAGTACAAAGAAGGTTGTAATGGGACACGTTACTACGTAATCATCCGTATTACCCTGAAACTATTGGTTTATAAATTTAAACCTACAATTATATGACTGATCAAAAAAAGAGTATGGATCATAAAGATTCAGCAATGACTACAAAAAATACTGACTCAAAAAAGTCGGATGATACCAAAAATCAAACAAGGTAGTCTACGAACAAAGCGTCTCTTTATGAGGCGCTTTGTCGTTTTAGTTTCAGGCTACCGCTAACGGATGTGGGGTAGTGATATAATAATAGTGTTGTTACACAGGTAGTTATAATCACATGAAAAATAAATACATTGCAGAGTTTATAGGAACATTTGCGTTATCGTTCGTTGTGTTGGCCGCCGTTTCCCAAGTTGTACCGTTGCCGGTTGCTGTACCAGTAATTGCTGGTCTGACATTAGGTCTTTTTGTTTATACTATTGGAGGAGTGTCTGGGGCTCATATTAATCCGGCAGTGACGATTGGGTTGTGGTCAATTAAAAAAATTAATAACAAAGAAGCCATTGGTTACATCCTGGCTCAAATATTTGCGGCGGCAGTAGCGATTGTGCTCGCCCGGTTGCTTGGCATGGCGACACCTGAAGTGGCAGCCGCTTCATTTGTGGCTCCGCTATTTTTTGCTGAAGCGCTGGGGGCCTTCTTCTTTGCGTTTGGTATCGCCTCAGTTGTGTATAGTAAAGTCTCTGATCAGATGTCAGGAGTCGTAATCGGTGGCTCACTGCTTTTGGGTATTTTACTGGCTTCGTTTGCGGGGTCGGCCGGTATTTTAAATCCGGCGGTTGCTTTTGCGCTTAATTCAGTATCAATTATGTATGTGCTCGGGCCAATTCTCGGCGCGATTGTTGGCTTCAACGCCTACCGCTACCTGATTGGACAGAAATAAACATCCATTACTTGATTGTTAAAAAAACAAAAGGCTGACAAGCCTTTTGTTTTTGTTTGTGTGAGCTATTTTAAAATGACTCCAAGCGCGGTACTATATCACTATGAAAAATCCCGGAGAAAAACTAATGGCCGAACTAGCAGAGGAACGTAAAGAATTACGGTTAGGAGTAATTCTCACCACTGTGGCTATCTTAGGTTTAATTTTTGGTGTGTATATCCAAGCGATTGGTGGATCTGGACTGATGAGCGGAATCGGTTTTGGTGTGTCATTCCTCGCCGGCGGGCTGCCAGCCGCGCGGAGTGCTTTTTCTGGTTTACGTAACGGGCATCTGGATATTGATTTGCTCATGGTCTTGGCAGCCGTGGGTGCTGCCCTCGTTGGTGCCCCCCGGGATGGAGCGATTTTGCTGTGTTTGTTTAGTTTGGCCGGTACTCTCGAACAGTACGCCATGGGTAGTACCAAAAAAGCGGTGGTGGCTCTGATGAAGTTGCGCCCAGACGAAGCCAACCTAGAAACAAAGAGCGGCGAAGTTAAACGAGTCGCCGTAGATATCCTGCAAGTAAATGATGTGGTGATAGTAAAACCGGGTGAGCGTATACCCATTGACGGTGTAGTAGAGAACGGCACTAGTAGTGTTGATCAGTCGTCGCTTACTGGTGAGTCAGTGCCAGTTGATGTCACTGTGAGCAGCGCTGTTTTTGCCGGTACTGTAAATGGCTATAGTGTACTGACGGTTAGGGTAACTAAAACCGCGAGTCACTCGACTCTAGCGTCGATGATTAAGCTCGTAACCGAAGCTCAGGCCAAACGGTCACCGAGTGAGCGATTTTCTGATTGGTTTGGAGAGCGATATACGATTGTCGTGCTGGTAGGCAGTTTACTCGGACTCCTGTATTTTTTTGGGATTGGTCTACCTGCAGCTGAAGCATTTTATAAAGCCGCCACGCTCCTCGTGGTTGCTAGTCCGTGTGCGATTGTGATTTCAGTACCAGCGGCTATTTTGTCCGCCTTGGCCGCCTCAGCCCGCAGAGGAATGTTGTTTAAGGGTGGAGCGTCGCTCGAAAATTTTGCTAAAGTTCGGATTGTGGCTTTTGACAAAACTGGCACTCTGACAACCGGGCGGATGGAGGTAGTAAAAGTTGAAGCGACCTCAGTGTCGGAGGCCGAGCTACTCCGGATAGCAGCGGCAATTGAATCACAGTCTGAGCATCCTTTGGCTCGCAGTATCGTCACGTATGCCAGAGACCATGATGTCTCGCCGCTCTCTGTCCTACAGGCAACTGCTGTACCTGGCAAAGGTATGACAGCAGTGATTGATGGAGTTACATATTCAGCTGGTAATCGGGCTTTAATGCTTGAGCGCGGTATAGACATTGATATGGCCACCAAGCAATTACTGGAACAATTCGAATCATCTGGTACCACCACCATTATCGTAGCGAGTACTGTCGTGTTGGGAGTGTTTGCGATTGCTGATACGGTGCGGGCTTCGGCTAAACAAGCAATTGCAGATTTGCGAGCCTCCGGTATTGTAAAAATAGTGATGGTGACGGGGGATAACAGATCAGTCGCCTTGGCTGTAGCCAGCCAAATCGGTATTAACGCAGATGATGTGTACGCAGAATTACTACCGGCTGACAAAGTGCGTATAGTAGAGAATTTGAAAAAAGAAGGGACGGTCGCGTTTGTTGGGGATGGTGTAAATGACGCAGCCGCACTGGTGACGGCTGAGGTAGGTATCGCCATGGGTGCGGCAGGCACTGATGTGGCACTGGAAGCGGCTGATGTGGCTCTGTTATCTGAGGATTTGCACAAGATTGTACAGGCCCGACTGCTATCCCAAAAAACTAATACTATAATTAAGCAAAATCTTATTTTTGCGATTGGTATTTTGCTTCTGATGGTCGTGACGACAATATTCTTTTACTTGCCGTTACCACTTGGGGTTATCGGGCACGAGGGCGGGACGCTCCTCGTGGTACTCAATGGTCTTAGACTCTTACTTTGGTAGTGTTTGCCAAATCAAGATTTGATTGAAATATACTCCTTGTATAAACGGCTTTATAGTGAGTGATTATTAATAATTATTATTTACTATGACAACCATCATAAATACTCCCGGTCAAACAAAAGATAGTAGTGCCGGCGCATTTTTGTTATTCATCTTTTTACTGGCAGCTGTAGGTATACTGGTGGCACTGTATGGTCTACCGATGTTACGAAATACCACAAATGACCCTGGAACAACTATAAACGTTCCCGATTCTATCAAAGTTGATGTGAGTACAGACGCAGCAGGCCAGTAACCTGTACATGTTTATTTATTATTTTCGAAATTAATCAAACTAAAATATGACTGGAATATTATTATGGATTGTTTTAGGAGGAATAGCTGGTTGGATTGCATCATTAATTATGAAAACTGATGGTCAGCAAGGCATACTCTTGAATATTATTGTTGGTATTGTTGGTGCAATGATTGGTGGATTCTTGTTTGGTCTTATGGGAGAGTCACCGGTAACTGGATTTAATCTTTATAGTTTGATGGTAGCTGTAGCGGGGTCCGTGGTGCTACTTGTAATTGTCAAAGCTGTACGAAATTAAGCTATTCTACTCCGTAGTATACATAAAATCACCCTAGTACTGCTGGGGTGATTTTTGTTCGTATCCTACTACGGTAGTGGTATACTGGTGAAAATGAAGTTATACCGTGAACGTGCTTGGGATAAAAGAAAAGTTGTTAACCTAGGAATACTTGCTGTATTGGTAAGTAGTTTGGGTGCAGCTATTTTTTTCCTTGCGAGTACTCTTTTATTAGGGTCGGTCAGAAATGAACTGTCAGTAGATATAGCTATGGTATATAAAAATTCTGATGTAAGTATTGAGGAGAGACTCCAAAACCTTTTGAGTCAAATGACCATGGCCGAAAAAATTGGGCAGATGGCACTGGTTGAAAAGAATAGCCTTGCTCAGCCTACCGATATTGCGGCGTACGGCCTCGGGGGAATTTTAAGTGGAGCTGGTTCCAAACCAGCAACCAATACTGAGAGTGGATGGAAAGCGGTGGTAACAGACTATCAAACCGAAGCCACTAAATCACGATTAGGAATTCCTCTGTTGTACGGAGTGGATGCGGTTCATGGACACGCGCTGGTACCAGGAGCGACTGTGTTTCCGCACCAAATTGGTCTCGGCGCCAGTGGCGACGCTGATCTGGTCGAGGCTATCGCGAGAGCTACTGCCAATGATATAGCAGCGACGGGACTTAACTGGAATTACGCCCCAAATCTCGATTTACCGACTGATATTCGTTGGGGGCGAATGTATGAAGGATTTTCTGATGATCCACTCTTGACCGCTCGTTTAGGAGCGGCGTATGTCAGAGGGATGCAGACAGCGTCAGAATCAACGACGACCACGACTACGATCCCCGTGCTCGCCACGCTTAAACACTTTGCCGGTGTTGGGTCGATGCAGTGGAACAGCTCAACCAATAAAAATTTTAAAATTGACCAAGGAGTGACTTCTGCTGACGAGGCAAAGCTCAGAGAAGCGTACTTGCCACCATTTAAAGCGGCGATTGATGCTGGAGCGTTGTCCGTGATGGTGGGTCTGCACGTTTGGGGGGATAAAAAGTTAATTATAAATAAAGAGATACTAACTCGTGAATTAAAAAATAACCTTGGTTTCAAAGGTTTTGTTGTTTCAGATTGGTATGGTGTGTATGAGGGAGTGGGTAATAAATTTATAGCTACAGTTAGAGCCATTAATGCTGGGGTAGATATGGTGATGCTGCCCTTTGATTACAAAACATTTATTCGACACCTCACATGGGCTAATCGTTTGGGTTTGATTTCTGATGCCAGAATCGATGATGCCGCTACTCGGATACTAAGAGCTAAGTTCGCCGCTGGTTTATTTGATGATATACAAAAGCCCGCGAGTGCTCTTGGTGACTATGGCGCGCTCGCGCGGACGGCCGTTGCTCAGTCAATGGTGCTGCTAAAAAATCAAGATTCTGTTCTGCCTCTTGATACCCGGCTTCAGCATATCAGGGTAGCCGGCAGTGCAGCTGATAATGTCGGTCTGCAAGCAGGAGCCTGGACTGTTGAGTGGCAAGGAGTTGATGGTAACTGGCTCCCAAATTCCACCTCAATTTTGGCGGGTATTAAAGATACTGTTTCGCCACAAACAAATGTCGAATACAGTTTGACCGGAGAATTTAAGAGCGCGGGTAAAAAAGCGCAGATTGGTATAGCGGTAGTTGGTGAAACACCATATGCCGAAGGTTGGGGTGATCGCGAGTACCCAGTTTTATCCAACACTGACTTGCAAGCGATAAAAAATTTGCAGGCGACGTGCGCTCAGGTTGTGGTGGTGATTGTGTCGGGACGACCGCTGCTGATTGCTAATGAAGTTGATTCATGGAATGCACTTGTCGCTGCGTGGCTCCCCGGTACTGAAGGTGGTGGTGTAGCTGATGTGTTGTTCGGACGTAGAACGTTTATGGGCACTTTGCCCGTGCCGTGGCCAAAAACATCTGAGCAATTACCCGTTGACCATACGGGGGTTACTGCTGACGGCAGTGTCGTATTGTTTCCTCGGTATTTTGGCTTGTCGTATTAAACTGATGTATGGCCAACGTCTCTTCGTCTAAGGTAAACGCTATCGTCTGGGACGTTGTTGTTATTGGTGGTGGTCCGGCTGGTATGACAGCTGCGATTGAAGCGGCGACCCGAGGCAAATCGGTCGTATTGCTTGAAAAAAACTCTGGACTGGGCAAGAAGCTTTTAATCACGGGTGGTGGACGTTGTAATGTCACTAATAATAAACCAGTAGTACGGGAGATGCTCAGTCAATACAAAGAAGCAGGCAAGTTTTTATTCTCCACCTTTATGCAATACGGTGTGACTGAAACTATCGAATTTTTTAACAAACGAGGTTTGCCGTTTATCGAGGAAAATGAAGGTAGGTTATTTCCGATAACGGAAAAAGCGGAATCAGTTTATGGTGTTCTGTACAATGATTTGCGTCATCATAATGTTCTGATAAAAACGGAGAGTGCGGTGACTGGCATTATAAAACACAAGGAACAATTTATCATTACGGTTAAAGGCGGGGAAGAGATACGCGCACGCAAGGTAGTTCTCGCTACCGGAGGTACGGCCCGCCCTGAAACAGGTTCGACTGGAGATGCTTGGCCGTGGCTTACGGTGCTCGGGCACACTATTCACGCTGCCACGACGACCCTTGTTCCGGTAACTGCGCGTGAAGATTGGGTTAAGACTCTCGGCGGAGTTAGTTTGCCTGAAGCTAAAATAGCTATCTACTGTGATGGCAAAAAGAAACTGTCGGCCCAGGGAAAATTATTGTTTACGCATGTCGGTTTGTCCGGGCCCCTGATATTAAATCAAAGTAAGGTCATCGGTGATCTGTTGGTGGAAGGAGAAGTGGTTGTAAAAATAGATCTCGCAACCCAATTTGATGCCAGTATTATCCAAGCGGAACTCTTGAGTGCGTTTCAAAATAACCCCAATAAAAAAATCAAGAATGTTTTAGGTGAGCTCATACAGACAGCATTGGTCGCTCCGCTTTTGTCAGTGCTGAACCTTGAGGCAGAAGCTGTGATTCATAGCGTGAGTGCAGTTGACCGTAAGCGAATCGGGGTGTTGGTTAAAGCTCTGCCAGTTACCATAACGGGATTGCTGGGGACAGATAAAGCAGTGGCTACTGCCGGCGGCGTAGATTTGGCGGAGGTAGATTTTAAAACTATGGAATCAAAAATTGTTCCTGGTTTATATTTGGTCGGAGATGTGCTCGATATCAACCGTCCTTCAGGCGGCTACGGTCTCCAGCTTTGTTGGTCGACAGGAGCTGTTGCGGGCAAAAGTGTGTAGTTCGAGATATACGGTATACTAGAGGTCTTATAAATTGATATTTTTCTATGCAAGCACCATACTTTGACATGACCGTTCCGTTACTCATTAAAAATGTCACGAATCTTAAAACTATCCTCGCCAAAGGGGTAGAACATGCCCACGCATCAGGTATGAGTGAAGTAGATTTTTTAGCGCAGACGTTGGCGCCTGATATGTTCCCGCTCCTCAAGCAAATTCAAATTGCGACTGATAATGCCAAAGCCATCCCGGCTCGATTGTGCGGTATTGACCCGATTGCCTTGCCAGACACAGAAACAACGGTGGCGGAACTTCAGTCGCGTATGGATGTTGTGCTTGCTCATTTATCTACCTATACCCCTGAGCAATTTGCCGATGCTGGTGTGCGCAAGGTCATGATGCCGTATTACCCCAATCAATTTATATTAGGGAAAGACTATTTAGTTGAATTCGCCTTACCAAATTTTTTCTTCCACGAGACTGTTGCGTACGCGATTATTCGTATGGTCGGTACAACTCTGGGGAAAGGGGATTATTTGGGTAGTTTGAGTATGCAACCAATCTCTGAATAATACTGACTGTAACTACTGAAGTATGTTGTCCCAGCCAAAAAATCCACTGCACGGTATAACCCTCAAGGTGATTTTGGAGACCTTAATTGCCGAGTATGGCTTTGAAACGCTCGGTACCAAGATTAAGATCAAATGCTTTCAAGAAAAACCCAGTCTTAATTCCAGTCTAGTATTTCTCCGCAAAACCCCCTGGGCCCGGGAGAAGGTGGAAAAACTATATCTCCAAACAGTTAAAAGACGCGAAAAGCAAAAATAAATCATAATTTGCTTAAAATCTTAGGGATTCAATCCCTAGGCTCAAAGATTAGGGTTATGTTAATTACAGATCGCTTTAGTTGTACTTGGGGTTGTATACTGTAAATATATGAAACTAATTATCATCATTCAAACGCTCATTATTATTGCTGGAGGCTATTATGTGTATTTGCTGACTCATTCCACGGAAGTGATTGTAGAGCCAGTACCGACCGTTAAAATAAATATTGAACCGGGTACAGTCCGAGAAGGCTACACGCCACCAACTGAAAATCCACCAGCTGATGAGGCGGTACAGAGTAGTGAAGTGACCGGACACAGTGACGTGGGTATGGAATTTCCCGTCCCCGACAATGATGCTCAGGTTAGATAGCTTTAAAATTTAATTCGGGGGTAAGAAAGCGTACTTAAAAGCTTTTACAAGGTTTAGTGAGATATTTTGGAAAATATAACTGAGTGGACAGCTCCTGTAAGAAATGAGTCCTAATTTAATTTTGAACCATAATATTTTCAAAACAGTCTAGTCATACGATTAATCGTATGACTAGACTGTTTTTGTTTAATAATTGATATTCGGGAGAAAGACTAGGGCTGATTAAAATTGATACAGTTCAAGGTGTGCAAGTTTTTAAACAATTTCGCAAGACTCATCGAATTATTTTACAAACTTGCGAAGTAAAATAACTCAATGGGTGGAGGCAAGAAGGATAAGTAAAAATATTTGAGCCATACTTTTGTATGATGAAAATCTGTTTGTGCTGACTAACGAAGAAATATGCAATTTTTATCTATCCGACTGGTAGTCTTTTTCGACATAAATTGAAACCGTCCGGCGTTTCCGGGCTTTGCCTTTGAGGACATGTCTGTGTGATTTATAGATTTTGTGAACAATAAATTTTTCTGACAAAAAATCAGTTAGGTTTTCAAGAGAGTAGACATACTCATCAACCCCAATAACGGGATGAACATAAGAACCAGATTCTTTGCCGGGGAAGTCACGGAGAAGCCTGCGGGTGTGCAAATCTTCGTCAGCGAGAAATGTTTTCATGAATAAGAAACCACCTGGTACGAGTACGCGGTAGATTTCATCACGTAAAAAAGTTCGTTCCTTTTGGTTTAAAAAGTGTGACGTCATCATATCGAGTACGAGACTTTGTGAACTATCAGGTACATCCAGTGGTCCCGCAATAGAGCGCGCAGTGTAGGCAATTTTGAAATCAGTTGAAGCAGCTTTGGCTTGATCAATTGCCGAGATAGAAATATCGTAGCCAATACCTTCGAGTCCAAATTCGCGTGCAAGGAAAATAATATTACGTCCGTTACCACAGCCAACATCAAGCACCGATTCGCCCTGTGCTAAAACATCCCCTCGTTTTTGGCGGATGATGTAGCGCGTAAATTTTTCTAGGTCTTCGCTATGATCAGTAGAGAGTTTTAAGTGGTCAGCATTTTTATACTCCTGGTCCCAGAAGGTGGTACCGTGAGTTTTCTTCTTTTGTTTGCGAATGAAAGGTCGTTTTGCCATGAATAAATGAAGAAATGAGCGCTAGCGATTATTCTGAATTTAGTTCCGAATTTGCCCTTTCCTAAGGCAAATTCCTGGAACATGTAATCGCTGCGATGTGCTTAATTAAAGTTAATGATTTTTGTTAGCCTATTATTTATAATTAGAGCATAAAATTTTGTGTTTCGCAAGGTTAATAGCATTAAAAAAAGCCATTTTATTTGCTACAATAGATACCATATGAAAAATCCTTGGGTAGTAATTGGTGTTTTAATGGTGGTGTTAATTGGCGGTTCGGTTTGGTATTCAAATAGCGTGTCAGGCACATACAACGAAGGAGTGACTGTTAAGAGTCACCAGAAGGGTGGAGACACTGCGGTGGTGACACTTGTCGAGTACAGTGACTTTCAGTGTCCAGCGTGTGGAGCATTTCAACCTATCTTGAACGAGGTTTTGGCTGAGCACGGTGATAAGATTAAATTTGAATACAAACACTACCCACTCACTCAGATCCATCCTTTTGCTGAACCAGCCGCTCGGGCAGCTGAAGCCGCCGGACAGCAGGGTAAATTCTTTGAATACGCTGACGTCCTGTTTGCCAAACAAGCAGAATGGAGCAAAGGTAGCAACCCGACCGGATTTTTTACGCGCTATGCGAGCGAGCTCGGACTTGATATGGATTTATTTGCTAAGCATCAAAAAGCCAGTGTGCTCGCTGATAATGTAAAAGCCAACTTGATGGAAGCACGCGGACTTGGCCTGACTAGCACGCCATCTTTTTACCTCAATGGTGTAAAAATGGACCATAAGTCATATGATGAGTTCAAAGCCAAGATTGCTGCTGCCGTAAATCCCCAAGTTGATTTTAGTCTTCCTGGAGAAGCCTTGAAAGTGATTCCGGTAGAAGGTGACGCTAGCACAACAGAAGGCGCAACAGTCGAAGCAGCACCAAAAGTACAGTTTGGGATTTAATTAAAATACCCTTCTAGAATTTTTACCGCTACGTTAAAAGGTGTCTGCCTATCATTATAGTATTGGGTAATATAACAGAGATTAGGTTTACTATTGAGTTCAATAATCATAATGTCGGTTGGGTTTTCAAATGTACCTTTGATAAATACGTCAATCCCAACACTATCAATTCCGAGATCAGTACAGAGTTTTGTGACCCAGGTACTGATTTTTTCTGGAAAATTATTGGTAATATAAAAAGAAGGATCGCTTTTTTTTGTAATGTGAGTCTGGAACGTAACACCTTTTTTCAGAATAGATTTGAGGGTTACCTTTTTCTTAGTGCACTCTTGGTCAATAACCGATGTATCAGTATATTTAGCGGTGCTGATTAATTCGGCAAGGGTCTTCACACCGTCGCCGACGACAGTGGGGAACTTTTTTAAATGGGCAAACATTATTTTTTTACCTACCACAGTGATTCTGTATTCATCTTTATTTACAAATGGTTGTGCCAAAAAGATCTCGTTTTTGTTGTAGTAACTGGTTATAAGGTCGGTGGTTTGTTTTTTCGTATAACATAAAACAACACCGCTGCCGTCACTGCCGCTCGTAGGTTTTATAAGAATTGGTAAAGGCTGATCTAGTACTTGTGTTTTGAGTTTAGTCAGCGAGATACTATTTTGTCCCGTAAAGAGAATCGTCTTGACACTAGAGAAAGAAGTCTGCTCTAGGATTGCAGTCGTAATAAGTTTATTGTCCATGAGCGCTAATTGCCAGCGAGGAACCTGAGGAAAATAGGATTTTGCAGAAATATAACAACGTTTATTGTTGTGTTCAATGTAAAAGCCAAACTTACTAAGATTTCTTTTACCGTTAACCATTACCTCGGTTATAGTGTAGTTGAGACTTTTAGCGGCCGCATATATAAGACTAGCATTTGAACGGTAGGAGCGTTCTTTTTTAGTACTGGGAATAGTATTTTGAATTTTTATCACTAGAATATGAGGTTACAGTATGCAAAAAATTTACATTTTGAAAAAGCTTTCCATAATAGCCTTCCAAATTTTATGGGCTTTTTCTTTATGACCCTTGCTATAGATTCCAGACAACGCTGGATTGGAGTTTATCTCAATAATAAGATAGTTTTTAGGATCGTCCCAGGCACCTTTGGTAAAAATATCGACACCAAATACACCTAGTCCGGTAGTTTTGTACAAACTATTCGCCCATGCGTGTACATTTTTTGGTACTATCTCTCGATATTCAGTAATTTTTGCGCCCAAACTAATATTTGCCGTTTCTTGCATAAATAACTCATGTTCTGAGGCCAGGACTGACGAGATAGTTTTTCGTTCTTTTTTGAGTAGACTCTTGAGATACTCTTTGTCTGGCTGAAAGTTTTGCTCTGCGAGCAGTTCTTCTATAGTGTGAAGTCCCGTTCCGGTAATCGTTACTCGCTGTTTACGGTACATAAACTGGACTTTACCAAGCACTACAAAAATGCGGTATTCAGGCCGTACCGTAAATTTTTCAATTAAGAATGAGACGACATTGTCTTTTTTAAGATTACTAATGTGTCGTTTTAATCCAATTTGATTAAAAATTATTCTGGCATTGGCCCCCCTTGATCCGGTGTTGGGTTTAACAAAGACAGGGTAATTAATTTCTTTAGCATACTTGTACGACGCAGTGACGGTGTCTTTTGGTTTGATGTCTGCTCCGGTAAACCCTGGGTTTGTGATGTGAAATATTTTTCCACGAATCACTCGAAAACCAAATTTCTTTAGAAACCGCTTGGTGACAGATTTGTCGTCGGCTAAATGTTCAGCAAACTTTGGATTGATAGGGTACATTCCATATTTTGTTTTTGAGCGGGCAATAAAATACTTTTCACCATCTGTGACGTATATTGCTTCAGAGTAGCCTTTATCGACGAGACCAAACGAATAGCCAAATTTTTTGGCCGCATTTTTTAAAATCTTTAAATTGGAAATTTTAGTACTCATAGTAAAATGTTTTTAACGTTGCGATTTGAATAGTTTACTGTATAAATAAGGTCGTATGTCAGTGAGAAATACTACAATAGCGGCGGAAGCACTTGATGCGCGTTGGTTTTTGGCGCTGAAGTCTATTAAACGTCCTTTGCTACTTCATAGTTTGGCGCTCGATTCTGCTTTTTTAGCTCTAGAAAAAATTAAAGTAATAGAAGAGGATGGCTATAATCCAGTATTTAGGTATTCGACATTGGATATAAGCTCAATAAAGGTCGCCCTTGCTGCTTTATTGCAATTGCGCGAGCAAGTATGTCAGGAAGAATCGAATAAGTCAATAGCTGAGCTGTATAAGGGGCGCTTAGCGGAATTGATTTTAGAGCAGGAAATTCTGTTAGCTTCAGTTCAGGGTGACTGGAATGCGTTTAATGAGCTGAATCGCAAACTGTATGGAGAGGTGAATCAAGATTTTGCACATGAGCTATTGTCAGTGGTGCAGCGAAAAACCAGTGTTCTAAATGAAATGTCCCATATTAATTTGTCAGAGCTGCCAGTTGTACCTTCGCAGGCTTTGTTTGATAAAGCACGCCAAGTTGTGAAGGGTCCAGATATCGCAGTCGTACCGGATGTTGTGTACTCAAGTGAAAACATTGTTGCTGTGTGGAACGAAAGCCTCCTGGCTACCATGCCAGAGTGGCGGGCAGTAATTGATACCAGTGTGATGGCTCTCCTCGTAGCCCACAAATCTCGAACCATTAAAATTCCCCCGAATTTAAAGATGAAAGCAAAACGGATGCGAAAATTATTTGTGCATGAAATTGGGACTCATGTGTACAGACGAGAGCAGGGTAAACATAACAAGCTGCAACTATACAGCATTGGTCTAGCGGGTAATCAAATTATTGAAGAAGGTCTGGCAATAATGCGGTCACAGCTACTGGGAAACAAATTTCATTATTATGGTGGTTTTGATAAATATTTAGCTCTCGCGTATGCGCAAGGTACCGTAGACGGTTCTCCGAAAGATTTTAATCAAACGTTTAATTTTTTAAAAGCGTATTTCCTTGATCGATTAGATCGTAAAAGTGAGCGTCAGCAAAATCAGACGATCGCTGAAGAGAGAGCGTGGAATTGTACGGTACGAATTTTTCGCGGAGGAAATCCATCAATTCCGGGCTGCTGTTTACTGCGTGATAAAATTTATCATGAAGGAAATCGAGCTATTTGGCAGATGTTTGAGACAAATCCAGAATATTTCCGCATTATTATGTTGGGGAAATTTAATCCTGAAGATGACCTACAGCGTCAAATGTGTATCGAGTATACGAATTTGACAGTAACGTAACTAAGAGCTCACCCACTAACCCCATAGCCAGCCAAAAGATTCCAAATGTTTGGCTGCAAATTACCTCTTTTTCGTCAACATATCTCGATATGTCTCCTCAAAATAGCTAATT
>JAYVIL010000010.1:0-2354 GCA_043770255.1 Candidatus Kaiserbacteria bacterium
CTACGGTCGGGTCGAAATCGACCCCTGGACTCAAAGCTCGACTACCCCCGGCATCTGGGCAGCTGGTGATTGCACTAATGTAAAATACCACCAAAACAACATCGCTGCCGGAGACGCTGTCAAAGCACTCGAGGATATCTACGTCCACCTAAAAACCCGAGCGTAACCTGGATCAACCCAAATATTGACTGAAGTATATAGCACTGCGTGTTTTTATACACAAAAGCAAAAGGCATCCTTGCGGACGCCTTTTGCTTTTGTACAACGTAGAGATTTGGCCTGCGTGCCCCAAAACCTTGAAAGGTTTTTAATATGGAGAAATTCACCACCACGCAAACCTAGTAACACTTTCTCATATCTACAGATTGCGTCAATCTAATAAAATAACGTTATTTTTCCTAGTAACTGTGCACAACAGGTGGATAAAGCGGTGGGTAACCCCGGTATAAATCAGTACATAAGTACCAGCATAAGTGTGTGTGCATTGTTAGTGAAAATATCACATAATTCTACATTTCACTGCCTAATGATATACTTTTGCACTACCTAGTAATTGACGCCCCACCTGGAAGCGTGGCTGAGCTGGCTGAAGGCACTGGTTTCGAAAACCAGCATTTGGGAAACCAAATCGAGGGTTCAAATCCCTCCGCTTCCGCAGTGAATGTAATGAACGAAGGAAGTGAACAGTACTATCCTGACACCAACTCCTCAGAATTCGAATTACCGTGAGCCGTAGGTTGATACCGTTTCGAGAACTTCTTTCCGATCATTTACTGTACATCCGGTAGCGGCATGTACCGTAAAGGTATATTGCTTGCTAGGTACAATCCAACTAACCGAACGCTTTACGCTCGTGGCACTGCACAACATGAGTGACTCTTTACCATCTACTTTGACCCATACTTGCTGAGGTTTAGCGGTAGAATTACTGAGACTAGCTATAACAGTACAGGTTGTACTTGTTCCGGTTACGACACATGGATTGGGGCTAAACGACAAGGATTTACCTTGAGTTGCTTTTAGTGGTGCGGGGAGAGGAGTCAATTGGAATACCTTGATTTCATTGTCATCAAAACGCAGGGCATTAAGCGTGTACCCACCGCCAGCATTTGATTTAAGTAACGTGGAGCTATACGGTTTCAAAGTAAAAAGTGACCGGGTCGCTGATACAACGCTTTGATTTACAGTCGGATTTTTATAGATGGCATCACCGACTTTGCGGATAGCCACAAAGATATTGCTGCTATCGGTTGGAGCAATCATTAGTCTAGTGTTTGATAACATGGCAGGGGTTTTGTACATTTCTTTTACACCAACACCAGGGATTGACCCGGCACCAATTGCATCAAGTACCTTACGGACTGGTAAATTTCCATTATTGGCAGCGGTCATAGCCAGAGTAAAACCAGTACCTTCAGGCAAAATACCAGGTGGTATAGTCACGTAGACAGATGAATTTTTATTGGTGACTGTACGATCAGTATGTTTTGATACCACCAAATAGTATTCAGAACCTTTTTTAAATAGTACTGAATACCCGCGAGAACCAAGCACTTCAGGAACCTGGGAGGTAGTCACCGAAAACATATCTGAACCCACGAGGTTATCAAGAATCTGGTACACAAAACTGGTGCCGGTCGTCAAAGGATAGTCGGGGCCGGCGGAGGTTTTAATAGGATCCATAACGTCCCAATGGAAACTGTAATCGAGATCGATATTTTTACGCTCACGCATCAGACTCTGAAAGGCGTACGATCCGGAAAACATGTCTAGATGTCCGATTGATTCCGCAGAGTCAAAGGGTCCTTCTAGCGAGCCTAATACTCCAAATTGAGCAATCGATGGCTTTATGACACCCTTTAGTGACGGCACTTTCGTATAGACACTTTTATAGCGATTTTCGAATCCATTGATTGTGCTATCGATATTGGATTTGCTTCCGGCCATAAATATATTGTGCGTACTAAACGGTATGGATACCGGCGTCATGTTATTTTGCACTAGCCACTCATAGAGCTGCGTTGTATCAAAACGGCTGGTCATCGAACCGGCGTGTTCATACGGCATTAGTTTTGGATTAGGAAAATGCTTTGCGAGGGCTTTGTAGGTGGCACTATAGTATTGTTTATACTCATCAAACGTCATACATGACGCTTCTGATCCATTGTACTCGGCTCCAATTTTGTAGCGAAATTCACTGGCTGAAGTACCGTATTCTGCCTTAAGGGCGAAGCCTAGTCTATCTATCAGGATTGAATACGCTGCCATATCGGCAATGGCGGTCTTGCTACCATAGAACCCGATGATCGGTGACCCGTCTGCACACTGTGTCTTTGCAATTGCCCACGGAATGT
>JAYVIL010000011.1:0-2351 GCA_043770255.1 Candidatus Kaiserbacteria bacterium
GAGTGGTTTAAACCAACAGTTTACTAAACTGTCGGCTGCGAAAGTGGCCCGAGAGTTCGAATCTCTCATCTTCCGCAAATACCAAAACCCAAACAAAGCATAGGCTTTGTTTGGGTTTTGTTGTATTTTGCGAGAAGATGAGAGATTCGAAGCCGTTGCCAGCTCTTTTGGAAAAAAAGCGACAACGGGTACTGATCGTGTAACGATCGAATCTCTCATCGCTCTCAATTGGGCGGTTATTTTATTAGGCGGAAGATGAGCGAGTGACTAATGTCACTCGCGGTGAGATTCGAAAACCGCAGCGATGTTTCTTTTCTTCCTAGAAAAGAAACCGCGAGGTGGGGTCGAGAACACTTAGTAGAATCTGCACGAAGTGCATGATTATACTTAGTGATTCGTGACCGAATCTCTCATCTTCCCCTACTTCAAATAACTATCGAAATAAACCGCATGGCAGGTATACCCGCCCGGATTTTTTATTAAATAATCCTGATGGTAGTCCTCTGCTGGCCAGAACGTTGCAAGGGGTTCAAGGGTTGTCACAACGGGAGCGTCCCAACGTTTTGAATCATTCACAATTTTAATCATTTCTTCGGCAATAATTTTTTCTGTCTCATCAGCATAAAAAATAGCCGATCGATACGCAGTTCCTCGGTCATTTCCTTGCTGGTTACGTGTGGTTGAGTTATGAATCTGAAAAAAGAAGTCGAGAAGTTGCTTATAGGAAATAACTGCTGGGTCATAGGTAATTTCAACTGCCTCAGCATGACCGGGGTGATTTTGATAGGTTGGATTATCGTTTGTTCCACCTGTGTAGCCGGCTTCAGTGGTGACTACTCCGGTTTGATCACGGAGGAGGTCTTCTAAGCCCCAGAAACATCCTCCTGCAAGTACAATTTTTTTATACATAGATGTTAATTACAAAAGTCTTCTACTTCTTACAGAAGCAGTATACCTTGTCAGTATTTTTTGCAAAAATACTTGGCAAGGTCTTGCGAACTGGGTCCCACCCCAGTTCTCACCCCAGAAACATCCTCCTGCAAGTACAGCTTTTTTATTTGTTGATACCATAAATATACCCTTAGTATATACTAGTACTCATTATGCACTCAACGCTCAAACAATACTTTGGCTACGATACCTTTCGGCCACTCCAGCAAGAAATTATTGAGCGGGTGATGGAGAAAAAAGACTGTGTTGTGCTTATGCCTACAGGTGGCGGGAAGTCGCTGTGCTTTCAACTGCCGGCACTCCTCCAAGAGGGTATTACTATCGTCGTCTCACCACTCATTTCACTCATGAAAGATCAGGTAGATGCGCTCCTCGGGATTGGCATTAGTGCCGCCATGATAAATAGCAGCATGACGGCAGCTGAGATACTCGCTACAATTGAAAAAGTGAAAGCGGGGCACATTAAGATTCTATATATTGCGCCGGAACGTTTAGCGCTCGCTTCATTTGAATCACTGCTCCGTACCCTACTCATTAGTTTATTTGCGATTGATGAGGCTCACTGTATATCCGAATGGGGACATGATTTTAGACCCGAATACCGTAACTTAAAATTCCTGCGCAGTAAGTTTCCCAATATTCCCATTATTGCTCTGACTGCTACTGCCACCGCCAAAGTCCGGGCAGATATTGTGCGCCAACTCGACCTCCCTACCCCGCAAATATTCACGTCTAGTTTCAATCGCCCAAATCTCAGCTATGAAGTCCTCCCTAAAAAAGATTCTTTCAAAACAATTTTAGCGCTGATACATGCTTATCCAGGCGAGAGTGTGATCATTTACTGCTTCTCGCGTAAGGACACGGAAAACATTGCTGAAAAATTAAATGCCTATGGGCACAATGCCGGCACCTACCATGCGGGGTTATCTGCCGACCGTAGACGAGACAATCAAGAAAAGTTTATCAAGGATGGCATTCATATTATGGTCGCCACCATCGCTTTTGGAATGGGTATCGACAAACCAGACGTGAGATTGGTTATTCACCATAGTCTCCCTAAATCTATCGAAGGCTATTACCAAGAAACTGGCCGAGCCGGTCGTGACGGACTACCAGCCCGCTGTGTTCTCCTCTACTCGGCGTCAGATAAATTTAAACACGATTACTTTATCAGGCAAATGGCCGACAATGAAGAAAAGGTGCAAGTGCAAAACAACCTCAATCAGTCTGTAGAGTACGGAACGATGACGAGTTGCCGGCGTAAATTCCTGCTTCGTTATTTTAATGAAGATTTTGCCAGTGATAATTGTGGAAATTGTGATCTATGCGTAGCGCCCGCACCCTTAATAATTCCTAAAACAAACTCCAAAAAATTGCGTCCAGCTCCAGCAGAAACTACA
>JAYVIL010000012.1:0-2298 GCA_043770255.1 Candidatus Kaiserbacteria bacterium
CAGGTAGAGTGAGAACACTACCGCCCCAATATACGAACCAACCAACCGCATGAGTGGACTTTTGAAGAAAAAATAGTTGAGTAATCCCATCACAATCAGTCCCGCCAAAGCCACAAACAATCCAAATCCCAAAAATGAGAAATCAATATCCAGAATCGAAACTGCTGCTGCCGTAATAAGCGTCATCCCACCAGTACCATACAAGGCCAGTCCGATAATATTGTTCCAGTCTCGCACAATCGAATCGCGGGCTGGGTTATTAATATCCCCCACGATACTCTGAACCAGAGCTTCGTGTTCCGCGGCCGGCATAGCGGCAAGAGATGCTTTCGTGTGACCTTGCTGCTCCAACTGTTTACGCACCACATAACTCATCATCATGCCTTTGATCCCCGGACCAATCAGTGCCCCCATAATAATGGCGAACACAAACGCCAAAATAAAATTAATCGGCATCGTAGTCACTGGAATAATAAACAGCAGTGCCAGACCACCAATCAAGAGTCCCCAGAATTCCCACCGCGTTTCAAACGTATGGTTCTTCCGCACTGCCAGCGCCGTCGCACACAACATCATCAAAATCACCCCAAACGTCTTAATACTTAATGTATCCATATTCAATATATATAAATAATGAGAACAAACAGTTCCCTGCACCCAACATCAATAATCCTACCCTATAAAGGATTAATATCAAATAAAATTTGTGACCCCTCACACCATTACCGTCTTTGCGAACCTCAGTGAAGTAATCCATCGTGAATGGACCCTCCCGCAGTATGAGACGGGGTAAGTTGTGAACCTCACATTATTCCTGGATTGTTTCGGTTGCGACCTCGCAAAGACGTTTAGGTCTTGCCTTTATTGTACCGAGCGCGAGGATTTAAATAAAATTGTTTATTGTGTGTTTCTTGCCAGGCAAGCAGCAGCTGGGTAGTTTGCTGTAGCTACCAAACAACGCTAAGACGAAGTGGTTATTTGGATGTAGTGACAAAGACACATAAGAAACGTCCCGCTTCTAACCACACTCAAGGACTCCTTAATTTATGGTAGATGCTAGGCGCGACAGAGCAAGCGCGTGAGCCGTACTTTTTGTACGGTGAACAAGTGAGTGACCGAGCAACAACGCAGATGCCGTGAAGTAAGCGGTCCTAGCGCTTAGTTAATATTGCCCTCTTATAAGTCGTCAAATGTTCAAGCGCTACACCAGTGCCTTTAACCACACAAAACAACGCCTGATCCGCCAACTGTGCCTTCACACCCGTCCGTCTCTTCACCAACTCAGGAAAATTCCGTAACTGTGAAGTTCCGCCTGTCATGATAATTCCCCCATCAATAATATCTGACGCCAACTCTGGTGGAGTATCTTGGAAAACGTCTTTAATGGCTTTGATCATCTCACGCAACTCTACCGAAATCGCGCGCACAACTTCGTTGGTTTTAATTTCAGTTGTCCGTGGCAATCCAGTAAACACATCCCGGCCTTTGAGTTCCATCACGAGCTCCTCCTCCAGTGGCAACGCTGAACCAACTTTAATTTTTACTTCCTCTGCTGTTTTTTCACCAATTGATAAGTTGCGCGTTTTTTTCACAAAGTTAATGATTGCGGCATCAATGCGATTGCCGGCACATTTAACCGAGTTTGCCGCTACAATCCCACCGAGTGAAATCACCGCTACGTCAATCGTACCGCCTCCGATATCAACAATCATGTGTCCCTGCGGTTCATAAATAGGCACCCCGGCGCCGATGGCAGCGAGGATTGGCTCTTTTACCACATACGCGTTACGAGCCCCGGCCTTGATAGTGGCCTCCACTACCGCCCGCCTCTCGGTTGAAGTCACTCCTGCTGGCACCGACACCATCACGTCTGGTTTAAAAATATTGTAGCGACTGAGAGCTTTTTGCAAAAAGTACCGCAGCATCGCCTCGGTCACCCTGTAGTCTGCAATCACCCCGTCTTTCATTGGCCGGTAGGCCCGAATAGTGTCGGGCGTTCGGCCAATCATTTTTTTAGCTTCAGCCCCTACTGCGAGCACTTGGTTATTTTCGCCTACCGCCACCACTGACGGTTCGTTTAATACAATTCCTTGTCCAGGCACAAACACCAAGACGTTGGTGGTACCGAGGTCAATTCCGATTTTTGGTGTGAATCTATCGAACATATATAGACCATAGTCTACCACCAAGCGCACTTTTCCACCAATCTATAGCTAGCAACTATATAGCAGATATGCTATATTCAAAACGTAATAAATTATTTGTATGGAAAACATTGGAAATAAAATAGCTGATTTG
>JAYVIL010000013.1:0-2288 GCA_043770255.1 Candidatus Kaiserbacteria bacterium
GAACAAGAAGTTACTGAAATTTAATTTTTAATAAAATTTTTTTAAAAAATCTTATCCACATTTTTATTTTAAATAAAATTGTGCTAAATATTTTTACGAGGGATAATAGTTGTAAGCAGACATTTCTCATTGATTAGTTCTTTGAAAAAGCGAGGGTGTCATGCGGTCGAAATTTATCACTAAAATTCTCACCACAAAAAATTTTTATGGCAGTAGCAAAAAAGAAAGTAGCTAAGAAAGCGGTAAAGAAAGTAGTAAAGAAAGCCGTTAAGAAAGTTGCTAAGAAGGTTGCTAAGAAGGTTGCAAAGAAAGTAGTAAAGAAGGCTACTAAGAAAGTAGTAAAGAAGGCAGCAAAAAAAGCACCAGCACGCAAGAAATAAAACATTTGCGCGTGCGCTTTATAGCATAACCACTCCCACAGGGAGTGGTTTTGCTTTTTGTGTTTACAGTGAAAAACATATATACTAGGCGAATTATGTCATTTTTAGATAGATTTTTTGGTCCAAGCTATGAGAAAGAGCTCGCGGCACTAGCGCCTATAGTGGCAGCAATAAATGCCAGAGAGGCAGATACGGTCAAACTAACTGACGCTGAGCTGGTGTTGGCTACCCAGGCACTAAAGGCGCGCGTAGCAGCTGGTGAGTCGCTTGAAGCGGTGACTGTTGAGGCATTTGCGCTGGTGCGAGAGTCGAGTAAGCGAACTATGGGCATGCGTCATTTTGATGTGCAACTCCTGGGTGGTATTTTGCTCCATCAAGGAAAGATTACTGAGATGCGTACGGGTGAAGGAAAGACATTAGTCGGTACGCTCCCCGCGTATTTAAATGCCTTGACTGGTACTGGTGTACACGTGGTGACCGTAAATGATTATTTGGCACGTCGTGATGGTGTCTGGATGGGGCAAATTTATGCCGCTCTGGGTCTAAGTGTTGGAATCATCAATGGCAGTGGTTCATATCTTTACGATGCTAATCATTTAGAAAAGGATGCTGAGCGTGACGAGACGGGTTCGTATAAAATAATCTATGATTTCCTGCGACCGTGTTCTCGAAAAGAAGCCTACAGTGCCGATATCACGTATGGTACAAATAGTGAATTTGGTTTTGATTACTTGCGCGATAACATTGAATTTGAAGCTGAACATGTGCGACAACGAGGACATCACTTTGCTATTATTGATGAAATTGACTCCATTTTGATTGATGAAGCGAGGACTCCGCTTATTATCTCTGCGCCCGCAGCTGACTCAGAAAATTTGTATGAGTTGTTTGCGACAATTGCACGCGGCCTGAAACAAGGAGAACACTTTACCGTAGATGAAAAACTCCGTAGCGCGACGCTCACTGATGCGGGTATTGAAGCAGCCGAAAAAATGCTGGGCATTGATAATATTTATACTGATAAAGGTATCAAGTATGTACATCATCTCGAGACCGCAGTAAAAGCAAAGGCCCTATACAATGCAGACAAGGAGTATGTTGTGCGCGATAACGAAGTAGTCATTGTCGATGAGTTTACCGGTCGGATGCAGCCAGGCCGCCGGTGGTCAGATGGTTTACATCAAGCTGTTGAAGCAAAAGAAGGTGTACAAATTCAACGTGAGTCACGTACGTATGCATCAGTAACTTACCAAAATTATTTTAGAATGTACGACAAGCTCGCTGGTATGACCGGGACAGCGCTGACCTCACAAGAAGAGTTTTATACAGTATATAAATTAGAAGTAGTGCCTGTACCTACCCATCGTACTGTGAAGCGAGCAGACTTAAATGATCTTATTTTCCAAAATGAGACCGGAAAATTCACCGCGATCATCGATCGAGTAAAAGAGATTAATAGCACACAACAACCACTGTTGATTGGTACTGCCTCAATTGAATCAAATGAGCGGTTGTCGGCTGCTTTAGAAAAAGCCGGTGTCGCTCACGAAATGTTGAATGCTAAAAACCACGAACGGGAAGGTGAGATTATCGCTAATGCGGGGCGTAAAGGAGCGGTGACTTTAGCGACCAATATGGCCGGGCGGGGGGTCGACATTAAACTCGGTGGACCAAACGCCACTGTAGATGAAGCGACAGAAGTCAAAGAGTTAGGTGGACTATTTGTATTAGGGACTGAACGTCATGAAGCGAGACGGATTGATAATCAGTTGCGAGGGCGTTCCGGTCGGCAGGGTGATTTGGGAACCACCCAGTTTTTTGTTTCCATGGAGGACTCGCTTATGCGTATTTTTGGTGGGGCCCGGGTGCAAAAACTTATGGGTACATTTGGCATTCCCGATGACCAGC
>JAYVIL010000014.1:0-18050 GCA_043770255.1 Candidatus Kaiserbacteria bacterium
GGGCTTCGATCCCGCGACCTCCGCGTTATGAGTGCGGTGCTACTACCAGCTGAGCTACCTCGACAATTGGTTAGTGGCGATAGAATACCACTTAAAGTAGGCTCTATCAACCTCTAAAAACAATGTGCCGGGATTTACTTTTGAGTAGCTAAGATTGCTTCCGCTTTTTCGATGTCTTCGGGGTAACCAATGGGTATCCAGAGATTTTGCTCCACTATGGCAATTGGATATTTCTGTGCATACCGTTCAATTACTTCGGTGAGGTAATATTCATCTTTTACGACTGTCTGGGGTTCAAACTCGAAGATATGATCATCCAAAACCATAGCACCTGTACTCGCACAATTACTTGGAGCATGCTCTGGCTTTTCAATCATCAAACCCAACGTGCCGTCTGGATTTCGGACCACAATCCCAAACTTTTCGGGGTTAGTAACTTGAGCAACTAACAGTGCTCGTGTAAAAGAAGTGGCTCGGGCTAGATCGTCTTTGCCATGAATATCGTCAGCAAAAAGAAATAGAAATCTGCCCTTAAGTAAATCTTTACATAACCACAAGGCCATTGCGGTCCCTTTCTGTTCAACTTGATGGACATAGGTTACCTTTCGTCCCATGTATTCACTGCCACAGTGAGCAATAATTTGTTCGCCTAAATAACCGTGCACGATAATGAGCTCATCCACTGCACTCGGCAGCGACTCCACAATATGATCAAGAAGTGCTTTCCCCGCCACCTTCACGAGCGGTTTTGGAGTAGTATCGGTTAATGGTCGCAACCTCGTTCCCTTTCCTGCCGCTAAAATGACACATTGCATAGGTTCCAAGTATAGCACTTTGGATCCAAAATAGACAAAACTAAAAATCAGTGTATACTTTTGGAACTGAATTTATAGCGGGTTAGAGGAGAGGTACCTCGGGAGGCTCATAACCTCCAGACTCCGGTTCGATTCCGGAACCCGCAACACGATTGAAAACCCCCAAGCTTTGCTTGAGGGTTTTCTCGTGTTGCGGGTTAGAACGTGCACTGCTGCACGTTCGTCCGGAATCGAACGACCACAGCGATGTCGTTAGACGAGCGAGGTGGGGTCGACAGCACTTACTATAATTGGAACGAAGTGAACAATTTTAGTTAGTAACTGGTGACTCGATTCCGGATTCTTACAGAATCTGCACACCTTGTCACTATTTTTACAAAATAGTAGGCAAGGTCTTGCGAAGTAACATTTAGTTACTTCTCACCTGCAACATTACGTAAAATTCCTGTCATTATTGACAGGAATTTTACGTTTATAATATTTCTAGTGATGCCCTCCTGGAGTATCTCCAACTCCTAGCTCCTTAAACACTCGTTCGTATTGCATGATGGTTTCGCGGGCGATTTTTTGGGTCAAGACAAAATCAGCGCCAGCGTGAGCGATTTTGTTACGTACCATATGGGCATCCCAGGCGTCACGGATTGAATGGAGCGCCTCGGGCGAGATACTCTTGAGTCTGTCACCAAGAGTAGGGCCGGCGTAGCCTTGGCGTTTTAGGGTATCGTCTAAAATAATATCAGCCTCGATAATAGCCAGCTTCCAGTCATTGGGATTTTGTGACTCTAGATGAGCTTGGAGTTCGGCAAATTTATCTGATTTTATACCGCCTGACATTTTCATGGCATAGGCTTCTTCCTCAGCATGTACCAAATCATGTTCAATGTCTTGAAATTTTTCTGCCTGGATAGCTGCATACAAGTAGAGAACTAAAAACACAAAGGAACAAAGGTAAGCAAGCACGACGTAGCCTGACCAAACACTATTTAAAAAACCTAATACCCCGTCTTGGCTAAAGCCACCAATCAAACCATCACTACCAAATAAGGCTCGCAGGAGCGGTGTGAGCAAATCAAAACCGATAACTTGTAGAGCGCCAGAAGTAGCATTGACAGTGTCTTCCATAAAAAATAATTATAAGGTGTTATCGTAGTTACGTTTACCAATATCAAAGAGGCGAAGGTCTCCACCGTGTGGACCTATATATTGTACCCCAACCGGTAGCGCTACCCCTGTGCGCTCCACAGTTCCCATCGGTACTGAAATAGCCGGCACTCCGGTTAGGTTGACAGGTACCGTAAAGATATCTTGCGAGTACATTGACAATGGATCTGACTGGGAACCCAGCACAAAGGCGGGCGTGGGAGCGGTCGGTGTGACAATACAGTCAACTGTAGAAAAAACTACTGCTAATTCCTCACGCATTTTAGTACGCACCAATTCAGCCTTGCCATAATACGCATCGTAGTACCCTGACGATAAAACATAGGTGCCAAGTAAAATACGGCGTTTAACTTCGGCGCCAAAACCAGCTGCGCGACTATTCTCATAGACCGAGAGTAAGTCAGCTCCGTCAGCTGAAAGTCCGTAACGAATGCCGTCAAAGCGAGCTAGGTTAGACGACACTTCAGCGGGCATCACAATGTAGTACGCCGCTAAACCAGCCTCAAACATTGGGAGTTCAATATCGACAATTGTATGACCAGCCTCTTTGAGAGCAGCGAGCTTTTTTTCAAACAAATCCAGAACGTCAGCATCCACACCAGTGGCAAAGAAGGATCGTGGCACACCAAAGGTATAGTGCTCTTTTTTAGGTACTTCGGGGTAGGTATCAAGGGCGATAGTGGTGGCGTCTCTTGGATCTAGCCCAGCCATAATACTATGCACCAATTCTGCATCAGCCACCGTGTTGGTGAGTGGCCCTGCCTGATCAAGTGATGAACCCATAGCAACCAGCCCATACCGCGAGACCGCACCATAGGTCGGCTTAAAGCCAACAACACCACAGTAACTCGCTGGCTGACGGACTGATCCACCGGTATCAGTTCCAATAGCTACCGGTACCGCTCCCATAGCTACTGCGGCCGCTGACCCACCCGAAGAACCACCGGGAACTCGAGTGAGATCATGAGGATTTTTAGTCGGACCAAAGGCTGAATTTTCGGTTGAGCCACCCATCGCAAACTCGTCCATATTAGTCGCACCGATAATAATCGCTCCGGCTTCTTTTAGACGGGTGACAATAGTAGCGTCGTAGGTAGCCACATAATTTTCTAGTATTTTTGAGGAGGCGGTGACGTTGGTGCCTTTTAGCAAAATATTATTTTTCAATGCCACGGGTATACCGAGCAAGGCTGGCGCATCATTTCCCTCTTTCGCAAAACGCTTGGTCGCAATTTTAGCCTGCGCCAGCGCGTCGTCTTTGTAGGTTGCCAAAAAAGCATTAATAGCAGAATCTTTTTCTGAAATTACGGAAAAGGCCTGCTCCACCAGCATGGTTGGGGTAAAATTGCCGGCTATAAACTGGGCTCGTAGATTTGCGATATTCATATTAATCCGTTTGTTTTAAAATCTTTTTTACCGACAAGTACTGTCCGCTCGTTTTTGGCATCGCGCGCAACATAGCTTCGGTATATTCACCCGGAGTATTAGTAACCAGATCAGGGCGCAGTACATTATAGCGGGCACCAAGGGCTGGCTCAGCCATACTATCTCCCCCAGCAATATTTTTTACCGTACTTACATATTCAAGAATAGACTCAATTTCTTGATTAAAGGTTTCTACTTCAGTATCAGATAGCGCGATCCGAGACAGTCGTCCCAGCGTGCGGATTTCATCTTTTGTCATAATCACCGCATCATACCACAAAATTATTGCCCCGCTACTAGGGTCAGAAACTCTGCTTCAGTCAGCATCGCAATACCCAGCGCTGTCGCTTCAGTAGCTTTACTGCCCGCCTCGCTACCCACTACTACGTAGTCCGTTTTTTTAGAGACACTACTCGCAACTTTTCCACCCACTGCACGGATAAGCTCCTTGGCCTCATCACGTGTAGTACTCACAAGAGTACCGGTAAGTACCAATGTTTTACCGAAAAAGATACTGCTGTTGGAAGTAATTTTTGATTCAACAAAGGTAATATGCTGACACAATCGCAATACGGTATCTTTATTTTTTTGTTGGGTAAACCAATTAATGAGCGCGCCCGCCACTACCTCGCCCACACCATGAATCTGAGCCAAAGCTTCCCTGCTCGCCCCCAGAAGAGCGTCGATACTAGAAAAGCGTTGGGTAATAATCCGAGCGGTTTCCTCACCCACCTGATCGATACCCAGGGCTGCTATAAAACGTGACAACGGCTGTACTCGGGCATTGGTGATGGCTGTAATGACATTCGCGGCGGCCTTACGCTTAAAGCCAGGCAGAGCTTCGACCTGTTCTACTGTCAAGGTAAATAAATCATCCGCATCTGTTATGAGGTTGGCCTCAAGTAGCTGGTCAATAATACGTGGCCCTACCCCATCAATATTAAGGCCCGCTTTGGAAACAAAGTAGTGAAGTCGTTTAAAATGCAGAAAATCAGAATCGAGTGTCACACACCGATAGGCAGCCTCGCCAGGAATACGTTCAATTGAGCCATCACCGCCGCATAGAGCCACCCGCTTTGGAAAACGATAGGGTTTGGTTTTAGCCGGACGCAGCTCCATCACGACGGCCACTACTTCAGGAATAATGTCTCCCGCTTTTTGCAAAATAACTGTGTCGCCGACTCTAATATCGAGACGCTTGATCTGGTCTTCATTGTGCAGTGTGGCGCGAGCTACTGTTGAACCATCAACAAATACCGGCGTCAGGTGCACCACGGGAGTAATCACGCCCGTACGACCCACCTGTAACTCAATTGACTCGACGACAGTCGTGACTTGCTCAGCGGGGAATTTAAGCGCAATACCAAAACGTGGCGCTTTCGCAGTGTACCCGAGCAATTTCTGAGTTTTTATATCATTTACTTTGACAACGACTCCATCAATTCCGTAGGTAAGTGTTTTTCTTTTTTTATTCCAAGTTGTATAAAAAGCTTCAATTTCTTTTGGGGTCGCGCACTGTGTCGCGTTAGGGTTCACGTTCAGTCCTAATTTTTTAAGCATTGCCAATTCCTCCATCTGGGTTGTCGGGATCAGTAAACTGCTCTTTTTTACATCAATGTAATCAATATCATAACAAAACATTGAAAGATTTCGACTGCGGGTAACGGCAGGGTCCAGTTGCCTGAGCGACCCAGCGGCGGCATTACGAGGATTAGCAAATAACACCTCACTGCTTTTGGCACGTTCTTTGTTTATGCGCGCAAACTCAGATTCAGCCAGCCAAACTTCACCAATTACTGTAATATCTAGCGCAGCGGTGAGTGTTTGGGGGATATCTTTGATTGTGTTTGCAGTATGTGTCACATCTTCTCCCGTTACCCCATCACCACGAGTAGTAGCTTGTGCTAATGAGCCATCTTTATAGGTCAGAATTAATTTTAAGCCGTCAACTTTATGTTCGGCCACATACACCAGCGTCGCTACTTTGGTATCAGCCGCATTAATTTGTTTATGGAGGCGTTCTATCCAGTCGGCTAACTCCGAAAAGGTAAAGGCTTTATCAAACGACCATTGTTTCTCTTTGTGAATTATCTTTGAAAAAGCCGTGCTGACATTGGCTCCAATGGCACTACTGACTACTGAAGTCTGACCTTCTATTTTTACCTCCAGAGTTTCTAGTTCTCGCAATAATGAGTCGTACGCTTCATCCGTAATTTCAGGAGCATCAACGGTGTGGTACAGGTGCTGATGATGCGCTATAAGCGTACGCAGTTTTACGAGCCTGTCATTTTTGGCTTTTGCAGTATTCATTGCTAGAATTCTAGCAATATTTCGCGTTTAAGAACACCCTCAGTTGAAGTAGCACTACACACCCCACTATAACCGGCGACCGAGATAATAGTACAACGGCCACCGGCGACACAGGTCTTGGTGTCATTCTCATACCCTGATATTTTGAGTTTTAATGAGTTATTACCCGTACCGCCAATCGTCACTGACGTAGTGGCCACTATCGCAATGATATCCATACTCGTACAGCGGGCATTAGGGGCTGTCCCCCAATCAATGTTCCTGGTGTATCGATTGACTTGACCATTGGCGGCCACGAGCGTGCCGGGGACTGTCACAAAGCCATGTGCCACTTTAGTTAAATTTCCTGAACTACCGAAACAGGAAAATGGTACCGTACCGCCCGTTTCAAAATTAGTAGATTCTATGCGTCGACTATACTTGGCACACTCAATCCCAGCATTGGCAGCATGGAAGGCAATCTCAGAATCTGTAGAGTCAACAGAAAGTTGCAACGTTTTAAGCGTCAACTCCACAAGCCCGAGCGTAACGGCGATTACAACCCCGAGCACCATCAGTGTCATCAGTAGTGCAAAACCTGCTTGATGTTTTGTATTTTTAGTTTGAGTCATACACATTAAATAAATAGCTCGATACTTCGACTTTTTGACCCGCGATGAGTGAGCCGGTCCGCCACGTAATAGTTGAGGTTACTTTAATTTCCCGCACCTTTCCCGAGGCGGGAGTTCTAACCATCGTAATTACTCGGGTGTATGGAGTCACACTGTTACCAGTTGCAGTATGCACATAACTAGACCTATCACTACCGCCAACTTGGCTTAAATATAACTTACAGGTGCTAAGAACCGTACAGTTAACGATAGAGGTAGGAGCCAGAGCACCATTACCTACAGTCAATCCACAACCTCCAGCCCCAAAACAAAACGCATAATCGGCTAAAAATTGTGCCATCGGTGTTGTTTCCCCTGGAGGGTTAATTTGTTGCTTGAAATTACTCAACACTAAATCATCACGACCTTTTTGGGTCAACTCAAGTCCCTCTTGGGCTAAAAACCAGGCGTTAACTTGTTCAGTGGCAAAACTGGTAGTATTGATAGTACGACTGATAATCTGCAGTGGAGTAACTATTACCAATAGTAAAATCGTGATTGAAACCAAAACTTCAACCAAAGTAAAACCTGTGTTTGTGGTAGGTAGTGATGTCATATATCTAATTCACGCTGCGTAACGGTTGTTTGCAGTGTCGTAGTCACTCCGGCATCATCAAGGGCCTGGAGCACAATTGTCACGCTCGGCTGGGTGATGTTTGTTTGACTGACATCAAATCTCTCAGTCCCAGTCACAAAAAACTCCACGCTGGTTAACGTAATTCCGCTAGAAACTATCGATTGCGGAGCATTGGTGCCAACTTTTCTCATGATGGTCTTGGCAGTACTACTCGTGGTATCAAAATAGTAGGCGATTCTTTTGTTACCTGCGGCCGAGGTGATACTTGATCCAGACTCAATCAATGAAAGACCCGCATCACCATTACTACAGTCTCTGTACGCAGTGGTCGCCGCTGGAGTCTGGAGAGCTGCTCTGGTATTACACCAATAATTTGAGCCAGTCCTAATTTCACGCGTCATACTATCGAGCACAAAGGTAAGTGTGGTCATGACCGTCTGTTCGCTCTGTACACCCTTGCTGACACTAATGAGTGACAGAAAAGCACCGGCAGCGATGGTGATTACAATTGTAAACAAAGATAATGCCACCAGCATCTCAATGAGGGTAAAACCATTTTGCTTTTGTGTAGCGTTGCGAGTCATATTTATTTTACACTTATCTGCCCCGTTGCAGTAATTTCAACCGAACGAACTACGGTTGAAGCTTCCTTGGTGGCAATATTAAGATACACAGGACCAGCAAAATAGCCTCCTGAAGAAGTTTTAAATAAGGCGTCAAAGTTTGGACGCACAAAAGATATCGAAAGTCTGGTGTCAAGAACAGTACCACTACTATTGGTAATACTCTGGATTTCAAATCGAGGATCTAACGTACCTAACGTACCAATAGTAGTGTCCCCCGCATCATATCGACCGAGGTTGGTACTAAGAGCGCTGTCATCACGAAACAAACGATACCTGCTACTTTGAGCCCCACTAATATCAACATAAATACCATATTGGTCCGAAGAACCACCAGCCTCACGGGTACCCGAAACCGCCAGTAGTTGTACTTGCCTAAGAGAAAAGGCGATTTCATAAGCTTGATTCCGAAGCAAAAGTGCATTATTAAAAGAACGATTTTTAACCAAAATAATAGTCGAAACGAGCGTCATGATACTGATGCTAACCATCAGCTCCACCAACCCAAAACCCCGACGGGTATGTAGTCGGTTTTGTGTCACTGGAAAAAAAGTAAAATTAAAGAGCATAACTAAACCAAGTCAGCACGTCCGCACCAAACAGAAAAACTGACAGGAAACCGAGAATCAGAAACGGTGCAAAAGGAACTTCACTTTTAATTGTAAGCGGACGTGTCCGTAAGCCAAAGCCGAGTTGTCCCCTGCTGCCGTATTTCTGCCAGAGCAAAATAGCGACACTGATAATTGTTCCAATCCAAAACGCCAACGTGAGCATCGAGAAGGTGCCGAGTAAACCGACCATAAATGCCAGCGGAATAGCAAGCTTGGCATCACCAAACCCGAGCCACCGCCCACCAGAATACCACCACAGGCTCGCAAAAAATGAAAAAGCGAGACCGGCAGCCCCCGCGTTCCAGAGCAAACTCAAATAGTCACCCGACAAAAATACACCGTAGCCGCCGTAGATAGCGGCCACCAGACACAAAAAAACCACAAAAGCGTTAGGAATAATAAAGTGCGCTAGGTCATACACGGCTACCACTACAAGCGTAGCCATAAGCACCCACAAGAGCGGCCAGAGAAAGATATCGCTATATAAATTCACGACCAGCAAAAATAATAGCCCGGTTGTGAGCTCCACCCAAAAATACCGACTAGGAATACGTGCGCTACAACTGCGGCACCGCCCTCCTAGTCCCAGGTAGGAAAAAAGTGGGAACAGTTCGTAAAAGCGCAATGGTGTTCGACACGACAAACAATGTGACGACCCAGCGAGGGACTTTCCTGTATGAAACCGGTAAATATATACATTGAGGAAACTACCTATAATCAATCCGAAAATAAACGCCACCACGGAGATAAAAAGCGGCGGCATAAGGGTAATTATTTCAATCATAGATAACTAAAGTATACCACTGACCCCGGGCAAATTTAACGTTTTATAAAAAGTAGCAGACAACAAAAAAAGCGCCTGAGGCGCTTTTTTTGTTAATCTTAAATAAGATTATGGACAAACAGTTATACTCGCACCCAGCGCTGCAGGAATTTGCTTTGAAATACCCGTACTGTCTACACACCAGTGGACAGTTCCTCCCACTCCTGGTAGCGGTGCCGCAGCTGCCCAAGCAGTCGCTGTAACATTAGTAGATGTAAAAATAATATTTGTAGTCGCACTACGAATCGGCGCTGTACTGGTAGACCCTGCGAGTCCAAGGTAACTATTAGCGTTTGAACCGTAATAAATTTCTGATTGGGCTCGTAGTGATGCTAGCTGTTGCTTGATAGCAGCATCAGACGCACTGGTTCGAGCACTTCCGAGTGAAGCGAGCACTGTGGCAGCCAAGATACCAATGATGGCAATAACCACCAAGAGTTCGATGAGGGTGAAACCTCGTTCTAGAGTTCGTTTAAACATGAGTTAGATTTTAATTTATAATTATGTAAGATGACATAATGATTCAGACATAAGCTTTCTGTCTTAATCAACATATCAAAAGTCTACGTTGTCCTAGACTCCCCTTATTATACGAGGTATTTACCACCGCATTTTCGCCCGTGTGGACAACTAACCCTTTTGAGACAAAATCCTTACACTCCATAGAAACATTTTTAATATACCGATTAATCGGTATATTAAAAATGTCCCTTCAACGTGGATTGCCACGCTTGCGAGCTCGCAAAGACGAACTGAAACTTATATGACTGAATCTAGAGCGTCAAAAAAGTCTGTTAGGGAATTTTTACAATTGCGAGAAATTAATTTCTTTCATAAAATGCTTTAGATACAAGGCGGGCAAGGAAAAGTTTGCGAGCCGTACTTTTTGTACGATGAGTAAAGTTTTGCCGCAGTCCCAACGCAGTAGATGAAGTATTTTTGGAAAGAAATTTAGAAGTTGTTGGTGATAGAGTAGATAGGCATCAAAACCGACGCAAGCAAAGTCCCCACCCCCAGACCAAGCAGCACAATCATCGTCGGTTCAATCAAACCAATCAATGTATCAATGGCGTTATTTACTTCACGTCTATAAAAAACAGCGAGGGTACCGACAATTTCACCGAGACTACCCGTCTCCTCTCCTACTTTAATCATTTGAGCTAATACGCCGGGAATTTCAGGATACTGTGAGATTGCGTCTGCAAATGAACGTCCGGCTTTGACATCAGAGAGGGCCGCTTCGATAATTTCTTTGTACACCGTATTCCCCACCACATCAGCAGTCACCTCTAGGGCTTGTACAATCGAGATACCACTGGTGAGCATTGTAGATAGGTTGTCACAGAAACGCATCAAAATAAGTTTGCACTGCAGATTACCCATAAACGGGAGTGCGATTAAAAATTCGTCATAGGCCCGGCGACCAACGGGGGTTTTGATAAATTGCCACAAGCCAACCGCTGTACCTGAAATTAAAATCAGAATCACTCCTATGTAGTTCACTAAAAAACCAGACAAACCAATTACAATTTTGGTGTAGATTGGCAACTCGCCACCGGAGTCGATGAGAATCTGCGCTACTTTTGGGATCACCATCGTGAGCATGAGCCCCATTACGATAAAGAAAATACTAATCACAAAAGCTGGGTACACCAACGCATTTTTTGCTTTTGAAGTCACTTCGTATGACCGGTCTAGATAGTCCGCCAAGTACGTAAACGATTTTTCGAGTGATCCAGACTCTTCTCCCGCCCGGACTAGATTAACGTAGAACGTGGAAAAAACCGTTGGGTGCGAAGCTAGCGCTCGTGCAATTGAACTACCTCCTTGTAGTTCTTCGACTATTTGATTTAAAATATTCTGCAAATAAGGATTCTCAATTTCGGCTGATAGTAGCCGAAAGATTCGGAGCGGTGAAATATGTGCTTGAAACAAAGTGGCGATCTGACGGGACAAGATTACGATTTCTTTATTGGAAACGCCTTGAAAAAAATTGAATTCTAGATTAAGTAAATTCTTTTTTTCTTCAACTGGATCAATTGAGATGACGGTGTAACCACGTTTTTGCACAGCGGCAATCGCACTATCAACGGTACTAGCGTCTACTGTACCTTCACGCTGAGCGTTGACGCTATCAATTGCTACGTAGTTAAATAACATAATATATGTGTATTAGATGAGGCGTTCTAGACCTTTAGGGTTAATGGCATACCTAAACGCATTTTCAACGGTAATATCACCCTGCTGCACGAGTTGCGCTAAACTACGGTTCATATCAATCATCCCCTGTTCTAGACCTGTTTCGATTACAGAATATATCTCGTGAGTTCTTTTTTCACGAATCAAGTTAGCCACAGCGGCATTATTTACCAATAGTTCATAGGCTGGTACGAGACCTCCAGAAATGCGAGGGATAAGGCGCTGAGAAAAGACACCAATCAGTGCTGCTGACAACTGGACTCGAATCTGGTCTTGTTGATTGCCAGGGAATGAGTCGATAATACGGTTGATTGTTTGCGCCGCGTCGTTTGTGTGCAGGGTCGAATACACTACGTGTCCGGTTTCAGCAGCCGTTACCGCCATGGCAATGGTTTCCGGATTACGCATTTCTCCCACCAAAATCACATCAACGTCCTGCCTAAAAACAGCATTGAGGGCTGTTTCATAACTAGCCGTATCAATACCAACTTCACGTTGATCAATCATGGCTTTTTGCGGAGTGTAGATATATTCGATCGGATCTTCGATAGTGACAATATGATCGGCTCGCTTTTGATTAATCCGATTCACCATCGCTGCGAGCGTTGTAGATTTACCTTGCCCGACTGGACCTACACACAGGAAAAATCCTTGGGGTTTTTCAGTGAAACTCTCTAGAATCGGTGGCAAGTTAAGCTCTTCAAGTGTAAAAATAACATTCGGGATAAGTCGCAGCGCAATCGCTAGACGTCCTTTTTGAAAAAAAGCATTACCACGAAAACGCACTCCTTCTTCATTTTCATAAGAAAAGTCAACTTCGTCACGTTTTTTGAGCCGCTCAAAGAATTCCGGACGCATCATTGCCTGAGCAAAGCTCGAAACATCAACATCAGTCAAAATTGGTTTGCGGACCAAGGGGATAAGTGACGAATTAACACGGATCGTTGGGTGATTACCCACCGCCAAGTGCATATCAGACGCCCGTTCACTAATAACAGTTTGAATCAGTAAATATAATTCTTTTTTATAATCAACTGTCATATTATTGTTTACTCATTATGTCTTGAACTTTTTTAACCACTTCACTCGGTACTGACTGGGCCTTGATAATGTACCCAATGGCACCGGCATCGGTCGCTTCCTCAATGTCCTGATCTTGTCCTTGATTAGAGAGGACAATTCGTTTCATCGATAAATCAGGCATCGCATTTTTCAACTCGAGGAGCAGCTCGACCCCGGTCATACCCGGCATAATCATGTCCACGAGCATCAGATCAAAATCTCGCACTGTTTCCAGAACTCGCAATGCATCAGCGGCGTGTATCGCCGGAGTTACATCATGTCCGCACTCAATAAATTTTGTGGCGTACATATCTCGCAAGAATGTATCATCATCAACGAGTAATATTTTCATTTCCTTTTATTATATCGTTATCTTCCGGCAAAATTGTTGGTTTATCGACATCTCTGTTCATATCGTCTATAAAATCTTCATCCAGGCCAATTTTTGTTCCAAAAAGATTCATTTCCTCGAGGGGAATTTTATGTTCTAACGCTTTGATAATAGCGTCTTCCTTCATAGTCATGAAGCCATGTTTGCGAGCTTCATTATAAATCTCTTCTTCGGAGGCGTTCTTTAGAATCATTTCCTGTATCTCTTCGTTCACTTCGAGCACCTCCATAATAGCCATACGTCCTCTCATACCAGTGGCACAACCTGGACTAGACTCAGGATGGACCACAGTGGTTCCGGTAGGAATCCGACTACTATATTTCGGTGGTAGCGTTTTAAATGTATCATCCATCATAAATTGCATACCTTTGCTGACGGCTTTTTCTTTTCCGGTCCCCGTTTTTACTTTGCGTGCCAAACGCTGGGCAATTGCAAGTTTGAGCGTTGGCGCAATGAGGTAGGGATCAACTCCCATATCTATAAGACGTGGAATCACACCAATAGCATTATTGGTGTGAATGGTTGAGAGGACCAAGTGTCCAGTGAGTGCAGCCTGAATGGCGAGCTGAGCGGTTTCTTTGTCTCGAATTTCTCCTACCATAATAATATCAGGATCTTGACGCAGTGCAGCCCTCAGCCCAGCTGCAAAGGTATAGCCTATTTCTGGTCTCATCTGTGACTGACTAACGCCGGCTATATCATACTCAACCGGATCTTCAAGTGACAATACGTTTTTTGATGCCTTATCCAGAGCAGACAGCATGGCGTAGAGAGTTGTAGACTTACCAGAACCAGTCGGCCCAGAAATTAAAATAATTCCGTACGGTTCAGACAACATCCGTTTGATTGATTCGAGCAAGTGCCCGGTCACTCCAACGTCCTCTAGCGTGCGTACCCCTTTTTCATTATCCAGAATACGCATTACTACTTTTTCACCATGACTTGTCGGTAGTATAGAAACGCGGAAGTCGATTTTACGACCGTCAAACGTTGCCGAAAAACGCCCGTCTTGTGGTTTCCTACGTTCATCAAGACGCATAGAGGTTAAAATCTTGATTCGAGCTGCCACTGCCATTTGTACACCTTTGGGCAGTTCGAGACTGGTAGCCAAGACGCCGTCTACTCGAAAACGGACCACGACTTTTTTTTCATTGGGTTCAATGTGAATATCAGAAGCTTTACCATCAACCGCATACCGAAGAATAGTCGCAACAATTTTTGTGACGGGAGCATCTTCCTTTATGTGTTCAAAACCAGCGTCTTCTCCCTCTGCACTATTTTTAGCAATTTCTGAATCGAGCTCGGTCTCCAAAGTCACCAGAGCATCGGTAACCTCTCCCTTTAGATTCGAATAAAAGGCCTGGGCTTTGGTAATGTCTGACATCAGCAAAAACACCATCTTGTAAGGGATGTTGTGTTTTGCACTAATAAAATTTAAGGCTTCCCTGATTTGTAGATCATCAGGGTTGTTTACACCAACTACCAACACATCATCTTCAAGCATTAGGGGGACAATATGATAATGAAGTGCAGAATCTTCAGGAACATAAGACAGGACGTCTGATTTAATATCAAATCCTTCGATGAGATCAAAGGCGGGTACCTGGTAGTATTCTGCAGAAACAGTTCGTAGGATAGGTGCATCTACACCAGCTTCCAACATTGCCATTTCTAGAGTTTTGTCACTCGTAGTAATGCTTTGATTAATTTGCGACAAAACCTCATCCGAGATGAGTCCTCGTTCCTGAAGTAAAAGCAATATACTCATACGATACTATTCCCCAGCACCAACTGCAGCCGCTGGATTGGTGATGCTCGAAGCGCTGTCAAATATATCATCACGCCCGAGCGGTTGATCTGGGACTGCAGTAGAAAAAGAACGTAGACTGGTAAAAGTGCTATCGGTAAAGAAAGATTGGTCAATGTTAACTTGCTGTAGCTTAGCACTCCGTTCAATGAACGATTGCGTCTTGTCTAGTAATTCTTGCCGAACTGTAGAACTATCGGAAACGGCATCTGTTCCATCTGTGCTGAAAATAACGTAATAAGCCACAGCAGCGACTGCTATACAAACTACTATTACAAAAATGTTTTTTATTAAAGCTGACATAATGTTAAATTTGTTCCGTACTAGCTGGTAAACGAGTAAATACCGTGACACCCATGTCGACTTTTAATGCACCGTCCTCTGAATTAGCAATTTTTAAGTTGGATACTTGCAGGAGATAATTGTTTGTTTCCATCTGCGCTAAGAGCGATTTAAGCTGAGCATAACTAGATTCAAACGCAATCGAAAAATAATGTTCTGTGACTGGCCCAAACATCGTAGGAGCATCATCCCCACTGCTCACAGCACTATTGTCGCCTTTGTATTTTAGATCGTAACCAGAAATTAATTGAGCATCTAGTACAGTTGAAAGATCTTTGAGGACCGAAATGTCGTCAATGGAATCTGGCACAAATCTCGACAAAGCCTCTGTATCCTTTGGTGATATAGCTTCAATGGTAGATATCTTTGCTTTTAGACTTTCATTTACGAAAGAAACATTTTGTGTTTCAGATTCATAATTACTAGTCAGGTCCTGAGTCTCGCGGATTGTTGTTATTTGCGGTTTTATGTACAATAGCACAATAGCCACTGCAATGCCTATCATGCCAATTTGAGTTACAAAAGAAAATTTGTTCATATATTACCTAACTATTACCTTGAGTACTCTCGGTCGTGGACTCCGTTTCGCTTTCGCCCACTCCACTTGATGTAGTAGAAGAGGATGTTGCGTCTGCTGCATCACTCGCGTCGGTAGTATTTTCAACCGAAGACTTGTAGCGTATATCGGAAGCTGCAAAATCAAAAGCTACTTGAAATTCAACTGAGCGTTCGCCACTATCGCTCGAATCATCATCAGCCTTTTTGGGGGCAGCTTGTAATAGGGTGACCCCACTAAATAATGGGTTGCTGATCATCTCAGCTGCATCGTAGGCCGAACGCTGGAAAAGCGCCCCGTCGAATTCACTGGTCGACAACAAGCTCTTCACTGAGATGGTAGAAATATCTCCCCGTGTTATATCCATAGATTCAAACTTTACTGTCTCAGCCGTGGAGGTTTCAATTGTTTTAAGTAATTGCACCATAGACACATGTGATTCGAGGAGTTTTTTTGTGAGCGACAGACGTTCGTTAAAATCAGTGACCCGTTTCAGGTCTTCTTCCTTAAAGTTTTCGATTGCTAAATCGAGGTTTACTACGGCTTTATTAAATTGGTTTTGAGTGTGGCGTTCATAAATAAAAACAGCAGCTGAAGCCAGTGGCGCAGACACAAACAGCGCATAACTAATGATAGGCAGTAATATAAAATTACTTTTTCGAGGCGAAGTGATTTTTTTTCCAACTCCGCGTTTTGGTATGAAAGAACTTGTAGGTGACTCGGGCATGTAAATATTATATGTTAGTTTGGGTCAGAGTTTTAAATGTACTGTGGACAGAACTATTCAAATGAGCGCAAAGCCGCTCCTAAAGCTATCGCAAAAGTTGAGCCAATACTGTTCATGGTATCTTCCATAAATGCCGGATAGGCTACTTTATTAAACGGTGTCTCTATTTTCACCTTGTGGGATAACACGGTACCAATAAAATTGTCGAAGCCAGGAAATAATGACCCGCCACCGATGAGATAGATGCTCCCGATTTGTACTTGTAGCTTTGCTTCATATTCATCAAGTACCTGCCTAAATTCTTTCATGACACGGTCATACGTCATATGATGCTGCTTTTGGATGGCCGCAAACTGCTCGTCAGTGGCTACAATGGAGCGTTTACGTAATTCGGCTTCCTCAAATGAGCATCCCATTGTAGCGGCTAACTTTTCAGTAAACAGCGCTCCCCCGGCGCGAACGCGGTACATACGTTGCAGCAGGCCGTTACGAACAATATATAACTTTGTGGAAGTTGCGCCGACGTCAATAATGGCCACATCGCTCTCATCGTTGGTATACAAGCTTCTGATCGCACTGAAACATTCAATCTCAATTGGGGTATTTGGTAATTCAATAGTATCCATCAAGCCATTAAAACGAGCGAGGGCATCATTTTGAATAGCTGCCAACAGTATATCTTGGGTTGCAACATCACCATCTGTACTACTATCGACTTGTGCCCAGTCTAAGGTAACTTCTGCAATGGGGATCGGTATGTATTTCCGCGCTTCGACACGCACCCGGGAAGACACGTCCTCGGTAGCCGAAGCCTGAAGAGACATCACCGTTACGAAACTCGATGCGAGCGGCATCGCAAACACAGCTTGCTTGGCTTTAGTGGCAGATTCACGCAAAATATCAACGAGTGCTTGACGTTCAATACTAGCCGGTAGTACTACTGACTTGCCGACCGGACCCTCCTCAACATACGGACCTAATTCTAGCTCACCATAGGTTGTGAGCGTGACAACATCATTACGATTTTGCAGTTCCACGATTTTAATCGAGGATGAACCAATATCAATTCCAACCACTCTCCCTTTTGTAGAGGTGTCTTGCTGAACGGTTTTTGCAAAATCAGAAAAAATATTCGAAAGAGCCATAACATCAAAATAATACCATAGAGCTGTCGTATAATTGTAGTAATGCTATACCCGATTCAGTTTATTATAGACACTATTTTTCCTCCGACTGAGCATGAATTGCTATTGCGCCCGGTCTCAAAAATACGTTTTACCTCTTGGCACAGACCCCACCTAGCGTTCGGCACTATCTGTCTTAGTGAATACCACGTACCTGCAGTACAGGCAGCTATCGCCGCTTGTAAATTCGAACACAGTTACCACGCGGCGAGCTTACTGTCAGCCCTAGCGCAATTACACCTCAGTACCCTGCCGGTAAAAAAGACTCTTTTAATTCCCGTCCCCCTCAGCCGCAAGCGGGAATACAAACGTGGTTTTAATCAGGTCACGCGAGTTCTTTCGGGACTGGGACAACTTCCTTACCATACGTCTGTCTGTGCCACATTACTAATTCGAACGACTAATACAACTCCACAAACAGCACTCACGCGTAAACAAAGACTGACGAACTTACACCAGGCTTTTTTGGTAGTTGAGAAAAATAAATTTTATTTGGATGGTATCGAGCGTATTATTATCTGTGACGATGTCACAACAACTGGCGCGACACTTAAAGCAGCCAAAGAAACACTGCTCCCGCATGTTTCAAAAGAAGTTGAGATTATGTGTACCGCCTGGGCGCATTAAAATTTATTCTGGACGTTCTGTTCATTATATACTGGTGGATAACCTGGCCTAAAAACGTCAAAGGTGTCCCCGAATTCACCAACGAATTCACCGGCAATATCGTATCCCGGACATTTTGCCAGCTTTAGATAACTGGCTTTACGTCCAAACAATCTGGGTT
>JAYVIL010000015.1:0-6018 GCA_043770255.1 Candidatus Kaiserbacteria bacterium
TTCTCTCGAACTGTTTTGCTAAATTATTTACCCTCCATATATTTAAAGACCCTTTATGAAATGGTTACCCTCTAAAAAAATCCTCGTCTATACAGCCTTATACGGTGTCTTAGCTGCGATTTTTGGATCAGTAGCATTCGTGGAAAAAAATGAGACTGAACAATTCGCCCTCTTGCGGGTGGTTATTATTGTCTTTGCTTCAATTTTGCTCACGAAATATTTTATCTACATGATGTTAAGTCCCTGGAATGAAATTAGGGTAGCCCATCGTAACCGAGTACTCAAAAAAGCACGCCAAGGTAATTTTTATACTCCTAAAGTGAGTGTGATTGTACCTGCCTGGAATGAAGAAAACGGTATTATCACAACTGTAGAGGCACTTATGAAGAGTACCTGCACCAACATGGAGATTCTGGTGATTGATAATGCCTCCACAGACAATACCGCCCGAAACATGGGGGCGTTGATTAAAAAATATGAGGCCAAGCGCGACCGCACCAAAGGTCCAAGTATCGACGTCATTTATAGTTATGAAGGGATGCAAGGTAAAGGTCACGCCTTAAATAACGGTCTCAATCTCGCGACTGGAGATATTATTCTGTCGATTGATGCTGACTGTTATGTACCGCCCACTACCGTTAGTAATTTTGTGAAATATTTCCAGGATCCGACAGTGATGGCGGCAGTTGGTAATGTACGGATTGGTAACACTGACACGGTGATTGGTGTGGTGCAATACCTGGAATTTTTGTTTTCATTTTATTTCAAAAAAGCTGAATCACTGGTTAATACTATATATATCATCGGTGGTGCAGCTGGTGCGTTTAGGCGCGAGGTATTTGATAAAATTGGACCATATAGCACTACCAACATTACCGAGGATATTGAACTGTCAGTTCGCATTCAGGCACATGGTATGCGCATTGCCTATGCCCCTGATGCCCTCGTCTATACCGAAGGTGCAACCACCCTGGTTGGACTGATGAAACAACGCTTGCGCTGGAAACGGGGACGATTTGAAACGTTCGCGGAACATAAAAATATGTTTTGTAGTTTCAAACAAGAGCATAATAAATTACTGTCGTGGTTTATTTTACCACTGGCCATCATCGGGGAACTACAACTGTCGCTCGAAATTATCTTCCTGACGTTCCTCTATATATTCTCATTTATCACTGGGGACTTTACCTCGTTTATCTCAGGAATTGTAGTAGTGAGTTCAATGTTCATTGTCCAAGTCGCCTTTGATAAACACCGAGAAGCAACGGTGCCGTTTTTACTCCTGGCTCCGATTGGATGGTTATTATTTTATGTCAGTACGTTTGTTGAAACCAACGCCCTTTTTAAGGCCCTATGGGGATATATCCGCAAACAAGAATTAGTCTGGCAAAAATGGGATCGTCAAGGTGTTTTTCTTGATGAACACCAGGAAAAGAGTGTATAGTGAGCGTATGCTTACTAAAATTATCTGGGCCGGCCTTGCTTTCGGGACCCTTACCTTATGTGTTATGACAATCTTATCGGTGACGAATACGAAACTGGCACTCGTATCAACAAGTGAGCCAGCTCCGCTGCTCGCGAGTATCTCAAATGAACCTGAGACAATAGTCGTAGGTAGTAATCAAGACGCGGCGGTGATTCGTAACAAGAGAAAACAAACGCAAACCGCAACCACCACTGCGCCAGCCCCAGTCGTGACACCACCTGTTGTAAGCTCAAGCACTCCCCTCCGTACGATGGCCTGGATATATCCCGGCAATCCCGCCTGTGGCGCCAACACCGAAATCGCAGATGGGCGGAATGTGCATACGTTAAAAGCAGAATTTTTTACCATCGCTGGGGGTTTTTTAACGCTGCTTGATACCACGAATACTCAGTGTAACGGCTACTCGCCACAAACAATTGCCCGCCTTAAACAATACTCGACTGAACAATATGCCACCGTGTCATCCGCCAGCGTCAACGACATGGAGAGCTTTTTTGCGACCGCTTTGCTGGCATCAAGTAGTGACATTGCCACCTTGGTTAATTTTGCGACCGAGAATAATATCACCGGCATTGAACTTGATTTTGAAGACTTTAGTAGCTGGTCACCGCGGGCATACGCTAACTATAAACTCTTTGTAACTCGCCTCGGTAATGAACTTCATAAAAACGGCAAAAAACTCGCCCTCGATGCTCCGGCTATTTCCCAAACCAGTGAAGAGAGCTGGTTCATTTGGCGGTATGCGGACTTTGTGACTCTACCAGTTGATCACATGGTCGTGATGGCCTATGACTATCAATATGACTATGGCGCTGGCACGCCTGTGGCTCCGCTCGATTGGATTAAAAACGTTATTACCTACACCAGCGCCCACTATCCCAAAGAAAAAATAACTATTGGTTTGCCCTCATATGGGTACCAAGGCACCGTTGGTTCTTATCGAATGACTATCTTGACCCACGAACAACTCCGTACCAAAACAGGCTATGCCACCGCCGTGCGGGATGTACGTTCAGGCGAAATGACGTGGCGTAGCGGAACAACAGTGTATTTTTACCAAGACTCACAGAGCATGAGACTGAAGCGTGATCTCGTGGCGAGTCAGGGTATTTCATCAGTATCAATCTGGCATTTGGGCGGCAATCAGTGGTTTTAAAATCACCCTGCTAGTCTGGCATTTGTGGCACAATTTCATTTAAAGCTTCGTCAACAGTAGTCACAAACACTCCACGCGTCACCAGACCATCAAGTACCCGCTCAAGATGTTCGGGAGTATTGGTGAATTTGTCACTACTATCAGAAATTTCATGGTACACCAATACCAACCAAGCGTTATCTGCTATCGCTGTATCAACCCAACTCAATACTGTCTCAGGTGAAGTGTTATATATTGGATTTTGAGTTTTGATGTTATAAATGTCGAAACTTTCTTTCGTGTTGTAACCAACATCAGTAGACCTGTGAGATCGATAAAAATTTTTTGCTTGTATCTTAATCACATCATTATATTCACCGTATGGCGAAGCGAAATTTTTTGGAACGACTCCAGTAAAGTTTGTAATATCACTTTTTGACCGTAGTAATTCGTTATATGAAAGAGTGGTACTGACGAAAGGTAAATGTGGATGACTAACTGTATGGGAACCTAATTCAAAGCCGTCACGATACATCTCTTTAAAATCTTTACTCGACATCTGGTCAGGTGAACCAAAATCACCACTGAGTACATACGCGGTTCCTAAAAAACCTTTACTTTTAAACAACGGGTACACAATATCGTGAAAAGATTTAAATGAATCATCAAATGTTACAGAAACAATTGGCCGCTTCAACGGCACAGCTTCTACCAGCTCTAGATTAAAATCGTCTTGTGTTATTGTCCCCACAGAATACAGTAAGTTGTACAAAGACACCTTAACCGCATCGTCTGGCATCTTGATACGTGTAGAAAATTGAGTCCAGCTTGTCGACGGAAAAGTCATGCCTAAAAACTGATACTGTACCTCCCCACCGGCTAGAGTAATCTCAGCATTTACCTCGGTATACACGTTTGATTTATGAAAAAAACTATAATCATACATGTCACCACCCTGTATGGATACGGGTTCAAAATAGTTATAACTGCGACCGCTTTCATAGGCTGTGATTGCCATTTTGATACTTTTATTCCCCGTATGACCACTGTTTAAATAAATAAACTCGGCACTATTATTGCCAATAGCTACCTGTGACCATTTTTTTGGCGCTGAGGTAGAATCATCGTTTTCAAACTCCAGAGACGGATTGGGGATTAAATTTTTTGTATTGCTAGGGATAACTGCTGATTTATCTTCAAGTAAAAAGTCGTCTAGTTGAATAGTACCCGGTTGTGAAATTGCATGCACTATTCTCATCGTGACAGCACCATTTGGTATTGGCACATCGACTGAAATGCGCGACCAAATATTAGCACTAGGTAAGTTTGCAATTTCCAAGCTTGATTCTACTCCAGCATTATTTTTAGTTATTAATATTAGTTTCGAGGTAATGTCAGATTTGTAATGGGCTGAATATCGATAGTGACTGAACTTGAACGGAACGGTGATTTCATTAAAAGACCAGTATTCCGCTCCAGATATAAAATTAGTCACTGTAATACCGAGACTTCTCAAGCCGTTGCTGCCACTGTCGTGATAATTAAATACAGTACTATTATTGGTGTTTTTTGTATGAGTCCAACTAATCGGTTCTCCACAATTAGATAATTCAGCCGAGGGATTATCAATCAGATTTAAATCAGCACATACCTTGCTTGGTAGTGATAATGCCAGTAGAGCTAAAACAAAAATTATATAACAAAATACCCTCATAGTAACTTTCTATTATCTTCTAAGATAAAAACATAACCGCGGTATCAAAAAGACTCGTACAAAACCTAAAATTTTAATTATTTTATTTTTGCGTACACAACAAGGTTATGACTATACCGCTGCACTCCACGATTATACGTACCCGTGCACGTTACGAGGCGTAATGTCGGTTCGTCAGTCGGCCCATACACTGCCAACGTTGGAAAATTAGACTGCGGATGTCGCTCTAATTTAGTAACCACAAAAGTCACCGTTGTACCATCCTCTCGCGTGATTTCAATATCGTCACCGATGTTTAATTGTCCAAGTGAATAAAAAACGGCTGGTCCAGACTTGGAATCAACGTGCCCGAGGATAACTGACGGGCCAATTTCCCCTGGCGTTACTCCCCCGCTGTACCATCCGACCTCTGTATAGCTATCAGGTACTGACACGGTTTGATCAGGCAGCAACCCTAAAGGGGTGACGAAGTTCGCATCGAGATTAATGCTCGGAATAACCAGACGAGTTGGTTGTGAACGCAAAACACCATTGTCTAAAGAGGGCGCGTTTGCTTGCGTAGTGAGCGAAACGGCTGGCTCCTGGTACACAAATGACCGCAGCAGCGGTTCAGCCACAAATAGCACACCAACACCCACAATGGCAAACGCCATTACGAAACCGTAATGACGTTTACTATGTGCGCTGGTTTTATGTAAACCAGGTAACATGTTTATTTACTCTTGTCTGCTTTCGGCAAAATAGCGACAATTGTAGGGAGCTGCACCGAGAGTGGTGAGGTTCCCCCAGCGCCAGTATTTGGCGCACCGACGGGTAGAGTTGAGGTAGCGTCACCCAAGACCGCTCCAGCGGGAGCCGTAGTTGCAGCACCAAGGACTTCCCCTCTTGGCGCTCGTTTGACTCGAGTACCACCACTACTGCCACCACCGTTACGGTTTGGTGTATCAGTCTCTTCTTCGTTATTGCCATCTCCGTCACCACCATTGTTCGGTGATTTACAGCCAATCAGAGTAGCGTTATCGACGAATGTTCCAAATGTATTTGAACGACCGGCATCAGCGAGCGCAACTTCAGTTGAAGTCGAAACGGCGGTAAAGGTAAATGAGTGTGTGGTCCAGTTAGTACTAGTTTGCAATAGACCATTGGCAGTTTGTACATCAACCACTACATCGTTTACAAGGACATTTACTTTGTTGTTCTGTGGACCACCACGGCGACCAGGGATAGCAGAGAGATCAAACGTAAAGGTGTATTCTGTTCCCACAACAGTTGGTACTGTTTGGGCGATTTTCACTCGGGCATCACCGAGAATCTGTGGTTCACCTGGTTTTGTATAGTTTGAATCAAGTTCAGCGTATTGTTCACCATCACTGGCTGGACGACCGTCTTGTAATTCGAGCTTTGGAACTTCTGGAGCTTCTGTAGCTGGATTAATCCAGGTAACTACCCACGCAAGTCCATCAACTACTGAGTCAAAGATATCCCAGCCGTCACTTTCTGGATCAACAGTTGGAGTTTCAAAACTACCATTTACTAAGAGATTCGCGGTTTCAGTACATTGCGGTACCTCAATTTGATGATTCCCAAAATCACAGGTGTAGCCATCATCTGACGATTTCAATCGTTCACTTTTGGTCAAAACTTCATCAGATACGTTGATGTAACAGGTGTCACCATCAGCGC
>JAYVIL010000016.1:0-5997 GCA_043770255.1 Candidatus Kaiserbacteria bacterium
TCTCAGCTCGGTATCTTGATGGTAAAACAACGCTAAATTTAACAGGCTGTGTCGCTTTCGCTCTCTCGGAGAGTCTGAATTGTCGAGCGCTACGGTCGCGGATTTCAAGTGGCTTGTCATTTTTTATCGAAGGGGAGTACACGCCACTAAATTCGCCGCTAATGGTAATCAAATCAGATCCATTTAAAGCAGCGTATCCCGCCGGCGCCAATGCAACCTGCTTTGTAAATGGTGTGTATATTAAAAATGGAGAAACGAAGAACTTTTATTCCGCCGCATCAACGACTGCGCTTTCTTGTAACTCTCTGGTGCAAGCCCGTACGTGCAGCAATGGTGTGATGTCAGGGGACAATACAAAATACAAACATGCCGTTTGTATACCAACGCTACCTGTCCCTAAAACCTCATGTACACTAAATGGAGTTACTTTGAATGATGGTCAGAAACGTACTTTTTATAATTCTGCGTCTCCAACTACCGGCGGAAGATGTACGTTTAATGCCCAAGAGCGTACGTGTTCCAAAGGAGTTCTTTCCGGAGCTGCGACCTATAACAAAACTGCCTGTACAGAAACAATTATGGATTATAACCAGACGTGGGCACCAACAAAAACACCAAAAATGTTCGGTGTTTTCAAAGATACCAATTTCGCCCCCAATACAGGTACTACGCTCCGTTACTTTATCAATCAGCGCGGTCAGGTACAAGCGTCGTATGACACCATTGAAAGTTCTGTGCAGCGGAGTGTGTTCCAATCATCCCAAGCAGTTATTGGAAATTGGTTAGGTAATCCAAGTCTCACATCGTCTAAAACAAAAATAGCTACCGGCACCAAGTCTATAGCGCTCTCTGTTTCGGGGTCAATTTCCGGCATCCCCGCTCTGTCCATAGCAGCCAATGGGGATGTGACATCGTTGCGCGCTCGCTCATATGAACAAATGATCGGTGAATTCGGTGCGCTCTTTTTTCCAAGCAAAGAGGCCATTCCAGAGCTCGGCACTGGTTCGCTTTCAGCTAAAACTATATTTTTAGCAACACCTCTCTTTAAAGAGCCGATCAAACTCAATGATTTCAGCACTATTCAGTTTAAAGTTGATGCGACCCTTAAAAATGCTGAGATTAAAACCGATTGTGTGTCAGGAAACACATTGAACAGAAATGCGCAAAAATGCTATGATCCCAAGATCCATGCTACCCAATTTAGAGTAGCGTTTGGTAATGTGCAGTGGACTGATGCGCGCTGTTCGTTTCCAAACCCTAATGATCCCGTCTGTAAATACCACGGTCAGTTCCTCTATTTTACTCTGGGACTCTTTGATGAGCGATTCGAATATATTTCTGGATTCCTGCAAGACAGGCCTACGGGTAGCTGGATTTACCGTATTAACTTAAAAGATTTTCTTTCCGGAAAACCGGCAGTAAATCCATTTAAAATTAAGGGTAAACGATCAGTAGCTCAAGGCGACATATTGGCGTTGATGAAGGAACAAGTGCTCGCAGCCGAAAAACTAGGGTATGTTCCTCCACGGTTACCAGTAAATGGTGTTCTTGAATCAGATGAACAATACCTAGACCACTACGCGTTTAGTTCAACTAATGTTGGTTACGAAAATTCGGGCATCTCAGATATAACATTTGATGTGCATGATCTGACGCTCATCGGAACCCGCTCGGGTCTATCGCAGTCACCATCATGTGAGATTACGATAACTCCCGATTCTATTGCAAAAGGTCAGTCAGCTGTACTGTCCTGGAAGACAGCCCTCGCAGATACCTTTTCTGTAAATAATCGTGCGGTAGCGAAAACCTCAGCCACCTCAGGATCGGTAATTATCAAACCAACCGAGTCAATGGGCTATGAAGGCCTCGTCACCGGTCCTCATGGCTATAATAAGTGTCGGACTGTTGTGCAGGTAAAATAGATGTCACCACAAATGAGAGTAGCCGAATGTACAGGCGGGCTATTGATGTTTGTTAGATATAGTTAGTAGCAAGGCACCCAGCTGTCCACCCTCAAGTCGTCCGAGGATCCGCTTCTCGTTATTAGTCAGGCAATCAAGTTTTTTGCAAGCGGACAGGCTGGGGAAGAGACCTTCGCCACTGATTGGCGGAAAACTAAAGCTTGGAAACCAGGCTGGGAGTACACCCTTGATTAAAGTCGTTTGACTAGGTAGTCCAGTTCTCTATAGTCACTGAAATTTGGCTCAAAATCAAGAAATTGTGACGCTATATCTCACCACAACTAACACAGTTGACCACTTTTTTAATAGCGTAAATAGCGCTATACTAGATAAATCTCTATGGAGGATTCTTCACACTTACTGCCGTATGCCCGCCGCGCTGACTTTCATGTTGGCCGGGCAACTGAGCTGTCTGGTAAACGGTATTTTATCTATCGGGTTTTTGAAATACTACCGGGTCTAGCCTCTTGGTCTACCCTGATTGGGGTAATTTTGATGTCGATCTACCTGCCATTTATTGCAGCCTATTTTATTATTGCCTTTGCGTTGTTTTGGGTTCTTAAAACCGGTTTCTTGTCCTACCACCTTCGCTACAACTGGAAACGGTTACAGCATCACATAAAACTTGACTGGGAGGCTCTCGTTGCGGACATGCCCTATAAACACTTGCAACAAGTGGTGATTTTACCTTTTTACAATGAACCAGAATCCGTGATTGAGGCGACACTCCAGTCTCTCGGTAATACAAAATACGATAAACATAAACTGATTGTTGTACTAGCAAGCGAAGAAAGAGCGGGGGCCTATGCGGAAAAAATTTGTGTCGATATGACTGCAAAATGGGGGAGTGTTTTTGGTACATTTTTGACGACAGTTCACCCGATGAACGTACCCGGTGAAATGGCAGGCAAGGGTTCAAACGCCGCCTTTGCAGCTGAGGCAGTGCGGACAAACGTGCTTGATCCAAAAGGTATCAAATACGAAGAGACACTGGTTTCTATTTTTGATATTGATACTGTTTTATATCCCGATTACTTTAACTGCCTGGTGTGGCACTTTATCAAAGCTGAGCATCCACTAAAAAGTTCATTCCAACCAGTGCCAATTTTCAATAACAATATGTGGGAAGCACCGGCCCTGGCTCGGGTAGTGGCGATGAGTAGTACGTTTTGGGAAATGGTCCAACAGGAGCGTCCGGAACGAATGGCTACCTTCTCCTCACACTCCGTGAGTTTTAAGGCACTGTACGAAGTCGGTTATTGGCAGAAAAATATGGTCAGTGAAGACTCCCGTATTTATTGGAACTTGATGATCGCTAATGATGGTAAATACGATGTGATCCCATTATCGTACCCAGTATCGATGGATGCTAATGCAGCGTCGACTCTGTGGCGCACTATCGTTCAGATTTATAAGCAGCACCGCCGCTGGACGTACGGTGTCGAAAACTTCTGCTACATTTTGTATCACTTCCTGAATAATCCACGCATCCCCAGGCGGACCCGTATTAAAATTGCCCTGCAGCAAGCTGAAGGTTACTGGTCACTTGTGACTAACCCAATTATGTTATTTATCCTCGGTTGGGCCCCAATTTTCTTGGGCAGTCCAGAATTCCACGAGACCGTTTTGTCATACAATTTACCAATTGTCGTCCGAGACTTACTAATCCTCGCTATGTTCGGTCTAGTTATCTCATCAATCATTTCATTGTCACTGATTCCACCGAGGCCAAGTGACGCCAGTCGCTTTCGGTATATCGTCATGGCACTCCAGTGGTTCCTAGTACCCGCAACCATGATCGTCTTTAGTGCTATTCCGGGACTTGATTCCCAAACCCGTCTAATGTTTGGTCGATATATGGGGTTCTGGGTAACACCAAAAGTTCGTAGTTAATTTTATAATATGCATCCTAGACTCAATTCAAACACCCCAACAGTTCAACCGCTCCCTCGGGCGAGGCGCCGGTTTGTGTTTCTAACACTACTGTTATTTTTTGTCTTTGCGGTGCCAGTTTTTGTGTTTTATGCTACCGGCTATCGTTACGATTTTGCTGGTGATGGAGCCATCACCACTACGGGTGGTTTATATATTACCGTCGGTAGCGAAACCGGTGACGTGTATTTAAATGAAGAGCCAGTCCGTGATATGCGAGTATTTCGTAACGCAATCTACATTCAGAATATAATCCCAGGTATGCAAAGAGTGCATGTCCAGGCGGAGGGTCTACATACCTGGGTAAAGGATCTACCGGTCTATCCGTATATTGTGACGGAAGCAGAATCATTTTCGCTGCCGGTTGTGCCGCAGGTGCGACCGATTGCCCGATTTCAAACGGCGACGGGCACCTTAGTTTTTCCTGGAGTAGCTAGTGGAACAAAATTATTTGCAGGTGTTTCAACCTCGATACCATTTATTATTGCAACCAGTAGCGCAACGTCATCTTATACGCGTAATCCAGAATATGATTTTGTCGTTGGTCTGTTTGCCACTTCTACTGCCACCTCAACGCTCTTGACTCGAGTGGTAGATGGCGTAACCACAGCCCTGACACGTAACCAATCTAATCCAGCGACTACCTCAGCCTCTACCACGGAGAGTGAGGAGATGGCCACCACCACTAAAACTGCAGATGATTTAGTTCTGAGTGAAGTTGATGGTGATATTTATGTAACATATGTTGGTGCCAAAAATTCTACCCCTTACTATTTTTGCGTACCAAAAGCACCACTCGCGTCAACCAGTGCTATGTATGGTACCCATGTCATGCTGGGTGTAGCCTCAGCAATTGCATCCGCGCAGTCGCCAACGATTGATACGGTGACTGAACGAACGTGTCGTACCTCAATTAAAATTGACCGGCAGTGGCAGACAGTACTTGATTTTGATTTCTTTCCGAGCACGACAGACTTGATTGTGCTCCATAGAGCTGACGGTATATCAGTGGTGGAGGTGGATGATAGAGCGTGGCAAAACACCCAGATGCTCTACACTAAGCCAGTTGATGAGCTGGTTATAAATAATGGTCGGTTGTATGCCAAGGACGGAGATATCATATTTGAACTTCTGACTGCCTTGCCAATCGAGTAATATAGACTTGTATGTCTTTACATAAATCAACAGGACACATCCATCCACTCTCACAAATGATTGCTGAGATCAATGAGATTTTTGCAAAAATTGGGTTTGAGTTTGCTGAAGGTCCAGAACGTGAATTAATTAAATTCAACTTTGACATGCTGAACGTCCCTAAAGATCACCCGTCACGTGATATGCAGGACACGTTTTATCTCAGTGATAATGCAGAAGCGGTCATGCGTACCCACACCTCACCAGTACAAGTACGGTACATAGAGAGTCACCAGCCGCCAATAAAAATGATTTGCCCAGGCAAAGTTTTTCGCAACGAAGCAACTGACGCTACACACGAAGCCCAGTTTTTTCAACTCGAAGGTCTCTGGATTGATACGGATGTTTCGCTCGGCCACATGAAAGGGGTGCTCGAATATTTCTTCTCCGAGTTTTTTGGTGGGGAGGTATCCGTGCGCTTTCGTCCGAGCTTCTTTCCCTTTGTAGAGCCGGGGGTAGAAGTCGACATGATGATTGCTAAAAACGACACTAATAAACTGTCAGGGAAGTGGATTGAAATTATGGGTGGCGGTATGGTGCACCCTAATGTCATTGCCGGTGCCGGTCTTGATGCCAATATATACCAAGGTTTTGCTTTTGGAATGGGAGTTGACCGTTTGGCAGTACTGAAATATGGTATTGATGATATCCGACTTATGTACAACGGTGACCTGCGATTCGTGAGTCAATTCTAACAACTTTTATTTTATGAAAATTTCTCACAATTGGCTCCAGACATTTTTTGCTACACCGCTACCGCCTGCGCCTGAACTAGAGCAGCTTTTGACGTTTCACTCTTCTGAGATTGAGGAAGTGTTAACCGTAGGAAATGATACGGTGCTGGATGTAAAAGTCTTGCCGGATAAATCAGCCTGGCTTATGTCTCATCGTGGGGTAGCGAAAGAGATAT
>JAYVIL010000017.1:0-2260 GCA_043770255.1 Candidatus Kaiserbacteria bacterium
TTGTCGAGGTAGCTCAGCTGGTAGTAGCACCGCACTCATAACGCGGAGGTCGCGGGATCGAAGCCCGCCTTCGACACAAATTAAAAAGCCAGCTTTGCTGGTTTTTAATTTTGTCCCAGGGCGAAGGTGCGGTTGCCAGCTGTTTTGCAAAAAGAGCGACAACCTGTACCGAACATGTAAGCAGAGCTTTCTTTTCCTGCATTCCCATCATAAATAAAAGTAAACTTTAATTTAGATGCTCATTTGTAAAAGTAATGTTCGAAGCCTGTCTTACAGACACTGTCCACTCATCGGGTCTTTTTTCAAAATCCCTCAATGAGTCTTGCAAAATACTCCCAGCATTTTTCACCTTCGACACAAAAGAAAGAAGCCCAACTGGGCTTCTTTTAGTTATTGCACTAGTGTCCCTTCATGCTCGGTAGCAAAGGTGTTCCTGATACGAAGCGGAATAAAGGCTGATTGCAGTGGAGCGATAGCTTCGGGATGAAAGACCTGGGCCCCTTCCTGTGCTAGTTTGAGTAATTTTTGGTAACTCATGTGCGTATAGTGAGACGCCGTTACATGTTGATTGGGGTCGGTATCAAATACCCCCGACACATCTGTCCAATTTTCACAGAGAATTGCCCCGATTCGTGCGGCAATCAGTGATGCCGTGATATCAGAACCACCCCGTGGAAACAGCTGGATTGCTTTTTCATGGACATTCCACCCGTAGAAGCCTGGAACAATTACGCGCTCATCTTTTTTCCAGGTACATTGTACCCGCACATGCGTTGTATCAAACAGTATTACCTCACATGCATCAATCAGTCGCCAGCCAGTTACTTGTGCCAGGAGATAGGCGCTGCACCATTCACCAAATGATACTCGGGCTTCGTCTGACTGTTGGGATAGGATACTTAGTTTGTCAATTAGTGCCCGCTTACTTTTTGGTTCAAGTCCTAGCTTAGTGCTTAAATCATCAACACGTTCTAGCAAAGCGAGGGTGTGATTATGGATAAGCAGCTCGGTCATCTTGGGACCAGCGGTAGTTTTTCCTGGCGCCGACACAACGCAGATTTTACGTTCTTGATTTGCAAGTAAGATACCTGCCACTTGTCTGATACTGTGTGCGGTAGCCATAGACGTACCACCGAATTTTGCTACAACCGTCATTTTAGCTACCTTTCGTTAAAGAACAAAACACCAGTCTCGTTGACTGGTGTTTTGTTTCTTGAGAGATATATCTGTATCAACAAACCAAAAACCAGGCAACGAGAGAGGCCTGCTTGGTGGTCGTAATAGACATTCTATACATAATTAAAATGTAACATGGCGATTTATGTTGTCAACAAAGACAATAGAATGGTGCGGGATAAAATATGTATAGTGTATAATACTGTCATAATGCCTGTACATAAAAAGTACGATAAAGATTTCTTTAAAACATGGTCAAGTGACATGGCGTATATTTTAGGGTTTATGTATGCTGATGGAAATATTATGGAAGGTAAGCGAGGTAATCATTATGTAGCAATTTACACTGCCGATGATGATCTTCTAGTAAAAATGGCAAGGTGTATGCAATCAGATCATAAAATAGCAGAACGCATATCAGACACCGGTAGTAATTTTAGAATTCAAATAGGGAGTAAAGAGTGGTTCCATGATCTAGGGCTACTTGGATTATTCCCCGATAAAACCGCCCGGATGCGGTTACCTAAAATCCCTCAAGAATATTTTGGTGATTTTGTTCGCGGTTATTTTGATGGAGATGGTAGCGTTTGGTCAGGTCTGATGCATAAAAAAAGGCCAACGATGACTCTAACTATCCAGGTCACTTTTACAAGTTGTTCGCAGGACTATCTCCAAGACTTGTATTCGGCTCTTCAGAGTGTTGGTATTAGAGGGGGTAGTATATTTGTACCAAAAAGTGCAAATTGTGCTCGCTTAACATTCTCAAGTAATGATGCTTTGAAAATCTACAATATCATGTATAATGCAGGGCATAATCTTTTCTTAAAACGAAAAAAAGTCGTTTTTGATAAGTTTATACAAAACTGCGGTCGTAGCTCAACTGGTTAGAGCACTCGCCTGTAGACGTGCAGCTTTTCTTTCGAAAGTTAGGATTGAAACTCTCCTGGATATCGGTGAAGGCTAAGTCGTTTGAAACAGCACCCAATAAGTGTTGCTAGATATGCGAATACCGAGGGAACCCCATACACAAAAACAAATAGTATGGGGGCGCCGTAGAGACTAGATACAGGGGTACCTAAAAGTC
>JAYVIL010000018.1:0-17758 GCA_043770255.1 Candidatus Kaiserbacteria bacterium
TTCACTAGTATTATTTTCAGATCCGGTCCCAGCTGGAGGGACGGCTGGATCTACTGGATCTACTGGATCAGCCGGCGCATCGACCGGGACAGTCACTGGTGCGACTGGAACGGCAGGCACTTCAGGCTCTACTGGTACCTCCTGCGCAAATACGGACAGAGGTAGAATACTGATAATAACTGCCATAGCCGTAAAAACGGCTATCAACTTGGCACTTTTTGATCCATTGGCGGCAAATAAATACATATAATAATGTTTAGGGATAATAAACCTCTATGAACTAAAGCATCTTATTCAGAATAGTATACTTTTTTTAATAAATAGCAAGTCTATACGACGGGATTGCTATTCTGTCTAGCCTGACAAGGTCACGCTGCGGGGTACGCTACCTTTAGGTCCACAGGCCCACCCCCGGGTGAGGTATTTACTCTAAACTAAACTGTGCTATGATGGTTGTCACATGGAAATCATACAGACAGTGCAACCGGCACTACCGTTCGTACAGATAATTCTCTCTGTCCTACTCATTGCCGCTATTTTACTACAACAACGAGGATCAAGCTTAGGTGGAGCCTTTGGTGGTGACAACTTTAGTTCTGCTTTTCACAAGCGCCGTGGCGCCGAGCTTTTCTTGTTCAAGTTTTCTGTCGGTATTGCGATTCTCTTTGTCCTGTCCGCACTTTTGAACATCCTCGTCTAATAAACGACGGGTTGGCATTGTATACTACTAGCCACTGTAAAAGTATCTATTGGTACGTAGCCCGACAAGCTTTTTTGCTTGGTTTCCCCTTTTAATATTATGAAATTGCGATTTTCGCACCCTAAACGAAGTAAAGTGAGTCTCTTTGGCCGCCTGATTGGTGCTATCGAGAACAAACTCCCGAGCGATCGGCTCATTTTACGTATATTATTTTTTACGCTTATTGGTTCGCTCGTATCAGCTGGCATTATCTACAGCACGAGCTTGAGCCAAGAGTCACCGGTGGCTGGAGGAACTATCGAAGAGGGTGTGATCGGCGTGCCACGATTTGTCAATCCTAGCTTAGCCGTCACTCGCGCTGACCTCGACATGACCGCGCTTATCTACAGCGGCTTGATGAAAATAAACAGCGCCGGGGTTCTCGTACCTGATTTGGCTGAAAGTGTCACCGTGTCCGAGGATGGAAAAACCTACAACATCATCATTCGTAATAACGTTCGTTTTCATGATGGTACACCACTGACCGCACGGGATGTGGCTTTTACTATTGGCCTCATTCAAAATGCCGACCTCAAAAGTCCGCTTCGTGGAAACTGGTCTGATATCACCGTCGAAGAGATTGGTGAATACGAATTGAATATTTTACTGACACAGGCCTATACGCCGTTTATTGAAAACTTTACGCTGGGTATATTACCAAAACACATCTGGAGCACTGTTCCGATTGAACAAGTACCCTTTAGCACACATAACACTGAACCGATTGGTTCCGGACCATTTATGGTAGAAAACATCATTCGTGATGAAGCTGGGCTCATTTCTGTCTTTGAATTGGAAAAATTCACAGACAACAAAGACGTCATTCTCAGTGGCGTGAACGTACATTTTTATCAAAATGAAGATGACCTCCTCACGGCCTTTAATGAAAAAGAAATCCTCAGCACGACCCAACTACCAGCAAGTGAAGTGGTGGCGCTCCGAACTAATCCTGCCTATCAAATTATTAGCGAGCCACTACCCCGAGTCTTTGCCGTATTCTTCAACCAGAACCGCTCACCGGCGCTGCGTGACACTGCTGTCCGTTTAGCGCTCACGACGGCCATTGATCGTGATGTTTTGGTAGACACCGCTCTCATGGGATTTGGTGTCCCCATCAACTCACCTGTACCACCGAACCACCCTGCGGTAGAATCATTGAGTCAGAATGTCGAACGTAGCACGAGTACTGCAACCACAAAAGCAGAATCGATCCTTACTCGCGCTGGCTGGATCAAAAATAATACGGGAGTCTGGGAGAAAAGAATTGATGGTGAGGTACGGACACTGTCCATCACCCTAAAAACTGCAAACACCCCAGCTTTTGAAGCAACGACCGAAGTAATCGCTCGAGCCTGGCGTGACTTGGGAGTAACCGTCCAAATTGAAGCCTTTGAGCAAAGTGACTTATTACAAGCGGTTATTAGACCGCGAGATTTTGAAAGTCTCTTGTTTGGTCTCGACATGAACCGAGCCGTTGACCTTTATCCATTCTGGCACTCATCACAACGTGAAGATCCTGGTTTGAACATTTCTCAGTACGCCAACATTGAAGTCGACAAATTACTTGATAAAGCACGGGTTGCCACCAGTACCGAAGCCGTGAAAGCCGCCACCGAGGGTGCCCTACAAATTATTGCCCGCGAGACACCCGCCGCTTTCCTCTACTCACCAAACCTAGTCTATGTAATAAACAAAGAAGTGAAAGTTACACCGGCAGTCAGATTAAGCAAACCGCAAGACCGGTTTATGAATATCAGTGAATGGAATACCGCGACTGACAATATTTGGCCAATTTTTAAATAAAACTTACTAACTAACTAACAATAAAATTATGAACACCACACCACACAACCCAAACCCCCGGCCAAATACTACAGCGAGCAACACCGGTGGGGCCAGACCCCCTCGACGCTATTTTAATCGGCCCAATCGTGGCCCGCGAGCAACCGGCACTACAGCCCAACCGGCCACAGCAGCTGGAGCAGTCGGCACACCGGCCGCGCACGCACCACGTCCTCATGCTCCCCGTCAGGCGAACGCCGGCACAGGGGCTGCTAAAAAAACCGGCCGCAACAGTAAACGACGCAGCGGTGGCAACAATCGTCGTCCAATGACGAGTCCCGCCCTCACCCACCGCATGACCGTGAGTGACGAAAAAAATCCGATCTTGCCTGAAATCACGGATGAAGATACCGTACGTATCATTACCGTTTCTGGAGTTGAAGAAATCGGACGCAACATGAATATTATTGAAACAAAAGACGACATCATCGTTATCGATGCTGGTTTCGGCTTTGTCTCAGAGAGCAGCAACGCTCCGGGTATTCAATACATCCTGCCCAACACCCAGTACTTGGAAGAACGCAAAGACAAAATCCGCGCGATGGTTATTACCCACGGTCACCTCGACCACATTGGTGGTATTCCATTCCTCTATGAACGTATCGGTAATCCCCCAATGTACACACAATACCTAACTTCACTGATGGTACTTAAGCGCCAAGAAGAGTTTCCCCACATCGCACCAATTGATATGCATATCGTCAAAGAGGGTGAGAGCTTTTCCGTTGGTAAATTGCGTATTCGCACCTTCCCTGTTACCCACTCTATTCCTGACGCTATGGGTCTCGCCATTGAAACCAAACACGGTGACATTGTCATTACCGGTGACATCAAGGTAGTAACCGACGATAATAACAATATCGTTATCGAAGAAAAAGACGTCTGGGAAGAAGTCGGTACCCACAACAACATTGCTTTATTATGTGATTCAACCAATGCCGACCGTGCTGGTTTCTCAGTCCCAGAAGCAAAAGTATATAAAACTCTCGATGAGATTATCCGCACTACCCGGGGTCGTCTCATTATTGGTACCTTTGCCTCACAATTTGATCGCCTAGTATCTGTCATCCAGAGTTGTGAAGCCATGGGTAAAAAAGTCGTTATGGAAGGTCGAAGTATTAAAACCAATATTGATATCGCTATTACTGCCAAATTAATTGAGGTTAAACCTGACACCTTTATTTCGGCGAACGATATTCCAAATTACCCGGCTGACAAAATTGTCGTTCTCTCAACTGGCGCGCAGGGTGAAGAATTCGCCGCCCTCATGCGTATGGCCACCGGCAAGCATAAACAAATTGTCCTCTCGGAACGCGACACTATCGTCCTATCATCATCAGTTATTCCTGGTAACGAAATTGCCGTTCAAAAACTTAAAGATAATATTTACCGTCAGAACGTCCGCGTAATGAACTTCCAAGGTTCACACGTTCACGCGTCCGGTCACGGTAACTCCGGTGAACTTATTTGGGTAAACAAAGCCGTCAAGCCACGTTTCCTTATTCCCGTTCACGGACACCACTACCACTTGAAAACGCACATGTTCGTCGCCGCTGAAAATGGCTTCCCTCGTGAAAACATCGTCGTACCTGATAACGGAACTATCATCGATATCAAAAACGGTACCGAACTTATCCGTCACAAAGTAAAGATCCCAAATGAACAAGTACTCGTCGATGGTTTTACGGTTGGTACGCGCCAAGAAGTTGTGTTGCGTGACCGACTTTCACTCGCTGAAGACGGCATGTTCGTGATCATTGCGACTGTTAATGGTAAAACCGGTAAACTCCGCAAATCACCAGATATCATTTCTCGTGGTTTCGTATATCTCCGCGAAAACCAACAGCTACTGTCCGAAGCTCGTGTCTTAATCAAAAAGACTATCGAAAAGCATACCGAACGCATGAACCCTATTGATCTCGATTATGTTAAAGATGAGTTGACTGAGACTGTACAGAGTTTCTTGATGCAGCGCACCCAGAAATCACCGATGGTTATACCCGTCCTAATCGGCATTTAGCTAGAATCCGAAAAACGACTTCATCTACTGCGTTGCCTTCGTCGAAAAGTTTCTCAACGTACAAGAAGTACGTCTCACAACTTTTCTCCTCGTCGCCTTGTATCTAAAGCCGTTTATCGAATTCATCTGATTACTCACAAAAACAAAACACCACAAACTCCGTTTGCGGTGTTTTGTGTATTTAAATCACGCTGTGGATTGCCACGCCTGTGGGCTCGCAAAGACAAAAGGCGCTGCATATCCTTTGGCTTTGCAAGTGAGAGAGCGTCGAACGCTTTTGCACTCACAAAGACGAACCAATCTGGGCGTCCGTCCGTCTTTGCGAGCCCACAGGCGTGGCAATCCACGTTACTTTATTCTATTTTTCATCCTCAATATTCAATATTCTATGTTCAACCCTAATTAAAAGACTCGCCCCAAAACGAACTTTTCTTCCGGACATTAAACACCTAATAGGTACAAGTATATAATGAAATACCCCCGTAGCGGACGGAACCGCTACAGGAGTATTTCGAGGTGATGCACATATCATAACGTACTTAATCCTATTTTGTTAAAAACATACGCGGCAAAAAAATCGCTTGTTTTCTATTCACTAATCAAGATTCAGTATTCCACCCTCGTCTAGTACACTATATAAATATGTATTTCTACCGGTCTCAGTCGCACATTGCCCTACCGAAGCGTAAAATAAAGTTCTGGTTTGTCTATCTCATTGCAGTTATTTTTAACTTTCATACGTTGGTTGTCTCATACACGAGTCCGACCTACCTTGGTGAGTTTATTGATGTTAAACACATTGGACTTATCTACTCGATTGGTTCAATTGGCTCGCTACTGATTTTTATTTGCTTGCCGAGTGTGCTTAAACGATTTGGTAATTTCCTCGTCACGATAGGACTCATGATTATTTCGATAGGGACTCTCGCCCTCATGGGTGTCGGGCTCTCGGCACCACTCGTGGTACTGGGACTGATTTTATTTTTGATTATCAATCCTCTGATTTATCTCAATATTGATATCTTTACCGAGACTCTCATTGGTAAAAATGAGGGTGCAACCGGGCACGTCCGGGGCCTGACCCTATCGCTCATGAGTCTCGCTGCGTTATGTGCACCATTAACAATTAGCTACCTCGTCGGTGAAGGCGACAACCTCGCCCAGCTATATTTTATCGCTATTTGCGTGGGGGTAGTTTTTAGTCTGATTGTGATGGCTGCGTTTCGAGGCTTTGTTGACCCACTGTATCACCGGGTGAAACTGCGACCCTTACTACGCCAATGCTGGGAGAGTAAAGCTATCAAACTGGTGCTGTATACTCATTTTCTATTGCAGATATTTTTCACGTGGACTGTTGTCTACTTCCCGCTCTACCTCGCGAGTGTCATTTTGCTTCCGTGGTCATCAATCGGAGCCATCATTGCTGCAGGACTGCTGGCGTATGTTCTCTTTGAATACCCGATCGGGATTTTAGCGGACAATTATTTTGGAGAAAAAGAAATGATGGCCATTGGTTTTCTGATACTCGCTCTTACGGTATCAAGCATTTCATTTATGACCACAGCTCAACTTATTCCGTGGATGCTCCTGATGTTTTGTAGTCGTATTGGTGCCAGTTTGGTTGAAGTCACCACCGAAAGTTATTTCTTCAAAAAAGTCAGCGGCCAGGACGCCAACCTCATGAGTGTCTTTAGACTGACCCGGCCGCTTGCTGTTCTCGCTGGATCACTCCTCGGAAGCCTGTGCCTTGCCATTATGCCTTTCCATCTCGCCTTTATTATTCTGGGGTTCGTTATGGTCATCGGAATATTCCTCACCCTCGGTATTGAAGACACGAGATAATAGGGAAAATTGAATATTTATATACATCACCCAGGGCACCCTTGGGTTTATTTCGGGAGCTGGTACCGAGTGCCTACTTTTTCTACCATCTTTTCAGCTAACAATTTGGTAAGTTGAGCTCGCAGTCGCGCCGGGTCAGTGGAAGAAATTTCTTTTAATATATTTGCCAGCGTTATGCCTGTGTTTTTTAAACTCAAAGCTCTTATAATCGCACCTCGAATTTGTCTATCGCTTCCCTCGAACTTTGATTGTTTGGTGTAGTGTTTGCTCTGAGTGCTTTTATTACCGACTGTTTGTTTGAGATGGCTTCCGTAATCCATGAGGGCGTAGTACCACGAGCGTGGATCAGTTTGGTCGAGCGTAGCCGTGATGATTGGTAATAACAGCGCATCTGAAACATTTGTTTCGTCAGGATAAAAATGATGGAGATACACGGTACGGACGTTTGTTTCAATAATAGTTGAAGGTATAGAGAAGGCAAAGGCTGCGACTGCCCCGGCAGTATACGGACCAATACCAGGAAGTGACCGTAGTAGCATAATATCCCTAGGCCAGACGCCCTTATACTCCCCCACAACCGTCTGTGCACACGCATGGAGGAGCTTTGCGCGTCTATTGTAGCCAAGCCCCTGCCAGAGAGTCAAAACTGCACCAAGAGGCGCTTTAGCCAAAGAATCAACTGTGGGGAACAGACTCAAGAATTCTTTGTATTTAGCCATTACACGCACCACTTGAGTTTGTTGCAACATCACCTCGGACACTAAAATTTTGTACGGGTCGTGAGTTTGCCGCCACGATAAATCATGCCGCCCAAAAGCAGTGTAGAAGTCCTTTACAGTCTCAACAAAAACTTGTTGCTTTTTGGTCATGCTAACTTATGGATTGCCGCGCTACGCTCGCAAAGACGACGGACGCGAAGCGTCTTTGCGAGCGTAGCGCGGCAATCCACACCATACTGCCAAGCGACATGATTTAAGAACAAAATTCGCCATTGTCGCTTGCGCTCTGTGTCTGATTTTTTATTCAACAATCGTATAATCCGCTTTCGTTTTTGGCTTGCGAGGTACAATGGCCCAGGCCAGGAGATAAAATATCACCCCTGGGAAGACTCCAGTCAGAATAAGTAAAATAATAGCGATTAGTCTGAACACTACTGGATCCTGTTTGAAGTACTCAGCCAATCCCGATAGTACTCCTGCGACCACAGCTGTCTCTTGATCTCGATGTAATCTTTTGGTTGTCATAACTTTATAATTTATAGATAACGTCTTTTCGTTCTACTACTATTTGCCAACCCATCCGTAGACCGTACTCATACAATGTCTGATTAGGATTAAAACATATCGCTGTTTCTACTGATTCAAGGAGTGGGATGTCGCCATCGGTATCACCAACTGCCATTGAACCAGCCTTCGTTAATTCGGGATTATGCTCAAATACACGCTTAACAATATTGGCTTTATTTTCAATCAAATGTACATCGGTGGTATGACCCGTAAATCTGTCTTGCGGCCCGATTTCATACATCCGTCCGTACACTTTATCAAAACCATACTCTTTACAGAACGCATCAAGCACTGTCTTTGGTGACTGCGAGATAGCTACGATATAGTAGCCTTTGTTCTTTAATTCTGTGATGAGGTCACGGGTATACCGATAGACGTGTTTACTATGAATGCCCACTACTCGTTTACCAATATCCGCAAACACACCATAGTGCACGCCTTTGATATATGTGAGATAAGCCTCGATTAATGCACTAATATAGTCATCGTAACTCCCTTCTCTGTTACGCCAGGCAGTATACTCATTGCGATAAATGTCCTTGGCCTCAGCGGGAAAGACACCCTCTTTGACTAAAGCTTCAACGAGCTCGACCAGTAAACTCGAACGAAAAATTGTCCCATCAACATCAAAAAAAGCGACTGGTTGTTGCATCGGTTCATTATACAATAAAAAAGCTCCAGTCGAAACTGAAGACAAATGCTTTGACGGACAGAGGAGCACAGCCCACTTCTCCTCTGTCCGCCGAGCGGCGCTTGCGCGCACTCATGCTGCTGTTCACCAAAACTTTACCCTACAAAGGAGCACCAGGCCAATGAGAGAAGAAGCTGGGCACAAGCAACAATTCAAACCTAACTATACTATACTACGATTATAGAGATTATGCAACCTCAATAAAAACTGGCCTCAGTTCGCGCCAGATTTCTTCGGACATGGTTTTTACCGTAAACCTACCCGCTTCACCCTCACCTACTACGCCAATAGTAATAGTCAGGTCAGGCGCTACTGCTTCAACATAGCCGAGCCTACCTTCACCCTCATCCGTTTGCCATTCCATTATGGAATCAGTTTTTGGTGTGACACCACTATGAATACCACTCACATCACGAAGAAGCGTTGCCCAACTGCCAGCTCTTCGCGGGCGTTTACGGGACCACGGAATACTACGGTGTTCACTTTTTAGTCTGACGGCTATGTACTCGCCCGCTTGCAGGGGTAACGTGAGCGCGCCTGCACTAAACATGTCGGAAATCAGCAGTCGTGTTTTGATGGTATCAGGATGCCCGGCATCGTATACGACGCCCGAGACAAACGGTGGCCAAACTTCTTTTTTCTGGGGAGTAATATCGTCTTTTAGAACCCAGCCGGTAATGTTCGAACGGTTAACACTCGCAAAACGCCCCTGGTAGCCAATGACAGTGACTGCAGTACCAAAAGGCAGAGTTTCAATCACCGCATCAAAATCAATCATCGGAGTCTGGACGCAGGCCGTACCGTCCGCATTTGAAACATACATTACAACCGGAGCATGAAGGATTGCTGAAGCCGCTTCCGATTCGTGATCAACTGTCGGCAGTTTGCTCGGCGGTACAGGTATATTTTTAATTGCGACCGGTGACGTAGAATGAGCCGTTGCCGTATCAAAGGCTACAGTTGCAGGCAGGAGTGTCGGAGCAGTAGGAGCCGCCAAGTACACCGGTGAACTCGGTAGTGGAATAAACTGGCCGGAGGACAATCCAAGAGTTTCTCTGCGTTCAATTTGATTTTGCCCGTAGACGACAATTGCGTTATCTCTCGGTACGCCAAACGCAAACCAAAACAAGTCTTCTACCACAGCACAGAAGTTATTCCACATAGTACACTCAGTATATCATTTTTTACCAAATTCAAGAAAAGCCCATCAAAATGGGCTTTTCTTGAATTAAAAATTTAATTGTCCCAATAGGACTGGCTAAAACGATTGCAATTCTGATAAATAAATTAAACTCGTGCTAAGAATGTGCAAAGATCAACATAGAAATAGCAGAAGTGAGTGCAGTGCTAGGAGCGCAAGGACATTTTCTGTAGACGTACTTATTGTACGGCGAAAGAAAATGTACCGCAGCAGCGACAACGCAATGTGCCACTTATGCAGTTTCTATCGAACTTGGCGGTACAGCTGGTCAACTAAAGTCCCCACCGTCGCTAAAAACAACCAAAGCACAGCAAGCACCCCAACAAACGGTACGAGCAAACACAGATGCACTAAAACCGCACCCAACATCAAATATGGAATACCGATGGCGCTCTTTTTATCAATTACTAACGCCAAGAGTGAACCGGCAGTCACAGCCAAGAGTGGTAGGGACAGCACGATAAGCAGCATAAATACAGCGAGCGCAACGAGTCCAACCAAAGAGCCTAAAACAGTTACCAGTAAAATAATAATCAAAAGCGGCGCCATAAAAACAAACACAAAGCCGAGGACTGTTTTAACTAACAGACCACTCCGGACTGACTGCGCAAAAGACTCAATCATTCGTCTGAATACTAAATAGAAACAGAGTGTGGCAAAAAGTGATATCAGAAACATGATGGCAATTTGTCTCGTATCAGTTGCTGAGCCTGTCTCTGTTGCCGGTGCATTTTTTACTACTGTCCCCTCTACTGTCGCCCCGGGCGCCCGAATAATTTCATTAGTACTGATGTATTCGACATTGCCGGTTATTTTCGCCTGCTCACCGAGAGTCAGATTGTGCGCTGAGATATCTATCCCGCCCAAGACTGGACCATCTACCCTGACACTTTCTGCTCCACCGAGCAGTTTCCCACCGATCTCGCCGTCGGCAATCAACTCACCTCCGTAAAAAAGAACGTCTCCGGTAATTTTTGCCTTGGATGAAATATTGAGTTTCCCGGCTACGACGACTAGATTACCAGTAATATTTTCAGTAATGGTTACCTGTCCCGCCACTATTCGCACATCTTCCGCTACCGGTGCCTGCAAACTAACGGTCCCAGCTAAAATTGCTAGGTCTTTGGTGATTTCACCGCCGACGGTAACATTTCCACCGATCACGGTAGTATCACCAGTCACTTTTCCTGACAACGCCACGGTACCGCCAACCACGTAAAAACTACCGTCAATCGACTGGTTTTCTGCCATGGTAACCGTGTCACCTGAACGTACCACGGTATTAGCTACAACGGCTTGTAGCGGTAAAAGGACAATGAGTAGGGCGAATAAAAAATGTTTCATAATATGCTTAGTATTGCTTATTTTTGGCTAAAATTCAATACTGTTAGAGCCACAACTGTAGCAGTACAAAAACAATCAGCACAGTCACAATTGCAAACGTAAACAATGTCAGAAATATTTTTGACATGTGATTAACTACGGAACATACACCGTCGGTGTCTGCAAAAAACTAATCAGGGAGAGCGATAATAAGACGAGGAAAATCCCGGCAGCAAATAATGCGACCCGGGGACGAGACAGCTCTTTTTCACCCGTGTGCCAATTACGGATAAATAAAAATGAAAAAACAAAGTGACAAAAACTCATAGGGTTACGAAAGTTTCTTATACAGTGTACCAGTCGCAGCCAAAATACTAATTCCTAATATCAACATGAGTACTGGATGTCGATCAAGAAATGCTACGTTCGAGACTATTTTCTCAAAACCCAAAAACGTCGTAGCGACACCAAAGGTAGTCAGGAGCGAGAAAACAATCGGAAAACGAGCGAGTACTGATTTTCTCAGCGGTTTGATGTACGTATCGGTTTCAGTGGTTACCTTGGTTACAGTGGCATCGAGTCTCTCCCAGGTTGCTTCTCCTATTTTTTTACTTGATTCTAAAATCAGGTTTGAATTTTTATGGATTTTTTTTAGCATAGTCTATTCCACAACTCCATCACGGTATAATTTTTGGCCCCGTTCCCACATTGCCGGTTCATTTTGTAACAGTAGCCAATACCACCACTCGGCACCCCAGAGATACTGCTGGTCGTAACGAGTGTCTTTGGCGTACTTTAAAATATCATTAAACTTATTCACATCCATTCGGGTAAACTGGACACTCAGATCAACTTCGGTCACCGGCGCTACGAGCCACGGTTCAGCCGATAGTTCAATCAGGTACGTTGGTTTCTTTCCGTACACAAGTGACACCGCTTTTTCTTTTGCTCGATAGAACCACGGCGGCAGGAATGTTCTAAATTGTCCAAGCTCAGGGTTCCAAAAATGCACATACACACTGGTACCAAACGCATCCCCTTTACTGTACGCCCCTTTCCAAGTGCCCAAATTGCCACTATCTGTGACCAAGACCGGACGAGTGTCGTCGAGCGCTCGCACTAGATCAATTTCAGCTTGTAGAAACTCCTCATCCAGAGTGCCGCAGTGTTCAAACGCAAATAGACTGAGGTATGGTTCATTTTCGACTTGCCAGACTGTTACAGCTGGACTGCCCTTATAGCGGTTTACAACCGTGGTGAGGTAATCAACCAGTTCGGCTTTTTGATCGCCCCAGGACTGCTCCTTGGCCCAATCTGGAATATGGCACTCCGGCCACCGAGGCAACCTCCGACCGACAGCAAGCACCACTGTCGCTCCTACATCTTCGGCTTTTTTGATTTGGTAATCGAGTTCTTCAAAATTATAGGTATCTTTTTTCGGTTCAATCATCGGCCAGTGGGCAGCCAACCGCAAGTGTCGCACGCCCAAGTCATCTAAAATTGCATTATATGTCTCTTTCCAATCCAAACCGAGCTCACGCGCATACATCGTATTAAAAGACATGCCGTAGGTAATCGTTTCAGGAACTGGTTTTTGCGCAAGCCACAACAGCAGCCCGGCAATCAGCGCCGACAGTATCAGAAGTGTAATAAAAATTCGTTTAAGCCACTTCACCCCGTGAGATAATCCCATATTTAAAATTTATATTGTACTTAGTATATCAGGCTTAATCTACATTTTTTCCAACCCGGTGAATAGGTAGGGCCTTCAAAAACGAATACAGTGCTAGTGAGAAGTGACTAAATGTCACTTCGCAAGACTCATTGAGGGATTTTGAATAAAATACCCAATGAGTGGACAGTTCCTGTAAGGAAGAGCAGGGACATTACCGAAACGGTCCAGCGATTTTCCTTAGGAGGAAAAATCTCGGCTCTGCATACAGAAAATATAGTCGCAAGCTCCTTATTTTCCAGCAACATAAATTCAAAATAATCGCTACGCTCATTTCTTCATTCACCGTTTATGGAAGTACCTACTTTAGGTTCCATTCGACCACCATGTCCCGATGCAGCAAATTCGATAATTGCGCCGCATCCGCAGCAAAAGTTTTTTTAAAAATATCTAATTCAGACGCTGATAAAAACTGAGCATGCTGTGGTGCCGCTGGCACTATCGGGCCGAACAATTTCTTGGGGTGTAATTTTTTAATCCGTGTCACCACAAATTTAATCAAGCGTGAAATTCGTCCTCGGTGTTTGGGCTCATCAGGCGGTGGCGCATACGATAACAAACGCTGGGGTATAAACTCTCGGTCCAACTCTAAAAAATCATAGAGTTTTTGCATTTCTTTGAGCGGCTCTTGCGCAAAGTCTTCATACACCATGACATACAACTGCAACGACGTGTAAATTGTAAAAAAACGCGTTAGATGCTTGCCGTAAAAACCATCAGTCTGGGCAGTGCTGTGATTGGTCAAATATTGGGCGCAACTAACCGTTTTTTTAATCAGTCCTTTCTTAAGAGCGTGCTGATACTCACTAATAGCCCGATCAAGTGGATTGCGTACGATGGCAAATAATTTTGCATCGGGGTAGGTCTCGGCAATGCGCTCGGCGACCCCGCTAGTTGTGAGATACTCAGGGCACGACTCACCACAGACAGCTGGTGCGGGCTGTAGACACAGCGCTTTTACATATTCTGACAAATCTTTCTGTAAATAATCACTGGTACTAAAAAAACGCAAAGACGGTATCGGACTATGGACTTGAGGATGGACATCAAGCAGCTGGGTAATCAAAGCCAGGCCCGTTCCCTTCCCGCCAATCCCAATAAACTGCGGGGCATTTTTTTGAATATGCATACTTGTTTAGATATAGTATAAGCTATGGACTCACGCAACCGCGCTCTCGCTATCCTCAGGGAACAATGCTGCCTCGACACTGTCACGATAACTTAGTTTATATTGCAATGGATCTTCATGGAGCTTACTCTCAATCACCGTGCGGGCATTTTGCTTAAGCTCACTGCGGACACCCAAATCATTAAGCACTTTTTTCATTTGGTCTGACATTTCCAAAATATCATTGTCAGCAAAAAACAAAGCCGACTGCTCAGAAGTGAACAGATCAAGCCGCTGCTGCGTTTTAGCGAGCACCAGGGGAATACCCGCCGCTGCCCCCTTGAGGGCTAGCTCGTCACTTGCATCATCGGTGTCCGGGATAAGCAGCACATCCGCTGATTTCAAATAACTCGCCACATCATCAGTCGATTTTTCAAATACAACTTGCTGCGGGATACCCAACACTGCCGCTCGTTTTTGCAATTCGGCACGAGCTTGCCCGTCACCAAGCATGACTAATCCAACTTTTGGACTACGCATTAAATTGCGAGCCGCATCGATAGCCTGAAAGGCTCGGCCCCCGTGATGTAACGTACCGACATATAAAATTATAAATGAAAATTGTCGATATTTATCTTTTATATTAAAACTCGACTCCTGTGCCATAAGCGTAGAAAAATCATGAAAGCGTGGGAGCGTAGCGACATCGCTCGTCTGCGGGTACATGTTTTTTAGCATTTGCGCGATGGTATCAGTGCTCGTGCGGATACTTTTAAAATGTTTGAAGCAGTAGCGACACAGCCAGTGACTCAAACGCGGATACGCAAAATTTTTAAACGCTGCCACCTGTACATAATCCGACAGCACATGCAGCTGCGCTGGTCGTTTAAATTTTCTACCAGCCCAGAGCGCGAGCAGCCCACACGCGAGCGGATCGCGCGCCACTATCAAATCAGCTCTAAAACCATCAGCAAATTCCAGCTGATTTTCCAGCGTGTTCTTCGCCGCCAAGATAGTTTTAAACCACGTCGTGCCCGAGGCTACATACAGCCACATATTTGGCGCTACTCGCAGCACCGGATTGCGCGTTTGTATTCCTGTTTGCAGTACCACAATATGCACTTCATCAAAAACATCAGCGAGATTCAGGTACCCATCTAAACTTTGCGTTGTTTGATTTAAGAGCGACGTCTCCTGCGAAATAATCAGCAGCCTAGTCGTCTCGCGCTTAGACGATACTTCATAATGAGCCGCCCCACCCCGAGCGTCAGCAATCGATACCTTGGGACCTTGGTTTATGTTAAGTTTCGCATTAGCTTGCTGCGCCAACACATACTCTAATGTTTGCTGACTACGCTCGTGCGCGTCAAATTTAGACAAATGAGAAGAACCTTTCATTCCTATAGTATACCTGCCTCCACCTCACCAAAAAACTTTATACCACCACCACCCCTTCATCGTCGTCACGCACCACTCCTCCTTATAATACCTACCACCTTATTCCGCCGTCTTTGCGTGAGACAGTCTGGGTGAAAAATGCTGGGAGCATTTTGCAAGACTTCTTGAGATTTTCTTTTGAAAATCCAAGGAGTGGACAGCTTCAGTATGAAGACTGTTGCAAGAGTGAGCTATGATCTAAATCATAGCGCAAGACTTTATTCAGATGCTTTGCTTCCATTAAGTGGACAGTTCATGTAGGGAATGCCTGCAATTTTGTAAAAATAGCGACAACCTAAACAGCTTCAGTACGAAGGTCGCACATGAAGCAATCCCTGTCCGTCGTCTTTGCGAAATATGTAACTGAGTGGAATATTGTGGCAATCCACACCACAACATCAAAACTAACCATACAACTGACTGTGTGAACCAATCAAAGCAAAAATAACAATCTTCTCATTTTCAAAATAATACAAAGCTCGCACATCTCCACTAACATTAAAACTCCAGTACCCTTGGTAAGGACCCACGAGTGGATGATTACGTAGTTGCGGGTGACTGGGTTGCATGAGCCATAACTCTAGCCGCTCATTAAACTGTGCCTTCACTTTTACTGGTAATTTTTTGTACTGTTTAACAAAAAGCTTACTCCGCCGTAAAATCATAAATAATTATTTTAGGCTGGCAATAAAATCTTTGGCTGAGCTGAAGCTTGGACCTGATCCGTTGTCTCTTATATCTGCTTCCACTTCTCCAATTAGTTTTTCTAATTCAGGCGTCATTTTCTCTGGTGCAAACAATTCAACACGCCTAGTCACTACCACCTGCTTTAAATAAGCATTGATAAGAGTACTTAAAGTTAACCCCATATCACGAGCCACTGCCTGAGCAGCTTCTTTAGTATCTTTGTCTATTTTGACACTAATGACTGTATTCATATACTACAAAGTATATACTTTGTAGTATATTTGTCTAGTTTAAGTCTTCATCCTGCCTTTCATTATGAATTTACACATGAAGCAATTCCCATCCGTCGTCTTTGCGAGGTCACAACCGAAGCAATCCACGTCCGCCACCTCTTTTGCTAAAGTGCGGCAATCCACACTCACCATCTTTGCAACAACCTGAGACAATCAACTTCAGAAAACTTTATACGCTTATCTGCTATACTGTAAACATCACCACGAAAAGTCCCCTGCAGGGTTTTGTCCCTGCGGGGTCTTTTTTATTTATTTTTTGAGCAATCTTAGTTTCTAGATCATTCATAAAAGCTAATTCCTTTCATCATTTTTTAACCTATAATAATCCAAATGGTATATAGGAGTATTCATCAGTTACCACACTACGTTCAATCAAGGAAACTACGGCTGAATTTTTTACAGGTAGATTGTGTGCGAGATATTTAATATGTTTTAGATCATCACTCGGTTTTAAACGAGCAGAACGTTTGCATTCAATTAACTCTAGGCCATCGGCATGCTCAAGAACAATATCTACTTCTCGCTTTTGACTATCACGATAATGATACATAGGGGCAATTTTCCCGGCATTCAAATAACTTTTATGGATTTGTGCCACAACAAAGCTCTCAAAAAATCCTCCAGCATACATACTGGCTTCAAGTGTACTAGCAGAAGGAAACCGTAACAAATAAGAAGCTAAGCCCGTGTCGAGGAAGTGTAATTTTGGAGCTTTAATTTCTCGTTTCAAACGATTCGAATGATACGCAGGCAGCAAAAGCACATGACCTGTTCCAATGAGTAGTGAAAGCCACTCTTTAGCTGTCACCGAAGAAACATCAGCATCACGTGCTGTATCCGAAATATTTAAAACCTGACTAGTCCGGGCAGCACACGCGCGCATAAAAGCATGGAACTCCGCCACTTTACCGATCCCTGACAGAGCAGCTATATCTCGGTCAATATACGTTTGAATATACGAACTATAAAATAGTTCCCGATTAGGTGGACTAGTATGTGAAAATACTGGAAAGCTGCCAGTAAAAATTTTTTCATACAAAACCTTTATGTCGGTATTACCCGTAGTTCCGTTTTTAATTTGACTGATTTCAAACGGCGAAGTTACCAGTGACAATGAGGACTCCCGTTCCGACAATCCTAACAACTCTAAGATGACAATCCGACCAGCTAGCGTTTCCTGCACCCCTTTCATAATTGAAAATTGCTGTGAGCCAGTTAACCAATACTGTCCATTGGCTTGGTGCACATCAACGAGTTCTTTTATTGCCGAAAATAGTCCAGGGGCATATTGGATTTCATCTATAAGAAGAGGTCTGACGTGACGTTGCAAGAATAGTCTTGGGTCTGACAGTGCCAACTCCCGCTCAGTTAGATTGTCGAGTGTGACATATTGCATTCCCATTTTGTCAGCCAGTCGTTTAAGCATAGTCGTCTTGCCCACTTGACGAGGACCACCTAAAAAAACTACCTTGAACTGGGAGTGCGCCATTTTGATTGTTGATTCTATATGCCTAGGCACGTATTCATCCATATATGTAAAATATAAGGCATTACTTT
>JAYVIL010000019.1:0-5895 GCA_043770255.1 Candidatus Kaiserbacteria bacterium
GTCCACTCACTCACTATTTTATTCCGCTATCGCTCCATAAACTAGCAGGGTGAGTCTTGCAAAAGTCTCCCAGACTTTTTCACTCGCAAAGACGGACGGCACGCGTAGCGTGCCGTCCGTCTTTGTCGAAATATATATTTCTGTTCGGTAGTAATTTGGAACAAGTTAGTTGGTGCTGTTCTTAAGATCTTTGAAGACAAGACTCACTGAGCATTCCTGACCAGGTAGCTTGTTCCAAAAATTAGTCAGATACTAGGCGCGCAAGAAAATGTTAGCGAGCCGTACTTATTGTACGGTGAGGTAACATTTATCGCAGCGCAACAACGTAGCTGGCAATTTTTGGAACAAGCTAAGATTGTGCCTCGACGAAGACGATAGAGGCGATGGAATCCCCCGCCCGCATCTTCATCACCCGTACCCCCTGCGTCTGACGACCTAGTGTCGGCACGTCTTTTAGCGGTAATTTAATCACCTGACCTTTCTTACTCATGATCACCATCTCCCCTTCGGTCCGCTCGAGTCCACCTACCACTGTACCGCCGACAATTGTACCCGTTTTTTCGGTTACTTTAGCGGTTTTGATACCAGAGCCACCTCTTTTTTGAACCTTATACTCTTTGATTGGTGTTGTCTTGCCGTAGCCGTGTTCAGTTACAATCAAAATTTCCATGTCGCGAGCGTCCTTTTTGATCACATCAGCCGAAACGATACAGTCGCCCTTACCTAACTTCATCGCGGCTACTCCAGTTGCTGTACGTCCCATTTCACGGACGTCGCTTTCTTTAAAGCGAATGGCCTGACCTTTGTACGTGACGAGTGACATTTCATCACCTTTGCCGACAAAGCGTGCCGCAATCAATGAATCATCATCGCGGAGCGTAATCGCAATCAGTCCACTGCGACGGACGTCTTTAAATGCGACGGCATCTGATTTCTTAGCCACCCCATTTTTGGTCACCATCATCAGACTCCACTCCCCTTGCCACTCTTCTTTTCGCACCGCTAAGACAGATGTCACCCGCTCTTCAGCACTCATCGTGAGGAAGTTCATAATGGACTTGCCTTTGGTCGCACGACGTCCTTCCGGAATCTCGAACATCTTGCTCTGGTAGACCTTACCCTTATCGGTAAAGAACAAGAGATCACTGTGCGCAGAGGTGGTAATAAGACTGGTCACCACATCCTCTTCTTTGGTGTTGAGATCAATCACGCCGACGCCGCCTCGTTTTTGCACGCGGTATTCGTCTGGATTCGTTCGTTTAACGTAGCCACCGGCAGTCAGTACGAGTACACTCTCGTCGTCGGGGATGAGGTCTTCTTGACTCATCATCTTAACGCCGCCTTTAACGATTTTTGTGCGTCTGTCGTCACCGTACTTTTCAGCAATTTCCATGAGCTCTGATTTAACCATACCGAGCATCTTGGTTTTGCTTTTGAGAATCGCTTCGAGCTGTCCAATTAATTTTTGCACTTCAAGTAATTCCTCTTCAATTTTCTTGCGCTCGAGTCCGGCGAGCTTCTGCAGACGCATATCGAGAATCGCCTGCGCCTGGACAGCTGAGAACTTAAATTCTTTCATCAGGCTGGCATGAGCAGTCGGCACATCTTTACTGGCGCGAATCAGTTTGATAATTGCATCAATATGATCGAGAGCTTTTTTAAGACCAAGCAAAATATGTTCGCGGTCTTGCGCTTTGGTAAGGTCATACTGGGTGCGACGACGGACTACTTCAGCGCGATGCTTTACGTACTCCTCTAAAATGAGCTTGAGCGAGACTGTTTGTGGAATACCATCAACCAAAGCCACCATATTGTAGTGGAAGGTATCTTCGAGTTGCGTATGTTTGTATAATTTATTTAAAACTGTTTGTGGTTGAGCACCAGATTTCAGTTCAATCACTACGCGAATGTCACTGGTTGATTCATCACGCATTTCGCGAATCCCTTCGATTTTCTTTTCCCGCACCAGGTCTGCGATTTTTTCCTGCATGTCGGCTTTGTTCACCCGGAACGGGATCGAGGTGATGATGATAGCAAAAGCGCCTTTTTTATCTTCGACAATTTCCGCTTCACCACGAACAACCACACCACCACGACCATGAGTGTAGGCATGCTGAATATCTTTTTGGTTAAAGGCGACGGCGCCCAAAGGAAAATCAGGACCTTTAACAAACTTGAGTAGGTCATCGGTCGTCGCATCAGGATTGTCAATCAAGTGTTCAACCCCAGCTGCAATTTCACGCAAGTTGTGTGGCGGAATGTTCGTCGCCATACCCACCGCAATCCCGAGTGTCCCCATGAGGAGCAAGTTCGGTACAGCTGCTGGGAGTACTACCGGTTCTTGCTTGCTACCATCAAAGTTTGGTCGCCAGTTAACTGTGTCTTTTTCCAAATCACGCAGCATTTCTTCTGCTATCCGGGACATCTTGGCCTCGGTATACCGGTAGGCAGCAGCAGAGTCACCGTCGATAGAACCAAAGTTTCCTTGACCTAAAACGAGTGGGTACCGTGTCGCAAAAGGCTGCACTAACTTCACCATTGATTCATACACGGCGGCGTCGCCGTGCGGGTGAAAGTTACCGAGCACATCTCCCACCACGGTCGCTGATTTTTTGAACTTACCTGAGGCATTGAGACCATTGAGACGCATGGAATACAAAATGCGGCGGTGTACGGGCTTTAAACCATCACGAATATCCGGTAGAGCACGTGAAGTAATCACCGACATCGCATAGTCGAGGTAGGCCGTCTCCATTTCGGTTGTGATGCTCTGGGCGACGATACCGCGCTCAGGAGCGGGCATGGCTTCGGGGACAATGGTCTTCTTCGGCATAACAGAAATTACAAACTATTGATAAAGTGCGAGCATTATACCATGTTTCAGCGACGGACAGGAGCACTGCTCGCTGAACTGGTCGCGACAATAACTGGCTTGGCGTATGGATCGCTCGAGCTGGAAATCGGGCTGCCTGAACCAAACTGGATTTTAGTCCCATCGGCAGTAGTTGAAGTATTGTTCATAGTGTCTTTATTTTCAGCAGATAATTTAAGGTTTAGTGCAGCTTCGGTGGAAGACGCACTCGACAGTGGCGCGGTTGAGGGAGCCTGAGGGAGGTTTTCAATAACGGCTTTTACCCCACCAAACTGATTTTTAATCTGAGTAAAGAAATTACTAAACGGCGCAGCGCCCGTGGTACTGGCGAGAGCCGCGACCTGAGATTCGGACGCAAAACGTGACGGAACAGACAGCGACCATACCCCGCCAATAAGAAGCGTACAAAAAACCGCAATCCCGAGCGCATACTGGTCACGGATGTATTTTGGTTTTGAACGCAAACTGTCGAGAATTTTAAATAACATATTTTGAACATTTCTTCATTCTAAGTCTACCGTACTATTCTCTTTTCCATGTTTCCCTACACAACCTTTAAGATAGACACTTCCCCTTCCATTTCGTACACGTCTTTTTTCTTGAGGGTGAGCTTATCCACCGCATCGACACTCGTGCCCATTTCTTTTAGGAACGCAGTCAGTGCTGTTTTGTCGTAGTGCATGGGAATCACCAGTTTGGCTTCGAGCTTCAGGGCTAGCTTTGCTGCTTGTGGCACCTCCAGCACGTCACCACCGCCAATTGGGACAAACAATATATCCACGTCACCAAATTCACCCAGAATCTTGGGATCAATCTCCGGTGAACTAATCGCCCCGAGGAACACCATATTCATATCCTCGAGCTTTACTTGGTAGATAGTATTGTATCGTTCGACTTTATCGTAGGTAGTTTTTACGCCATATCCTCGAGCCACCACATCCCCAATTTCATATTCCCCGGGACCAGCGACCACAAACGGCTGCTTGCTGCTGTGCGCGACTTGGTCTGAACCATTAAAATCCGGATGGTTCATCGAAATGAAAGCTACGTCCGAACCAAATTTAGTCGAATCAAGTTTTGAAGCTTTGCTGACTGGATCAAAAGCCAGCGTTGTACTCCCAAACGAAACCTTAAAACTCTGCCCTCCGTGGTGTGTGATGATCATAGTGAGAGTAGTATACAGGGAAATATAAAAATAGAGAAAACTAATTAGTTAAATAGTTTCATGGTTTAATAGTTGCATAGTTACGTAGTTACAAAGACAAGGTTGGAGATGATAACTATCGATAACTGTTCATCACCACCCCAGGTACTAGCGGGGTTACTTTTTTTGCAAAATAACGGTACTATACCAAGTAGGAGGGATTCATGATGAAAAAGTACGTTCTTTTTAGGGCTACAGGTTTTGCGACATTTTGCCTATTGTTTGCTCTCTGGCCTGGCTACACCGGCGTAGCGCTCATCCTCATTGCTTTTGGCCCACCAGCTCTCGCCCCGTTCTTTGAGTAAGTTATTCCACTCATGGTGCAGTGCCACAACCTATTACCCCGCCCAGGCACATCACCTGGGCGGACATTTTTTTATAATAACCTTTATTAAAGCCATAATGAGGAGACAAAACAGCTGAAAATAGTTGACTTTTACAGTTTACTATGGTAGTATACAGCCAGCTAAAAACCGTTCCAAGACAAAAATAAGGAGAACGACGTGGCACATTGGTTAGATACCCGTGAAGTAATGGAGGCAGTTGGCCTCGGGCACCTGCTCAAGGTGGGCTCCGCCCGCTGCCCGATCTCGGGCCGGTTCGTGGGCAACCAAGAACCGAGTGACGACGAGGTCGTCGAAAACCTCCGCGAGCCATCCTACGACCCCAACGCCGAATATGAAGCGGCACAGGGAGAGTCTGAGTGCGTCGATGATGTCTTTGATCCCATCTGGGATTACGGCTTCACAGCCAACGAGGATTCGGAGGACACCTTCAGTGATGGTCACCATTCTTATTGCTTCGATGAGGATGACAACCAGTACCCTCACGACTTTAACGGGGACGACTACCCCGACAACGACGAGGAAGACTATGCCGAATGGCTCTTGTTAGAGGAGCCTCTGCCCGACAGCGAAGAACCGGTCACTGCTGAGTTCGAAGTGATCTCGCTAGTCAGATCGAAGTTCCGCTGGGTTGCTGACAGCCACGGTAAACACGGACGGAAGCCGGTGTTGCGCCGGCAGCAAATCTGCCGCGGCTACAAACAGAAGGAGTTTGATTCTCGTATCAGCTCCTGAAACGGGTTCAAGGGGCGGCCAGCGATGGACCGCCCTTTTCTTTATCTGGCACCTGAAATAGTTGACAAAGTCAGTCAACTATGCTATGATACTAAACATGACGGGAGGAAGGACCCTTAGAATGCGAAGTTGTGACTAGCTACTTACGCCGAATACCCAGGCCCTAGCCGGATGGAAGTCCGGACTGCCAAGCAGTACCTCAACTGAAGATCGGAGGACGATGACACTCTAGTCATCCGATTCCATCACATTTCGCCCTGACCGGCCGTGGTAATACCAACGCTGGGATATTAACCCACATGCGATAGCACCACGTTAGTACCTTTTCCATAGAACCATATCCGAAGCCCCGCTTACACTAGTAAGTCGGGGCTTCAATTATTTATAGACTGAACCTCACACTATTTAAGTAAAGGGTCGGACCCCTTACTCAAATATTAGGGGTTTAACCCCTAAGATTTTATAAATCCTTCAACCGGAATCGGACCTCCACTCGCTTGCTCCCATCCCCCACCCACCAGTCCCACTAAAACCGACCAGACTGGTTTCGGAACCCCCCGCAGCGGCTAGGCGTCAGCCGTTAGCGAGGACCGGGGTGAGGAAACCTGGCTGGCCGGTTTTAGTGGACAAATTACGCTTTCTATACTATTATTGCGCCACTTCGTAAAGAAGATTATTAGTTTCCTAGCGGCACACGTTAACCCTGTACTCAAGAACTATGGCCGGTACGTTTATTACAT
>JAYVIL010000020.1:0-2220 GCA_043770255.1 Candidatus Kaiserbacteria bacterium
ACGACATCAGGCACTGACTGCAGTTTGGAAGACTTCAAAAACAGCCACTAAGTCAGCCCACGAACAGCTAAAGAGTAGTCGTAAAGCAGCTTGGGAAACTTTTAAAAGTACCGCCAAAACGTCCTGCAAAGTAGAGGTACCAAAAGAAGAAGGTCTAGAGAAGTCTTCAGCCGACAGCATTTCACTCTAACTCACCAGTCTCATAATTAAAAAGTAAAAAAGCCCCGCAAACGCAAAGCAGGGCTTTTTTGTTTACGGTGCTCGCTAAATGAAAAGCAATCTATCACTAGTTCCGTCAGCGTACACCACTCGCAAAATTCCGCCCTTTTCAATCATTTCGGTCAACGCATCCATCGTCATAACCGAAATTCGTACGACATCTGATGTCGTGGTCAGACCTTGTCTGTCTTGAATCCTTTGAGCTGCCTCATCAAGTTTTTTTGAAAATGTAACGTGCGCGCGGGTGGTTGGGACTTTGCTCATTTTTTCCTCAATTTACAGGACTACTAACGACTACTCTAAACAAAAAACAAAAGTCAACAAAAAACCTTTCAGTGAACTGAAAGGTTTTTTGTTGCATTTTTATGAATTAATTCAATGTTTTTAACAGATTTTGCATTTGCATAATTTCGGCACTTTGGCTGGTTTTTATGTTACTTGAAAGTGTTTTGATTTCAGTGTGTTCGATATGGGCATCGACACTTTGCGCCATCATGATGGCCATTTTGTGGTGCATGATCATGTCAGACAGGAACACTTTATCGAGGGCAGCGCCAGAGAGATCGCTTAGCGGCCTCATCATTGGTTTATATTCTCCGTCAGCGACGTAGTCTTTGCCATACCACGATTTGTACCAGTCTTTCATTTGTGCGACTTCGACCTCTTGGGCTTTGACGATGTTCTCAGCTAACGTTTTAATTTCCGGCGTATTGCCACCACGAGCGATGACTTCTTTGGCAGTCGAAATCGCCTCTTCGTGGTGTGGAATCATACCCATAATAAATTCCTGTTCACTTTGTACCATCATACCCATACCCATTCCATCACCTCCCATCATCGTCCCGTCTGGCATCATATGCCCCCCTCCCATCATGCCTGAATTATTGCTCTGGCTCTCCTTATCCTGACCATCCATCATACCGCCCATGTCATCCCCTCGCCCCATCATTTCGTGTCCGTACTTATCACCACGTTCATCTCTATCAAAAGAGCCTGCTGCTAGACCAATGAGTAACCCTGCAATCCCTGCTCCCACTGCAATCATAACGACTTTATTTTTATCCATATATTTGTTTTATTCTATTACTACGCAGAATACTAAAATTAATTGCAAAACCTAGGACATCGGATGCCCTAGGTTTTGCAGGGTCTGGCAATAACAAGGTGATGTGGGCTTAGATTAGAACAGTAGCGTGGTTGTTACTAATTTCTAGGGTACCGCCCTTGGTGTCGAATGTTTCTTTTGAACCAGCTGCAGTTAGGATCGTAATCACGCCAGCTTTAAGGACGGAGATAAGTGCTGTGTGATCAGCAAGAATAGTCATCTCCCCTTCGGTCCCCGGTACCGTCACCGAAACCACGTCCCCGTCAAAAACCGGCGCGTCTACTTTTGAGATAGTTAAATGTAAGAGTTTCATAGTTTAAAAGTTTAATGGTTGCATGGTTAATCAAGCGTTGTAATTAGTTTACTAATCATTTTTCGAATTAAGAGACTTTGATCTAGAATTTGATCAGCCTCACTTTTTGAAACATAATCAAGATTACACGCAATCATAGTCTGTGTTTCTAACTCTGTACACGAACCTAATGACATACGCAAGAATCGAGCAAAATCTACTTTCGTTCTACGAGCATGACCTTCGGCAATGTTGGAGGGTACAGAAACTGCAGCTCGACGCATTTGATCTATAAGTCCATAGCGTTCATCAGCCGGAAATTGTTTAGTAATTTTATAGACAACAGTTACAAGTTCCATTGATTTCTTCCAAACTTCTAAATCATTGTAGTTCATAATTGACTATGTAACTTTGCAACCATTAAACTATTTAACTATACCACCTCATCTATCCCCCCCTTCATGTAAAAGGCTTGCTCATTCTTCTCATCATGCTTTCCATCCAGAATTTCGCCAAAGCCGCGAATAGTGTCTGCGAGCGACACATATTTTCCTGGTGTACCGGTAAATACCTCTGCCACACTAAACGGCTGAGACATGAAGCG
>JAYVIL010000021.1:0-47492 GCA_043770255.1 Candidatus Kaiserbacteria bacterium
TGCTTCAACGACACCGTATTTCGAATTCCAATCGAGCGACCCTGATGGTACATCGGATATTACCTATGAGTTCGCAATTTCGACGAGCTCTGATTTTAGTAGTGGCAGTACCTTTGTTTCATCTTCGAGTCCGGGATTTTTAAATACGGTCACTGCGACCGATACCTCGCCTTTTTTTGAAAATCAAAAAATTCGCTATCAGCTCCAGGCTAGTAGTTCACTGTCTGACCTGACAACGTACTACTGGCGCGTGCGCGCAAAAGACGTCACTGGTTCTGGAAACTTTGGAGATTGGACGACCACCCAAAGTCTGACGGTTGATCTCGCTGCGTCTGCACCTAATTGGTACCAAACCTTTAGTGGGCAGTTTTTAAGTAATACCTTGGTGGGTGCGGTTTCAAACGGTGTTGATAGTATTCAGGTAGACGCCACTCAAAGTACAGAATTACTGCTCGTCTATGGTGAAGGTGTCGTGTCAACACCGCGCTATCGTGTATGGAACGGCACTACCTGGGGTTCAGAATTAAATGCTGTTGCGGTCGGAGGAACAATTAACTGGGTTAAAACTGCCGCGGGTATTACTCGTAACGAATACGCACTAGGGACACTCGATCAAGGTACAAATGCCTATGTGCAAATTTATTCCGCCTCAACGTCATCGTGGGGTAATCAAACGTTGCTCGCCAGTGGTGTCGCAGATGTAACTCGTCGTGGAATAGCGCTCGGGTATGAAAGTCTGTCCGGAGATTTGATTGCGGTTTCTTGTGCGGCGGGTGCCCAACCAGTCTATCGAGTATGGAATGGTGTGAGCTGGTCAGCCACCTCCTCGATTACCGTGAGTTCAGTCAACAACTGTAACTATCTCGATATTGCATCTGACCCCGCTTCAGACGAAATGATTTTGGTCGTACGTGATACCGGAGTACAGTATGAAGCCCTGGTATGGGATGGTAGTGCCTGGACTAACAGTAAAGTCCTGGGCTCAGCTGCCCTCGCGGCTCGAGAAGGTATTGCGATTCAATACGAGGACTCTGGTGATCAGGCGGTAGTAATTGTGTCCAACGGCGCCGGCAATAATATCCTCTATACCACCTGGGACGGTATTGGGTGGAGTGCCAATGCGACCCAGCCAATTGGTAACGACTTTGCGTTTGGTAAACTGACGAGTGATCCTAACTCAGATAAACTCACCCTATGTTACGTTGATGCTGACTCAGATATTGGTGTGCTACGGTGGGATGGAGGAGTCTGGAGTACGTTCTTTGAACTGGAAACAGCCGCTAATTCTGCGACTGCTCGTCCTTTTGATTGTCCGTTTGAAACAGCGGCGGGTCGAAGTGGATACATTATGGTTCCGTACAGTGACACCACTGATTCACGCTACCGAGTCTACGCAACGTCAAGCTGGAACGCAGAAGCAACAATTACCGGTGTGTCTGACTCGTTCTGGATAAATAGTGAACGCTCTGATAATGGCGTAATAGTGTCGGTGAACCTTGATGACGCGACTGATATTTTGGAATCGGCATTCTGGAATGGGACTAGTTGGTCTACAAAACAAACCATTGAGTCAAGTCCTTCATCGGTTATTGCTGCTCCGTATGAAATGTTCGATGTTACTGCCAAACGTTTCCAGTTTACTGAAGGAGTAGTGCGTACGCCCGCAATTAACTTCTCATTTGTGCCAAATCAGCCTACGTGGGGGGATGTGAGTTTCTCAACGTCTGAACCGTTTGGTACAGATGTCAAAGTTCGACTCCGCTACACGAGCACCACTACCTGTGACACGTATGTCCCAAATGGAGCTTTGGCTGGAAACAGTGCCGGATTTGATGTGACGAGTATACCAATTAGTTTGGTTGGTCTCTCGACGACTACTTATAGTCAGATTTGTTTAGAAGCTACCTTGACCACGCTTGGATCAGCGAGTGCTAATTTAAATGATTGGACGTTATCATGGGTCCGGGAACCAAAACTAATTCAAAATAATTTCCGCTGGTACACTAATGGCAGTTTCTTTACGCCAACTGATCCGTGGCCGGTGGGAGTGAGTGACGTGGCTGAAAATACCGCCCTGACATCCAGTGTGGCAGTAAATAATACTGATTCAATTCGGCTCCGGATGTCATTACTCGGGTCAAACGTTATCCAACCAACGTCAACCAAAGCATTTAAACTGCAATACGCAGAAGGATTTAGTTGTAGTCCAACCTTGCCGTGGAAAGATGTGGGAGCGGTCGGGAGCACTACCGCTTTGTGGCGCGGAGTAGCTAATTCAATTGTTGGTACCGATTGGTATAGTGCGAGTTGGACTAAACGCACAAAGCTAACAGTCTTAAAAACGCTCGTGCCGGAATCACAAACAAATTTCCCCGTGTACGTAAATCTCGACGACCTGCCAGACGCATTCTTTGCAGGAGTACAATCAGACGGTGATGACATTCGTATTACTACCAGTGACGGCGTTACAGAATTACCGTTTGAATTAGTGTCGATTAATACCAGTAGTAAAATCGGTGAACTTCACTTTAAAGCTAGTCTATCAAGTACGACAGACAGTGAGTTTTATGTGTACTATGGTAATCCAAGTGCCTCGGGGTACACTGCTTCTGCTACCTACGGGTCACAAAATGTGTGGACTAATAGTTATGCCGGAGTCTACCACTTGACTCAGGATCCAACTGGTTCCGCCCCACAAATACTAGATAGTACCAGTAACGCGAGACATGGTTCTCGAACAGGTACTGCTGGTGCCGGCCGTGTCGTGACTGCTCAGTTAGGTAACGGTCTTGATTTTGTGGGAACGGCAGGGGATTACACAATTGATTTTCCTTCATTTGGTATTAGTAGCAACGGTAGTTACACCTACAGTGCCTGGTTTAGAGCCTCGACTACAGTCAATGGGGCAGCAGGTGATGGAGCGGGTACGTACATGACTGATCGGACCGCGGCAACTAATGAACTCGTGGGCTTAAAAGTTATCGGTGGTAATTATGCGCACCAGTATCGGTATAACGACTCATCAGGTATCGGAGCTGTCTCAGGTGGAGCAGCAACAGCAGCGAGTTGGCGACACGTGACCTGGGGGCGTGCGTATAACTCAAACCGTTTTATCACCGTTGATAACGTGCGGGCTACTACCACCGATACAGCCAGTCTGTTGACACCACCACTCATGCGTCTAGGGGGACACCAGAGCAATACGAACTTTACCGGTGTGGCTGACGAGGTACGTATTGCGAGCGTCGCCCGAAGTAGTGGTTGGACAGCAACCGAGTACAATAATCAGTCCAACTCAACTGGCTTTTATGCCCTATCCGCTGAGGAGTTGATTGGTGATGGTCGGACATTGCCGGCGACAGTGCTCACTGGCTCAGACTATCGGGAAACGTATGAAGAGTCTAATCCAACTAACCTAAACCGTAATGCGATTGCGACCGGAACTGATGCTGAGTGGGATTTTAGTATCCAAAACAACGGAGCTACCTCAAGCACCAACTACTGTTTCCGCATGGTCTATGCTGATGGTTCATCTTTGAGTAGCTACGCCAACTATCCTCGTCTGATTACAAACGCTCCGCCGCTGTCACCGGTTTTGAGTGCGCCGTTTGACAACCGTCAGTTAGCGTCAACATCACCGTGGTTTGAATTTACTGCTGATGATGAACTCAGTGATGATGTGTCCTATGAAATTGAAGTTGATGATGATGTGAATTTTGGTTCCACAGTATTTAATCGTGATTCAGTCGCCAGCTTTGCACTGTTTACCAATCTCACCAATCCGTCACAACGCAGTCAGTACACTAGTGGACAAACGATGCGTTTTATTCCCAACGTCAGTCTCAGTAGTGGTACGACCTACTGGTGGCGAGTTCGAGCGAAAGATGATTTTGGTTCTAATACCAATAGTGAATGGTCAACCCCAAATAGTTTTACTATTGCCAGCACCAGTATTACCACTTGGTTCCAAACTACGGGTGATCAATTTGCGACGAACAATCAATTTGATACCATCATTAGTACGTCAACGAACGATACTGGTATAGATTCTTCGTTTGTAGTAGGAACAACGACGAGTACGGTTATCGACTTCGATGATCGTGAAGTAGGAAACGCTTGGGGGGCTTTTAGTTTTAATCATAACGTCACATCTGGTTCGATTCGTTACTATATAGAGTACCGAGTCGGCGGTGAAACTTTTGCGTTGATTCCGGATACTACCTTACCTGGCAACAGTAGTGGCTTTACGGCATCGCCAGTGTCCTTGGTTAGCATCAATACAACGACCTATAATGAAATTCGTATCGTCGGTGTGTTTTCTGGAAATAGTACACTCCCTCGATTACTCGACTGGACAATCGTGTGGGGGCAAACAATTGAGATGCCTACCTTGGTCCAGCCGTTTGATAATGCAAAAGTGTCAACCACCACACCAAGCTTTACCTTTACCACCACTGATCCTGAAAGTAATGATTTGCAGTACGAGTTTCAGCTCTCGACCGCGTATGCGTTTACGTCATCGTCCACGTTTATTTCTGGTGTAGATGCTGGTTTTGTTAACACTACTTCTAGTACCGACGCCTCGCCATTTATTTCGGGCAACACTATCAGGTATACGGCTCAGTCCGCACTCGGGGGCGGTACTACATACTGGTGGCGTGCTCGAGCTCGTGACCCGGGAGGTTCCAACTCCTGGTCGTCGTATTCAGAACCAAAAAGCTTTACTGTTGATACAGGAGCGTTGGTGTCAACCTGGCATCAGACAACCGGTGAGCAATTTGCCACCAACGATCTCGTTGACATCGAAACGACAGCCGGCACTGCCAAAATTACTTCTGTGGTGAGTGAAGTGTTAATGGTCTACGGAGAAGGTACTGGTCAGTCACCACGCTATCGAATTTGGAATGGTTCAGCCTGGAGCGCAACTGGCACAGCCGATAGTGTCGGTGCGCAAATCAGATGGCTTGATCTCGAGGCCTCACCAACGAGGCCCGAGTATGCCCTGGGGTCACTCGGGACTGACCTTGATGTAAATATTCAAATTTTTAACACCAATACTGAAATTTGGGGTAACACCAGAGAAATTCAACAGAATATCACTGATGGACTCCAGCGTGGTTTTGATATTGCGTATGAAAAAACGTCGGGTGATTTGATTGCGGTGTCGTGTGATGGGGTTGATGCGGTCTATAGTATCTGGAATGGTACGTCATGGAGTGCGACGACCAGTATCAATTTAGCTAACGCTAACAACTGTATTGCTGTCGATATGGCTGCGGACACAACTTCTGATGAAATTATTGCGGTCTTTAAGCACACCAATACCGGTACGCCTGACTACGAAGCGTTAGTATGGAATGGTTCTAGTTGGGGTAATTCACTGGCGCTCGCCGACATGAACGAAAATGCCAACCATGGTGTCGCGATTGAGTATGAAGAGTCGGGTAATCAAGCGATTGTAGCTCTCACGAACAACCTGGCCACCACGCTCTTGTATGCGACCTGGAACGGCAGTGTCTGGGCGACGAGTTCGCAAGCGCTCGGTGACCACATTGAGTGGGCGTCACTAAAACGGGATGTTGGTACTGATAATATGGCACTTTGTTATATTGATAACGACGCTAATATCGGCGTTCTGCAATGGAATGGCTCGGCTTGGGGCACGTTTACAGAAATCGAACAGCTTGGAAATAGCAAGGCCGGTCAAGCGGTTGATTGTGAGTTCGAGACAAAAACCGATCGTGACGGATACCTGATGGTGCCATATGCCGATACCATAATCGGAGCCTACCAATTCTATGCCACCTCTTCATTTTCAACAGAAGCGGCCCTCGCAACGATGGGAGATTCGTGGCGCGTCCTGACGACCCGAGCGGGAGATGGTACCATCCACGCCGTTTATTTCGAAGACGTTCTTGACCGCTATGAATTAAGTCGTTTTGATGGTTCGACCTGGACTTCAATTGAATCAATTCCGACCCCTTCCATTACCGGGACACCATTTGATGGTTCGTTTGCGATTGCGTCGCAGATATATCCTAATTTTACCGCTGGCTCGATAGTATCCACACCGATTTCGTTTGCTGATGGTGCGGGACCACGCTGGGAACAGGTGCTCTTTAATGATACTAAGCCGGGCGCTAGCACAATTAAATACCGAGTCTATTACGAAAGTAGTCCAAATGTATATACAATTATTCCCGATTCTGCACTCTCGGGTAATAGTGCGGGCTTTACTACGAGCCCTATTAACATTGCCGGTCTTGATCGAACAGTCTACGCAAAATTAAAGCTCGATGCTGAATTTATCTGTAACCTCGGTAATTGTCCAACCCTTAATGAATGGAGTGTGGAGTGGTCACAAGGGATTAGTGTGTCGGGGCGAGCCTACGAATATGATGGTGTCAGTACCACCACGAGTGGTACGGTAGCGGTAGCCGTGAATGGTGTTTTGCAAGTAGGGAAGACGGGCACTATTGGCGCCGGTGGTACCTGGTCAATCACTAACGTATCAGCCTTTATAGATGATGCCATTACGGTGTATGTCGATGGAGCAATTGATGCGAATGAGTCCATTGCTATCACTACCTACGATGGTATTGGGGATGTCACTAATATGGAGCTCACGAAACGCCACGTCACGATTGGGTCGAGTGACACCGCAACCACCACCAATAGTAAATTACTGGGCTTTGACGGTAGTGACGACGAGGACTTATTTATCGATGTGACCGCAGGTAGTAATCTGGATATATGTTTTGAAGGTTGTGCTGATGCGCGTTTGAAGGTGCGGGCGGGAACGGTGTATCAACCCCAAGGGAATATTGTTACCCACGATTTCTTTAACTTCGGTACTTTTAAACCGGCCACCAATACCATCCGTGTTCGTGGCTCTTGGAATTCACAGGGGACCTTCGATCCCGACACATCGACTGTTATTTTCTCTGCGACTAGTAGTAGCGAGACGGTTGTTGCCACCGGAACGGCACTCGCGTTCCATACGGTAACTTTTGGTGAAACGAGCGGGGCTGCTACCTGGACGCTTGGGAAAGCGTTTGATATTACCGGCTCTTTGGCGGTTGATTACGGCACGCTCGCTCGCGGCACTTCAACCATTAATCTAGAGCAAAACCTCCGCATTGGTACAGCTGGATTTATGACGGGTATTGCTACTACCACTTTTGATGGGAGCGGTAGTCATACCTGGACAGATACTTCAGCCTCGTCGACCAATGTTGGCCATGTGGTCATTGATGGTACTGCAAAAACTATTACTTTGGGTGGAAACGTAGCTGCCCAGTCGGTCACCATTGGTGCTGACGATACCCTTAATGCCTCAGGTTCTGGATTTAACATTAACGTTGTTAGTAACTGGACAAACAACAACTCATTTATCCCACAGTCGGGAACGGTGACATTTGTCGGAACTACCACCGGTACCATTGCCCGAGGGACGTCTGCCTTTAACAATCTGACCTTTAGTGGTGTGGGTGGAGCATGGTCATTCTCGACTTCAACATTGGCTATTAATAATAACTTAACCATTGCCACTGGAACGGTGACACTACCGACAGGTACAACTACTGTTGGTGGTAACTTTACGAACTCTGGTGGAACGTTCTTGCACAATAACGGTGAGGTGCGTATGACGAGCGCAACCGGAGGCAAGACCATAACGCAACGGGCCACGGCGTTCCTTAATGCTTTTTACGACTTAACCTTTACGGGTGCTGGAGCCTGGAGTTATACAGAAAGTGCCGCTTCAACAACTCGTCACTATAATATTCAAAGTGGAACAGTCACAATGCCAACAGGAACTCTGACCATTGGTGGTAACTTTAACGTCACTGGTTCTGGTGCGTTTGCACACAATAACGGAGAAATAATCTTGCTCGTACAAGATGCCAACACCGTTCGCACCAATGGATCAAGTATCAATAATCTCCGGACTGTTGGAGCAACTGGTTCGTGGTATAACGCGAGCTGGAGCGCACGTAAACCAGTGACGATTAATGCGAGCCAAGTGAATACTAACGTGACTGATTTCCCTGTGTTTGTTGATTTGGCAAATCTTGGTAGTGACTTCTTTAGTACGGTAAAAGCTGATGGCGGTGATATACGCGTGACCACGAGTGATGGTGTGACCGAAGTGCCACTTGAAGTAGTTGCTATTAACACTGGCGGTCAAACCGGAGAAGTGCACTTTAAAGCGCCAACGCTGAGTACCTCGACTAATAGCACGTTCTATATTTACTTCGGTAACAGTGCTGCCTCTGGCTACGCTTCAACGACTGCGTATGGTTCACGCAACGTCTGGACCAATAATTACTCGGGAGTTTACCACTTAAACCAAGACCCAACCGGAACAGGGGCAATTATGCTTGATAGTACCGCCAATAGTCGACATGGAACCCGGGCGGGAACGGCGGCTGCCGGACGACTTGTGTCAGCTAAAATCGGTAATGGTTTAGATATGGTTGGGGCCAGTGGTGACTATGTCATCGAATTTCCGTCGCCGGGACTGGGAGCGACTAGTAGCTACACCCAAAGTGCATGGTTTAGGAGTGGTGCAACTACTAATGGACTGGATAACGATGCCAACGGTACCTACATGCTCGATCGTAATCCAGCTCCTAACGATATTGCCAGTCTCAAAGTGATTGGTGGTAATTACGCACATCAGTATCGGTACACAGATAATACAGGTCTGGGTGCAGTTAGCGGGGCCGCGGTCGCCAGTAGTTCGTGGCAGTATGTGGTATGGGGGCGTAGCTATAATGTGAATCGCTTCATCTTTACCAATGCAGTAATTGCTACTGCCACTGATGCCACGAATGCGCTCACCTTGCCCAATCCACGATTAGGGGGACATAACGGAAATACCAGTTTTGTGGGTATTGCCGACGAATTACGTATTGCTTCAGTGGCTCGAAGTAGCGGCTGGGTGACAACTGAATATAATAACCAAGCTAGTACCACGGCTTTCTATAGTGTGAGTGCGACCCAACTACGATTTTCTCGAACCTTCACCGACACCAACGCTACTGTTTTAGGTAACTTCATTTTAGATACTGGTGGGGAGGCTACCTTCCCAACGGGAGTGTTAGGTATTGGTGGATCGTTTGATAATAACGCAGCCTTTACCAACAGTAGTGGTACCGTGCGCTTTAATTCTACGGCTGGCGCGGAAACGATTGCCATGGGGACGTCTTCTAATTTTGCAACACTTGAGTTTAATAGTGCGACTGGTAACTTTACGGTCATCGAAAATGCCACGGCCACTGTTGCGGTTAACCTCACCAGTGCCTCAGCCTTTACGGTCCAGAGTGGACTGACGCTCGCTACGCTTGGTACCTTCACCAATGCCGCCAATGGCTCAAGTACCACCTGGACAGGTTCTACGCTGAGTTTGAGTGGACCAGATGGAGCGATTAACCTCAAAACTCATGGTGGTGATGCCTACGGAACTATTTTGACCAATGGTGATACTGACATGACGATGTGGAATAGTACCGCAACGTCATACAGTACTGCGAGCACCTCGTCGATTTATTCTGCTGATCATGCTGGAGTGGATGGTGATTTAACTATTTACGGTAACTACGTGCGAACTACTGGTACTGAATTTTGGAGTTACGCGACTGATTTTGATGGTGTGGCCCTCACTGGTAGTACCAGTCGTCAGGTTGATGTACGGATTGCGACTAGTTCGAATGTTGGGTTTGTGAGCGCCTCACTCAACCTGGTCGGTATTGCTGGTGCGTCTACTACGATTGATGCGGTTTCTGGTACCTACGATATAAGTGCAACGAATACCACCATTACAGCGTCGAACTTTACTGTAGCGGGCGCAAACGCCAGCGGACTACAACTCAATGCCTCAACGACACTCAGTACGTTCCAAGACGGATTCTTTACCGTCGTACCAGGACGAACGGGGATTACCATCAGTAGTTCAACCGTCACTCATAATCCCGCTGCGCAGTATCAGCGTATTAGTTTTGCTACTACCACTGCGGGTGCGGCGACGAACGTCACCCTAAGTGGTACCAGTAGTACCTTTGTCTGGTTCCGTAATGGTACTGGTAATTTGTATGGTGAAGCCTTTGATGCTGGTGATGGTAACCCAGGTTCAATTCGATGGGACGATAGTTCTAACTCGATAGTTGTGTCAGGAGTTGTCTATGCAGACGACGGGGTCACTCCACTCGGTTCGGGGGCCTGTAATGGTTCTGCACTTAGCGTACGGATTGTGGTAAACAACGGTTCTTACAGTTCTTCTACTTCCTGTGCTGCGGGTACTGGCGCCTACTCATTCCCGGCAGTCAACTATATTGGTGATCCAACTATGATTGTCTACCTTGATACCAATACGGCTACCGGTACCAAAGGTAGTGTGGTGACGAAGACACCAACGACTAATATTACCAATATGCATCTGTATGCTGGTCGGGTGATTACGCGTCACCAAGATGTAGTGCCCCTTACGATTGCAAATATGGTTAATTTCCAAAATAGTGACGATAGTGATATTCAATTCATAGCCACCACCACCGGCTCAACATCACTACAGGTACTGGCGCCAAACAGTTTGTTTGTGTTTGCGACTACTACATTTGCTCCGGGTGGAAACGTAACGTTGCTTGGTAACGCTAGTTCGTCAGCAGTTGAAGGAACGCTCCAGCTTGGAGTGGCAGCAACATTCACTGCAAGCGGTACGGAAACACATACCCTGGCCGGGCGATTGGTGTTGGCTACTACGTCAACGCTCACCGCTGCTTCATCAACTTTTGTCTTTAATGCCACCACCACGGGTAAGAGTATTACCAGTCCAAATTCCATTACCTTTAATACGCTCCAATTTACCGGGGTAGGTGGTGGTTGGAACATCACCGCACCAATTGTTGTGAACAACAATATGGATGTAGCGACCGGAACGGTTACTGGTACCAACAATGTGACGGTTCAAAATGGGTCACTGTCAGGAAACGGTACGTTGTCATTTGGGTCTGGTACGACTACCATCGAACGTACGAATACTTTTGGTGGAACTCGTGCCTGGAACTTCTTTAATCTGGTACTCGGTAACGGGTCAGTAGTTGGTACGACGACACGTTCCGGAACTGCCACTACCACAGTGGCTGGACGACTGACTATCACTCCGGCGCATTTCCTCGTGACTGGCAGTAGTAACTGGGACTTATCAGGAACCGGCAGTGTGTTTGTCGAAAGTGGTACCTTAAACGAAGATACGAGTACCTTTAGGTACAGTGGCGCGAGTTCAAATGTGCTGTCAACGGCCTACTACAATCTGGATATAAATGCCGGAGCTGGTACACCAACCTATACAGCGACCGGGGTGGGAATTGCGGTTACCAATAACCTCACGATTGGTGGTACTGCCACGACTGTGTTTGATGTTAATACGAGTGACCCCGCCTTGGCTGTTAGTGGTAGTGTGTCAGTGCTCAGTAACGGTACGTTCCAAGCGAGTAACATTGCCACGACCAGTGTCGGTAGTAGCTTTACCAATCTTGGAACATTTACGAGTAACGGCGGAATCGTAGCGATGGTGGGTGCAGGCGCGAGTACTATTGCACCGGGTACCGGAAGCTTTGGCACGCTCTTGATTAATAACGTTGCTGGATCATTTTCGGTCACGCAAACTGCCACAACCACGGTAGCTCTTAACTTACTCAACCACGCTAACTTTACGCTTGCATCAGGCACCACCATGAACATCGGTGGCACGTTCACTAATACTTTGGGCGGGGGAGCAACAACGTTCTCAAGTAGTACCATAAACTTCTACGGTGGTGGTACGAAAACTATTAATGCTAAAACGGTGAGCGATTTGTACCATACTATTGTGGTCGCGACGAGTACTAATGTAAAAATGTGGAATAGTAGCGCTACTACCTATAACGCGAGCGGCGGTCTCTATTCACAAGATCATGCGGGAGTTGATGGTAAATTAAATATATACGGAGCCTACACGCAAACTACCGGCGCTGACTATTGGAGTTACGCGACTGATTTTGATGGGGTGACGCTCGGTGGTAGTCCACGAAAAGTTGATGTGGCAATGGCGTCCGGATCAAGTGCTGTCTACTCAGGTGGCGGACTTGAAGTATTGGGAACAAGTAGTGCTTCGACTACCATTGCCAACCAAGGAGTGGGAACCTACGGACTGACGATTTCTGGCACCGCTTCTACTTCATGGGATATGGTTCTGGTACGAAACACCAACGCATCAGGTACGGTCTTTAGTGGTACACCTATCGTGAATAATTTCTCACGCACCGATCACTTGATTGGGGTTAATAATGGAACTGGTGTTACTGTTTTCGGTACCGTAATAGATGTCAACCAAGCTAAAAACTTTACGAACAACGTGTTTGCATCTTCGTCAGGCGTCACTGGGGCAACTAACGTCACCGCGACTGGAACCTCAATTAGTTCATGGCGCTTCACGAACCACACCGGCACACTCTCAGGTGAAGCCTACGATAGTGATCCGGCTGGTGATCCCGGGTATATCGTGTGGGATGATTCCGCCGCCCTCATTACGATCTCTGGAAACGTCTACAGTGATGAAGGTTCAACCGTTTCAACTGTCTGTGACGGAGTGACACAAAATATTCTTTTGCGTGTTGCCGGTCTTACGACCTACACCGCATCATGTAATGCGGGTACGGGAGCGTACAGTATTCCAAACGTTGCCTTTAGTCCGGCGGACACACTGACGGTATATATAGATGGTAACGCTCGTAAAGCGGTAACGGTCAGTGCTGACCCAGTGTCGTCAATTAGTAACCTTCACCTGTATGAAAACCGGGTGATTGTCCGACATGAAAATACCAGCCCACTGTCAATTGCTGACATGGCGGTATGGGACTCATCAGACGATGCCGACATCTTGTTTACTGCGGTTGATGCTGGCACTGACACGTTGTCACTGGCGGCTGATCAAAAACTTCTCATCTGGAACGGTAAAACCTTTGAACCTGCTGGAAATGTGACTGTGACCGGCGGTGGAGCTGGTGGGGCTCAAGACGGAACCCTCGAAGCTCAAACCAACGCCACCTTTAGGGCGCTCGGCACAGAAACCCACGCCATTGGTGGTAGTATGATTTTTGGAACCGGAGCCACCTTTACGGCCGGACAATCAACGACGACATTCACCACTACAGGTGCGAGTCGAACCGTTGATGTGAACAGTAATCCGTTCTACAACGTCGCCTTTACTGGTTCCGGTAGTTGGAACGTAACAGATGCCACTTTCACTTCAAACCGATCACTGACACAAAGTAACGGCGCTGTTACGTTCGGTAGTGGTACCACTACCGTCGGAGCCTCATTTAATGCTACCGCGGGATCGTTCACTATGGGAGGATCAGCCTTGGTGTTTACGAGTACAACGACCGGTAATACTGTACGGTTTGATGATTCAGTAGTACCAAGTGTGCTGTTTATGGGGACTGGGGGAGCCTGGTCAATGACTGATACGAATGCGAGCACGACCGGTTCATTTACCGTGGCGTCTGGTACCGTGACCTTACCAACTGGTAACCTCGGTGTCGCTCGAAACTTTGAAAATACTGCCGGGACTATCATCAACAACACCGCTGATATCATTATGAGCGCTACCTCAAGTGCGCTTCTCCGAGCCAGTTCGTCAAATCTCTTTGCAGTTCGCTTTATTGGCGTCGGTCCGTTTATGATGGCTGATGTGAACCTCACCTTGGCTGATTCGCTCACCATGTCGACTGGTACGCTTACGTTGGCGACAGGGACACTATCGGTCGGTGGCGACTTTGTAATTGCGAGTGGTACGGTTAATAATGCAACCGGCACCGTACTCCTTAATGCGACTACAGTTGGTAAAACAGTACAGTTCGGTGCTAATGCACTCTACAACGTGGTGTTTGGTAGTGCGACAGGTGGGTGGACATTCTCTGGTAATGCTACGACGACAAATAACTTCTCAATTACGGGTGCAAGTTCGTTTACGAAATCTCCAAATACCAATCTGAATGTTGGCGGGGTCTTTACCAATACTGTTGTTGGCAGTAACACGACTTGGGCGACTACAACGTTGCGTCTCTATGGAGTAAGTGGTTATACCCTGAACACAAAAACTACCGGTGGTGACGTCTACGGTACGCTCGAAATTGCGAGCCCGCTTGCGATTCGAGCTTGGAACAGTGCAGCTGCTACCACCACGGTGCTTGGTGGGGCCTCGTTCTACTCACAAGATCACGCTGCGGTAGATGGTGCCTTGAATATCTACGGAAACTTTACTGTTGCTACGACTACAGAATATTGGAACTATAGTAACGACTTTGACGGCACTGTGCTTGCTGGTGCAGCGCAACGACAGGTAAATGTGCGTTTAGACACTAATGCCACTACAACCCTAACTACCGGTACACTGCAAATTATTGGTACAGCTGCAACATCAACAACTGTAGCGGCGCTAGGAAGTGGCTCGTACGGATTTGTTGTAACTGGCGGAACGTTAAACGCCCAGTACTACAGTATGACTAACTTAGGAGCGACAGGTCTGACTTTGTCGGGGGCACCTACTATTACCAATCTAGCTAATGGTGCCTACACCCTTACAGCTTCAGGTGGAAGTTTGATCACAGTAGCTGCGTCAGTGCTTGATGCCAATGCATCTAAAATCTTTAGTAGTGTCGGTTTTGCGACGACCTCTGCGATTACCGGTAACAACGTAACCCTGACCGGCTCAACCAGTAATGCCTGGCGCTTTAGCAGTAGTTACGGCAATTTAAGCGGAGAAGCTTATGACATTGACGGTCTCACTGCCTGTGGAGCTATTCGCTTTGATAATAGTGGTTGTCTTTTGACGCAACAAACTCACTATAGATGGCGAAATGATGACGGAGGTGAAGGTGCGCCAAACAGCGAATGGTTTAATAGTAGCTTTGATTTCAGACAACGAGTCCGGGTAGTTAATAGTGATGCCACGAGTTACGCCAGTACCGCGATTAAACTAGCTGTGACCTATGACAGTAGTATGCAATCAGACTTTGATGACGTGCGGTTCACGAGTGGTGATGGTGTGACACCAATTCCGTACTGGATTGAACGCTATACCGCAAGTACCGACGCCACCGTGTGGGTGCGGGTACCAAACTTTCCGGCGAGCGAAACAGCAACCGTATTTATGTACTACGGTAGTACGACTGCTGCTAATACTAGTTCGGGAACCACCACCTTTGATGCCTTTGACGATTTTGAAGACAATAATATTACTGAATACAGTGGGGACACTTCACTCTTCCAAACGGACACTGCGCCAGTCTATGGCGGAACGTATGCCTTGGAAGCTGTCAACAAGAGCGGTCGAACCACTGACGGTATCTTTAGAACAGCGATGACAGTGTCGCAAGGTCAAATTATTCGGTGGATGCAGTATTTAGATGCTGTTGGTTCGGGTGACGATGCGTGTACGTTGTTTGGGGTCCAGTCACCAGGGGTAAACAATAATAACTACGCTATATGTTTGCAGAAATTTGGTGTTGACCGCCTCGTGATAGCAAAAAATATTTACGACAATGATTCGTCAGGAACTGTTCTAGCGTCAACAACTGCAACGTTTGCTACAGGCTGGTACGAAGTTGAGGTAGATTGGCGAACTAATAATTCAATTACCACGTATCTTCGTACTGCGGCGGGGGCACTTATTGCCACAGCTTCTACAACTGATGCTACCTACACCACTGGTGGTACGGGATTCACCTTCTGGTTCCAAAACGGATCATGGGATAGTTACACTGCGCGCACTCGGGCTATGCTCACGCCAACAGTGTACTTTGGTGCCAAGCAAACTGACGGAGGAGCAACCTGGGAACGAGCCCAAAACGTCGCTGGTAATGGTGCATCAGGTGTTAACAAGCGATTACGTTTTGCCATTGAAAACTCCGGTCTTGATATCACTGGCCAAACCTTTCGTCTCGAGTATGCACAAAAAGGAGTCGCTCCAAGTTGTGAAGCCGTTGTCAACGCGAGTTACGTTTCAGTACCAAACCAAGCCAGTTGTGGTAGTTCACCACTGTGTATGCAAACCTCAACGCAGGTTGCAGACAATGATCCAAGCACTGATTTGCTCGCGAGCACTACCGGCGCCTTTACCGCAGGTAAGGTAATAGAAAGTCCTTCAAACATCACCAGTTCCCTTGATATTAATCAAAATAGATACACCGAACTTGAATATGTTGTGACGCCAACTATTAACGCCAGTTCATCATACTGTTTGCGTGTCACCAACGGTGGTACTCCACTCGACTTCTACAACAAAGTAGCGGAACTAAGTCTGCAGTTTGATCCGGTATTTGGTCCGGTGAGTCTCAATGGCGGAAACCCAATTGCGCTCATCCCTGGAACAACCACAATAATTTACGCCTCAGGTACGGTGACTGACTTAAACGGTACTGGTGATATTACAGCGGGTAGTTCAACTATCTATCGTAGTGGAGCTGGACCAGCCTGTACCGCGAACACCAATAATTGTTACAAGGCAAATGTCGCGAGTTCCAGTTGTACCATTGGTAGTTGTGCCGGTAATACCTGTGTCTTAACATGTCGCGCAGATATCTTCTTTAATGCTGACGCCACTGATGCGAGTAGTACCTATCCAGGTGAGACGTGGGAAGCATACCTCGAAGTGAATGACGTAGGTGGTGGCTATGATTTTGCATCTGCCATTTCTGTGGAACTCTATACATTACGGGCTGCCTCAGTCAACAACGCTATTAATTACGGAACATTAGCCTTGGGTGGTAACACGGGAGCTATAAACGCCAGTACCACCGTCTTAAATCTAGGAAATGCTAAATTTAACTTGGAAATGCTTGGTAGCGACCTATCTGACGGTGGTAGTTCACGCATCCCGGCTGACCAGCAAAAATTTGCCACGACTTCATTTACGTATTCTGGCTGTGGTATTGGGGTATGTAGTTCACTTTCAAGTACTACTCCCGTTCCGTTTGCGGTGGCGCTCGCTAAACCAACCGCACCAACTCCTCCGGTATCAACAGCGGTCTATTGGGGAATTTCGGTACCGGCGGCAGGAGTTAACAGTGCAGCTCACTCGGGTATCAACGTCTTCACCCCAGTGTATGCTCCGTAGGTGCTACAATAATTACAATCTATGCGTTGGTACCTTCTTATAATTCCACTACTCGCTTGTGCGTTCCTCGGCTCAAGTGTTTCTGCGCAAACTGATGATACGAAGGCGCCAGAAATATCTAACGTAAAAATCGGCACTACTACCAAGGAGAGTGTGACGTTGACGTGGGAGACAGATGAAAAAGCTGACTCCTCAGTCAACTATGGGTTGCAGCCAGACTACGGTATTGTCCGTGTTCCGGTAGCTGACCGCACGACGCACTCGGTAACATTAAATAATCTGGAACCTGGTCGCGTCTACTATTTCCGGGTGGTGTCAGCTGATGCGGGAGGTAACCAGGGTATTTCAGCTGACTATAAAATCCAAACTGATGGTACTCCCGCAATTGGAGAAGGGAAGAGCGACTCTGAGCCAACCAAAGAAATTGTCGAACAGATTAAACAAATTACCAGTATACCCAAACTGCAAGAGATTATTGATGAAACTATAAAAGTCATCAAAGGAATATCTCAAATACTAGCCATCGTCGGTCCGCCCACGGTAATTCCCGAAACAAATTCAGCTTTAATAAAGTGGGTGACAGACAGACCAGCAACTGCAGAAGTGCAGTTTTCCAAGACTCAAGGTTTTGATGGTACGTTTGATTTTTCTCAATCATCAACTGGCGAACCATCAACTGATCATGAGATTCGAATAATTGGATTAGAGCCGTTTACGGAGTACACCTTTAAAGTGGTATCAAAAGACACCTATAGTATTGTTGGAGAAAGCCGAAACTATACGTTTAGAACCAAGGCTTCGCTGCCTGATATTCGTAATCTGCGCATTGTAAAGGTGGAAGAAAATGCCGCGACTCTGGCGTGGGACACAACTGTGCCAGCAAAAGCTCTCATTGAATTTCAGGATTTAACCACCGGTATCCAAAACTCTGTTGGTCGTCCGACTTTGGCCACTACTCATCAAATGCGCCTAGCTGACTTGACTCTCGGTACTCGTTACGTAGCTTTTGTGATTGCTGAAAATTCAGGTGGAGACCGTGTCCGTAGTCAGCCGATTCAGTTTATTACTATTCGTGATATTGCGCCTCCAATTATTACTAACGTGACCAACGAATCAACTATTTTCCCTGGTGGCGAATCACGCATTCAGACTATTGTTGAATGGAATACTGATGAGTCAGCCAGTTGTCTTATGACGTATCGCGAAGGAGTGGCCGGAGGAGTAGACCCAGTTACGATTGAAAAAGAAACGGAACAGTTTTCAACCAACCACGTTGAGGTAATTGTCGACTTTGCGCCAGCAACGGTATACCAATTCTGGCTTAACTGTACTGATGAGGCCAAAAATACTATTCAGTCGGAGAACTTTGTGTTGTTTACTCCTATTCAGGAGAAAAACATCATCGATTTGATTTTGGAAAACTTCCAGAGTACTTTTGGCTGGGTTAAGAATATAACTAATTAAAATTAGCTATTTCTTAATCCACCAAAAGGTTTCAGGACTTTCATTAGGGATAGAAAGTCGGAACAAAGTAAACCACCACCGGCCTTCAGCCGGTGGTGGTTTAGTTCATATTTTCAAAACTGGGTTATTAGTGAACTTGAAACTTGTGTGGATACAAATCACATTTGCTAATTCAATCCGTGTTTTAATGGTAGTACTGAGATTGCGTCTTTGTGTTTAACTCCAATCTGGAGAGTTCCAGCGATTTGTCCTAGGAAGTGACAAATCGGGAACTAAATTCGAAATAATCGCTACGCTCATTTTCTCATTTAAAAATGGCAAAACCGCTCATTACGTGTCGAGATCTTTCGATTATTTATAACAAGGGGAAATCGAATGAGTTTCGGGCTCTTCAGAATGTAAACACTGACATCTATGAAGGGGAGTATATTATTCTCTTCGGTGCGTCTGGTTCAGGCAAATCAACGCTGATGTATTCGATTCAAGGGTCGCTCCCACCTGGAGACGGCACGCTCCTTATTCGTGGTGACGATATTTACTCGTACCCACCATCAGAGCGGGTGTATTTCCAGCGCTACGTGATGGGGATTATTTTCCAGTCATTTAACCTGATTGGTTCGCTGTCTGTACTCGACAACGTAGCGCTACCGCAAATATTCTGTGATGTTGATAAAACAACGCGTGATAGGCGGGCGCAGTCGCTCCTTGATCGTTTCGGTGTAGGACACGTATCACATAAAATTCCTTCGATGCTCTCGGGAGGGCAGCAGCAGCGTGTGTCTGTTGCTCGCTCGATGGTGAATGACCCAAAAATTCTCTTGGCTGATGAACCAACTGGTAACCTTGACTCAGTCTCAACCCAGCAGGTAATGGACAAGATTGATGAAATTAATACGTTTGATAGACGCACCATTATTATGGTGTCCCACAATGCGGCACACCTAAGCTACGCCCACCGCGTATATTATCTCAAAGACGGCTTTGTGGTGCGTGAAGTCGTAAACCCACAGCGAAAACAAATCAAACCCGTCAGGGAGGGGGAGACGATTGTGACGGAGCTCGAACAACTCGCGCGCCTGTTCCCTTATGACTCAGTTGATACTCTGCGGGTGAAAAGTATGGTGAACTACCTGACTCAAGACTATACTTTTAATCAACTCAATAAACTCGAGCGCGCAGTGGGACATTTTATAAAAGGCAAGATTGATCACGATGCGTTTATCAAAGCGCTTATTTTACCGAGTGAACAGGGTGGGGTGGAAATGCCTGAAGCCATAGCTAAGAAAATGGCCAAGAAATCCGAACTGATGATTCATCAATCAGATGACATTAGGCGTTTTCGTGCCAAAAAAGAAAACCATGGTATCTTCTTTAGTCAACATAAATTAGCTGAACGATTAAAGGATCACTTACTTCAGGTCTACAGGATTAATCTCTCAAAAGATCAAGCCACAAACCTCACTGAACTCATCGCCGACCGCGTCACTGGAGTAAGCGGGGAAGAAGATTTTAACATTCGCCTCATGGCGGGCATCAGACAACGTGGCTTAGCGCTGTCTGAATCAGAAGCAGATGAGATCACACGTTACTTTGAGAAATTGATTGCACAAGGGGTCGACGTTTCATATAAGAGTTAATCTGAGTTACATAGTTAAATAGTTTCATTGTTGCAAAGTGGTCACAACTACACCATGCAACCATGCAACTATTTAACTATTCAACCAGCCCTCCTTTAAAACTGTGAGTTGCATCAAGTTAGGGGTTATATACATGTCATAATGTATTAATAATGAGAGTTCAAGATCTCGCTCAGCTTTCGACGCGTATGTTCAAAACTAACCCGCTACGTACGTGGTTAACAATTTTAGGTATGGGTGTAGGAACTGGTGCGGTAGTAATTTTGGTAGGGTTAGGATTTGGCCTACAGCAAATTATTTTGGAACAGATTGTGTTCGGGGAGACGCTCTTATCTCTCGGTGTGTCAGCCACCGGTGCCCAAAACCTTAAATTGACAGCAGAAACAGTCACTGCCTTTGAAAAGAAGCCCGAAGTACTCGATGCGGCGCCGCTGGCTAAGTTCCCAGCTTTGGTTACCTATAAAGGTCTAACTGGTAACGTGTTTATTCAAGGGGTAGAGCCACCGTACCTGCGCTATGCGGGAGTGTCGGCCACCGAGGGTACCGTTTTTACTGATGCGGACGAAGGGGACACTACTTCGGTAATGCTTTCTCCAGCGGTACTAAAATTGTTCGGAATTGAGGACCCAGAAGCTTTCATTGGACAGAAGGTTAGCTTCAGACTGCTGATCCCGGCTGAAGACGGTACTGACACTAATACAGAAGTGGTGATTGATAAAGAGTACACCGTACGTGGTATTACAAAAGAAGAAGGGGTTTTGAATGCGATGATGATGCTACCTGAGTTGCGGAACTACGTCGGTATCGAGGAGTACGAGCGCATCCAAGTCCGCGTTGACAGTAATGAGAACTTACCGATTATTGAAAAGCAATTAATTGAAGAAGGGTACCGCGTAACAGCGCTATCAAAGACAGTAGAGCAAGCCTCGAAGATTTTCCAGGGAGTACAGGCCGTACTCGCAACATTCGGAGGAATCGCGCTTTTGGTGTCTGCGATTGGGATGTTCAACACGATGACAGTGACCTTGCTTGAACGTACCAAAGAAATTGGAATCATGCGGACCATCGGCGCTTCACCAAACGACGTAAAGTACCTGTTCGTATCTGAATCGGTGGTGGTTGGTTTTATGGGAGGGCTAACTGGAGTAGTGATGGGGGTTAGTTTAGGGATGACGATAAACCTATTCCTTAATATTGTAGCGGGACAGTTTGGTGGGCAGGCGGTACGGCTGTTTGCGTTTCCGCTTGGTTTCCTGACCTTTATTATTCTCTTCTCGGCAGTTGTTGGGTATCTCACGGGAATTTTCCCAGCTAGACGGGCTTCGTCGCTTAATCCACTTGACGCCATCCGCTATGAATAGTCGGACATTCTCAAATGGCACATTTCTTCGTTGCGCTGCGGTAAATTATTATTCACCGTACGATGGGTACGGCTCATAATAATTTCCTTGCGCGCCTCGAACTGTACTCATTTGAAAATGTCCTTGGTTGCTTTGAAAAATTTTTTAACGACGAGTGAGTAAGTGTGTGTATAACTTGGGTATAGTCGGGGGGATATCAGCTAAAATGAATAGGTAAATTATTATGACGTACAACAAACAAGAACTGCCGCGGTATGTAGAAACTGCCGGAAAAATAACCATTTTAACAGCATTAACAGGAGTATTAATCTTTGCCTTTATTTTCATTTTAAATATCGGTAAAACAGAGTTACAAAAAGCCGAAGCCCAGTCTGGTACCGCGACCACCACTTTGACCGTGCTTAACACGCCACCAGTGTGGACCGTCGGACAGGAGGGGCGAGAAGAGTTTGAATCCTCAACCTCAACCCCAACTAACTCAGGCAATACTGTATCCTGGATTGGCCGAGCAACTGATGCCAACAACGCGCCCTATTTCTTGATTTTGTGTAGTACATCAGCTACTCCAACCGCCCAGATGTCTACCTCAACACTTGGTACTGTTCCGCCAATTTGTGCCGCTGGTACCCGTTGGGCCGTTTCTACGTCTACTGTCTCAGGCCAACAAGCTCGTGCTGCTACTACCACTACCGAAGTAGCTCCATTCTCTGAGTCAAATATTTGGTACGCTTGGGTGTGTGATGACGATCCAGTTAACCCCCGCTGTAGTACGACATCATCTCAAGGAACCGTTGCTACGAACACTTCTCCGTTTAACGTAAACCGCCGACCTGTCTTCTCAAGCTTTACCAACAACGGTCCAACAGCACCAGGCGCAACAGTACTCTTTACCTCTTCGTCTTCTGATCTTGACGTTGTGGATGCCGCCGACACAGTCTTCCTTACCGTGTGTGGTAGTGCCGGCTTTAGCACCACTACGTTAACCTGTACCGGTGTCACCGTAGCTTCTACCTCCGTGTTTGGTGTAGTCGCGAACGCCACTACTTCACGTGTACTTCCAGCAATTATTCAGGATGCTAACAACTATGCCGCTTTCCCATACATACATGACACCCATGGTCACGTTGCTTCAGGTGGTGCCCAAGGTGTTAACGTCGCATATACAGTTAGCAATGTCGCGCCCACAGTAGCTGGCGGTACACTCAGTTTAAATGGTGGTTCCCTGATTACTCTAACCAATCCCGGCGGTCAAACCACTGGCTACACACTTTCATATGTGGTAGCTGACGCTAACAGTTGTGACGCAGTCGGTGGTGGTAATGCCGACGAAATCACTGGTTATGTAGCTTCAGTATTTCGTTCAGGTATTGGTACTTCTACTTGTAACGGTAGCGCTGGTAGTTATAATGCCAACAACTGTTACCCGAGCGGCGTTGCTACATCAACCTGGAACCTGTCGTGTACCGCGTCATCGACCAGTTGTACAGCCGGTGGAGCTGACGATACGATCATCTACAACTGTACGTTCCCACTTTGGTTCATCGCTGATCCAACTAACGGAACAACTACTGATACTGCTTTCTCTGCACAGCATTGGGCCGCTGGAGTCGCTGGTATCGACAATAACAGTGCCACTGGAAGTATGTCTACCTCTACCACACCAGTTGAGTTACAAAGCCTTGTCGCGATTGGTCTTCTGACAAACCTAATTGCGTACACTCAACTTGAGCCAGGTACATCCATGCCAACACTCAGTGCGTCAACTACACTGCGGGTACTCGGTAACACTGGACTGAATCAATTACTTGGTGGAGACTCAATGTGTATTGGCTACTCACCAGCTGTCGGTTGTCAGGTATCAGCGACCTCTACTATTCCGCAAAGTGAACAGCGTTATGCGACGTCAGCAGTAGCTTACGGATCAGGAGTTTCTCTTTCTCCAACATCAACTCCGGGCACGCTCTTGATTCAAATTCCAAAACCTATCAGTACGTCAACTCCATCCACTGGACAGACCTTCTGGGGTATCGCCGTACCGGGATCAGTCTCGCTTGCTGGATCGTACACAGGACAGAACACGTTTACAGGGGCGGTCTCATCTCCTCTATCCTGGTAGTCTAAGAACTTCCAGAACGGACACACTCTAGCGTTGTTTAACGTAAAATGCGCCGCATCGTACATAAAGTACGTCGCGGTGCTTTTTATATGGCCCTTCTTACAGTAGCTGTCCTCTCATTGCCTGTGTTGTTTCTCATGCTCACAACCTAGCGGAATGAGTCCTGTGGAATCTCTAGGCTTCCTTACTTGAATTGCATTTTTTCTCAAAAGTCCTGTTAGATAAAAAGAGTCAACTACCACCGTTACCCCCCGGTGGTTGTTGCTTTTTGTTGAAAAATTTTTGATAATGGTAAGACTTGCATGGAGATACTTTTTCGCAACACACTATTCAGGTTAAGTGCCTTGGTCGTCTTACTCTATTTTGCGTTTGGCACTTTGGTTGCGAGCGCTAGTTTCGGTATTACACCACCGTACGTTCGTAATACGAGCTTGACCCGAAACTCAACCTACGAGCAGCAAATCCTTCTCGTACGCGGTGATCCTAACATGCCGCTTAATGCGCAAATTGTAATTGATGCCCCTGAGATCCAAGACTGGATTGAGATTGTAGAAGGTAACACCATTTTACTGCCGCGCGGTGAACAAAAGGTAGCTATGACTGTTCGCATCAAAGTTCCGAGCGATGCCAAGTACCAAGAGTACGAAGGTAAAATTCGTATCAGAACGCAACCAACTAATGATCAGGTGGCCGAAGGCGTAGTCAGTATTTCACTCGGAGCGCAGGTCGACATTAACCTTAACGTTATCGACAGAGTGATCGAGGATTTTAGGGTGCGTAAAATTGACGTATCTGATCTTGATGCTGGTCACAAGCTTGCCTGGTTGTTTTTCCCAGGAAAAATTAATTTTACAATGTCGCTTGAAAACACCGGTAATGTAAATATTGCTCCATCAAAAGTGCAATTCAAAATATATGACCGTACCGGTGCAGTATTGCTCGAAGAGACACATCATACAGGTAAGCTTAAAAAAATCGCTCCTTACGCGACTGAAGACGTTACGGCTCATTTACCGACACGACTACCGGCTGGTAGCTATATGGCGCGCTACACCATTTTTAATGGAGAAGAAATAAAACAAGAAGGTGAGCTAAACCTGAGTGTATTGCCTTACGGTACACTGCAGACAGCAGGTTATGGTTTTACTGGTCTCTCGATTCCGCATAAGATCTCAATACTGCTCCCGATTTTTGCCATTTTGATCTCTGTTCTCTATATCATCTACTACCGCCGGAAAAGCCGTAAAGACGACACTCTTATAAACTAGTATGCGAGTGCACTTCCTCTTCATTCCGCTACTGCTTGTAGTAATGGCCTTTACAGTTCCGTCGCCACGAGTTGGTGCTGATACCGTTGGTATCGCCACTACGACAATTACACTCAGTATCTGTGGCAATGGGTTAGTAGACGCCTCTGAATCGTGTGATGTGCCGGGGGAGACCGGCGTGTACAGTACGACCATTATTGGTCGTCAGTGTACGCCTGCGTGTAGCTTTGGACCTTACTGCGGCGATGGTATTTTGCAAACACAGTTTACCGAAGAATGCGATGACGGTAATAATACGAGCTTAGACTTTTGTTCGGCACTCTGTAAAATCGAACCAGCGGGCTCAGGTGGAGGGGGAAGTAGTGGTGGAGGTGGAAGTAGTGGTGGTGGTACTAAAGAGCTCGGAGATACACAAATAAGTGTCACAGGGCTCGGATATCCAGGTCAGACGATAAACTTTTTGCTTGATACAAAATCAGTTGGGTCAGTGCGCGCAAACAGTAGTGGGCGCTTTGAGTTCGCAGCGAACGCTTCGCCAGGCACTGCTACACTGGGTGTGTGGGCACTCGATAGTGCTGGCAAACGCTCGATTACCTTAAACAACACCTTTGACGTTACCCAAGGTGCTGTTACCAACGTTAGCGGGCTGATACTGCCACCAACAGTAAACGTCGCTAATGCCAATATTATCCCCGGGAGCATTATTGCTATTACCGGACAGAGTGTACCGTCAGTGAAAATTGACGTTCATTTTAATAACAGCGAAATAGTCGAATCAGTTCAAAGCGGACCTGATGGTAAGTTTGCCCTTAACTTTAATTCATCAAGACTGAGAAATGCTGAATACACGATTAAAGCACGCTCAGTATCCGGTACACCACCCTTGCTTATCCAAAGTGGGTTCAGTACCTCTATCCAATTATTTGTCGGTGTCGACGGTAAATCAACCTCACCGTCTGACCTTAGTCGCGACGGCAAAGTAAACCTCGTCGACTTTTCTATCTTAATCTTTTGGTGGCAGTCCGCCGGCGGCGACTCGAATCCACCAGCTGACATAAATGCCAACGGCCGAGTGAGTTTGGAGGACTTCTCAATCCTCCTCTTTAACTGGACTGGATAGTTATTAAATTTAAGATTGGATGTAGTTTTTTCTCGACTTTTGCAAATATTTAGCATATATTTTCTACTAGATCTGTAGGGAGATGTATGATGCTGAGTAAGCTGCCTAAACGTATTATCTACACTCGACATCCACAGTGTTTGCATAACGTTGACCACGAGGGTGCTTTGCGACAGGGAATTGAAAATCGTAACTCTCCACTCACCGATGTTGGCGAGATGCAGTCCAGTATTACAGCAGAATACCTTCGAAAAGAGTTCCCTGATATTTCTAAGGTATTTTGTTCAACCTATTCTCGTACAAAAACCATTCCGATATCAGCAGGATATGAAAAACTCTTGTCCGAGAGCCCTCTCCTTGATGAAAGAAGTATGGGTGTTTGGCATAGATATTTGCGAGAAGAAGTTTTAAAACGGTATCCCGATGAAGATGTTCGCATTAAAACATTAGGATACTATGCCTATGAAGCGCCTGAGGGTGAGTCATGTACAGGGGTAGAGGAACGACTGAATAAATTTCTCCTCCTCAATACATTAGGAGAATTAAGCGACACTATCTATATTTCGGGGCATGGGATTTCAGGACTTTGTCTAAGACGCTTACTTACAGGAGCAAGTGTCGAAGACTGGCACTCGTGGGATCGTTTGAAGAATGCCTCGGTGTCTATCTACGAACGTCATGGTAGTGGATATATTTGCTCGAGTTACAATTTGGTTCCTTGGGAAGGTGTCATTGATCCAGCACTGCTAATTAAAAAAAGCACTGAAGCATGAAGCAAAAGTCGCTCATTGTGAGCGGCTTTTTTTTCTTTACATATAGGCTGTCCATGTCTCACTATACGGCCATAAAATGTTTAGCCCTGCAATGATGCAGGGCTAATTTCAAATGTTAGATGCTGTAGACTGAACCATCTAAGCTTCAGTAACATCAAAGACGGCATTGATGTGAATCCAAGAGGCTGCTTCTTCCTCTGCCTCATCGTCAGGGATTCCTCTGGTGATCAGTCGTGCCTTGAACCGTAGGAATCGGTCATGTTGGAGTAAAATAGCAAGCGTCAGTTTAGTGTACATGTCCATCACGTTTTCTCCTTGTGTGACAGTAAATATAACTTGTAAGTAAGAATAAAAGTTATGAGATTGTCACAAGCAAGTACGTATTAAAATCCAACCATACGATTAATCGTATGGTTGAATTTTATAAAGTTTTTATCGAATATTTTTTTGAAATGTGTCTGATAAATATTAAATTTGTGTATAAGTTTTCTAAAAATAAATTTGTGCAGTATACAATGAACTAGTACTTGTTTTGGGGGTATCAATTATGATGCTATAGTTGCGTTTTTACGTAGCTAAATTTCCTTCAGCCGGGAGTTCCGGGACAGGTATGCTTATTTTTCCATATATGTAATCGGTGTGGAGACTGATTACGGTTCCCGGCTTTTTTAAAGCGAGGAAGCTGTCGTATGCGTCTTTGTACACACATATCTCGGCACTAGTAGGCTAATACAACGTAGAGAAATATGAGTAGAACGAATACCACGTTCGGACTACTCCAAGCTATTGCAGCGACAGCTATCCTCGCCACACTTCTGTGGTCAGTCGGACTGCCGTCATTCCGTTTTGCGGAAGCTGCAAGTGTCACGTCGCTTAGCGACACCCTCTCTGATTCAGCACCTAGTGTGGGATCAAATCATACCCTGACCTTTGTAACACCAACTGGTATTGCAAATGGTTCAACTATTACAATTAGTTTAGCTAATGGACCGTTTCTACTCGGAAGTACCACTTTTGCTGAAGTTGACGTAGTTGACGGAAACACTAATCTTAGTGTTGCTGCCAGTTGCGCAGCGACTGACGAAATTGGATTTTCAACCAGTACTAACCTCATTACGCTCACTTTTTGTAGTGGTGACGGAGCATCAATCGACCCAGCGGGCACGACTACCATCAGAATTGGTACCCATGCCACGTTTGGAACAACCGGTACAAAACAATTAAGAAATCCAGGAGTAGGGTCATATGAAATTGACATTACTGCCGGAGCTTCTGACACTGGTTCTACCCGAGTTGCGATTATCGCACCAGTTGTCGTGACGGCTGCTGTTGATACCAGTTTTACTTTTACAGTAGCTGGTCTCGCAGGAGGAACTGACGTTAATGGTCTTGTAACAACTGGTTCGTCCACCGCTACAGCTATTGCCTTTGGTGCTCTTACTGCGAATAACGCGTCTTCAGCTGCACAAAGGCTGAGCGTATCAACAAATGCCAGTTATGGTTTTGCCGTGACTGTGCAAACTGATCAACAGTTGACTTCGTCCTCAGGGGCAGATATTGATGGTTTCCTTAATGGAAGCTACAGCAGTACGCCACTGTCATGGAGTCCGCCGACAGCATCTATCGCAAACGAAAACACCTGGGGTCATTGGGGTCTTACCTCAAATGATGCGACCTTTGGGGTAACAGATCCGTTTGATGTAGGAGGAGCTGGTGAATTGTTTGTATCAGCATCGACGACACCAGTTCAAGTATTTCGCCATGGTGGACCATCTGATGGCACAACCCAAAATATTGGGCGAGCTGACGTGGCTTACCAAGTACAAATATCTGCTTTGCAAGAAGCGGGAAATGATTACACGGCTACGCTGACATACGTAGCAACTCCAGTATTCTAATTCGTTAAGAATAGAATAGTGGATCCAAGCTTGGAGTACAATGCAAAAAACCCTATCTCCCACCACGAGTAGGGTTTTTGCTTTGTGTACAAAGCCCGTGAGTATTTTATTTGGTGAGCTATAATGTTTATATATTATGAGGTATCTTTTCTTAGCCCTGCTTTTGTCGTTATACGCTACCCCTGCTTTCGCTGCGACGCTGTACATGGATCCCAACACAGTCAGTCTCAATCGTGGTGATGCGGCTAAGGTATCAATCAGACTCGATACCGACGAAGCCTTGGGTGAGTGTATCAATGCGGTTGACGCAGTTATCTCCTACAGTGAGAGTATTGTCCCGGTTGATATTACAATAGGGAAATCCATTTTCCCGATGTGGGTAGAGGCTCCGGTAATTAACAAAGCAGAGCGCACAATTTCTTTTGCCGGAGGCATTCCAAATGGCTACTGTGGTCGGGTACAGGGCGACCCTAATCTCACTAACACTTTGGTTGAAATTTTCTTTAGAGCGCCAGGTATGCAGGTTGGCGGCGGCGAAGCACGTTCGGCTGCTACGGTGCAGTTTAGCGATGAAACCACAGCCTATCTAAATGACGGCTTGGGCACTAAGGCTCCCTTACAAAAAATTGGCGCGAACTTTGCTTTGGCTGATACTGTTGGGAGTTCCATTATCGATCCCTGGAGTGGAGATGTGCAAGCTGACGATATTCCACCCGAAGAGTTTGGTGCGACTATCGAATCAATTGATGGTAAATGGTTTGTTGTTTTTAATACCACTGATAAACAGACGGGGATTAGTCATTACGAAGTTATCGAAGAGGCCTACGCTAAATCAATATTATTTGATTTCGGTGCCGCTAATGCACCGTGGATTGAAACCCGTAGTCCGCATGTGCTCAAAGATCAGAGTCGCAATAGTGTCGTCAGAGTAAAAGCAATTGATAAAGCAGGGAATGAATACATCGTAACGTTACCAGTAGACGCCGCTCTACAAAGCTTCAGACTTACACCGGAGATGATGGTACTGGCGGGTGCTGGTTTAGTGGCGTTGCTTTTGCTGGCCGGTCTAATAATCTGGCTCACCCGTAAACGCAGAGCAAAGCTGGCGGCAATAGTCGAAGATCAAGCGCATCTAGAATAAACTGTATGACACAAACATTTACAGTCAAAAAAATACTGAGAGGCGTTTTTGCCGTAGCGGGGTTTTTTCTCCTCACTCCGCTTTTTAGTCAGGCTGCTTCATTGTCTGTTTCGCCGGGAACTGGTGTCTATAAAACTGGGTCTACGTTTACGGTCACAGTGGCTGTGAATACGTCAGGTGTACCCGTTAATGCCTGTGATGGGACGCTGTCTTTTAACCCGAGGGAGCTATCGGTGGTAGCTGTTTCGCGTGGGGCCTCAATTTTCAATCTGTGGACGACTGAGCCAGCATTCTCAAACACCGCTGGTACGGTAACGTTTTCAGGTGGAGTACCAACTGGTTTTACGGGGACTTTTGGTAACGTGATGACGGTTACCTTTAGAGCGCTCACTTCAGGGAGTGCTCGAGTATCCCTTACCGGAGCTTCAGTTTTAGCAGCAGATGGTAGGGGTACCAATGTGTTGACTACCATGAACGGCGGAACCTACACACTGTCAGCCGTGGAGTCACAGCCAGCTCCCGAAGTGATTGTAGAGTTTGTGGCGCCTGCTAATACTCCAAGCGCGCCGGTAGTAACCTCTACTTCACATCCCGATCAAAATGGCTGGTCAAAAGAGAAGAACGCCACTCTCAATTGGTCAGTCCCCGCTGGTGTGATCGCTGTTAGAACTGGACTTGATAACAGTCCAGTCGCTATTCCTACAAAAGTGTACGATAGCCCTATCAAAACTCTCACCCTAAATGACGTTGATGAAGGAGTCTCTTATTTACATATTCAATTCAAAAATGCCGACGGCTGGGGGAAGGTCGCCCACTATAAATTCTCGGTCGACTCACAAAAACCAGAATCCTTTGAGATCTCGCTTCCAGAAAGTGCCGATGCTTCAAATCCTAACCAAACACTTAAACTTAATATCGTTGATAAAACCTCACCAGTTAAAAAATTCAAAGTGCAGTTAGACGGCGGTGAACCCTACGAACATACCGCTTCAGGCACTGATGCTACCCTCACACTTACCGGCCTTACTCCGGGCTATCATACGGTAGTGATCGAAGGTTTTGATGCGGCGGGTAACTCCCTCATTGCGAGTTTCTCATTTACGATTACCTCTTTTGAAAAACCGGTTATTACTGATTACCCCAGCACGCTAAACTCAGGAGTGATACCAGTTATTCGCGGGACAACCAAAGCTTTGGCGACAGTAAAAGGGATTCTGATCGACGCTAAGGGCGGAGAGATAATTGTCGAAGGTGTAGCTGACGCCAGTGGTAATTTTAGTTTGATTCCGAGTGAAGCTCTTTCAACTGGCCGCTATACACTGACTGCCCGCGCGATTGATACAGCTGGGGCACAAAGTGAGCCGTCTGACGTGATAACGATTATGGTTTCAAAGCCAGGTTACCTTGCAGTCGGATCATTCCTGATTAGTTTCTTCTCGGTCTTGATTCCACTGATTGCGCTGTGTGTTTTGACCTGGATGACACTCATTTACTCACTACGTAAAATGGGCAGACAGCGCAAGCAAGTCATTGTTGAGTCTGAAGAGGCCGCCATGATGTTGGCGACAGAATTTAGACACCTCGAACAGGTGCTTATGGCTGAAGAAGCGACCTTGCTCCAGTCGCATAAAACTGGCAAACTAACGAAGGCAGAAGTAGCAATGTTTGTGGAATTAAAATCGGCTTTGGCAGAGGCCAAGAGACGTGTTGGAAAAGAAGTGGACGATGTTACTCATGTATTCAAAAAATAATCCCGTTATGAAATCAAATTCCCGCCCGGTGACGCTCGCTATTTTATTGGTAGTGGCCGTCGTAATTGCACTCTACTTTATCATTCGCTCAACGGTAAATACACAAAACCGTGAGACACTGCTGCAACTTAACAACACAATTGATGCCCAAGAAAAAGTCCTGATCTCACTCGCAGAAGCCACTCGTCGAAATGGTGCCGATACAGTCACGGCTCGCATTGTGGTTGATTGCAATTCGGCTGACAGACAACGTTTTGATAGTTTGCTTGATTTGCTCTCCAGCACTATCTCACCCGCAGAGCTTAGTGAATTGAGCACCCTGTTTTTTAAATGTGGTAGTTTTTTTGCTGATACCAAATCTGTAATGGCGATCAAACTGCAGCGCGAAGTAGAAATATTAGCCGAGTACGCAGAACTGCGAGAAAAAATAAACAACCAAAACCTGTCTGTAGACACGAAAATAGCCGCCTGGAAGAACTTAAGTGAAGCGGAGCTCAAGACAGCTGAATATTTTAATCAACTCGTGGTGCTGCAAGGTACGATTATTGCTGAACTGCAAAGTGGTAAAAAGCCCACAGCACCGACTATCGTCGATGCCCTGAGTAAGGTCGCCTCAGTGCGTGGTCAAATGCAAGTTCTGAGCCAGCAAATTGAAATCTACAAAACCGAAGCTCTAACCCTATGAAATTATTCCGGAAATTTTTAAATAAAATATTTCCGACGTTTGGACTTAAAAACTCCCCAACTGTCAGGTACGCGTTCTCGTTCTTGTTTGTGTTTGCAGCAATTGCGAGTATTGCAGCTGTATCCGGCAGTAAGGGTTCGTACATAAAAGTTGTTTCCAGTAGTAATGCGGTCGAGGTGGGAGGGAATTTCACGCTGGAGGTCTACGTATTTGCTGATAAGCCTATTAATGCAGTTGATATCAGCGTGCTCTATCCTGAAACGCAAGTTGAGGTGCTAGGGATTGATAAGGGAGAGTCAGTGCTCACGCTGTGGACAGAAGAGCCTTCTGTGCGCAACGGGGCTGTTATTTTACGCGGCGGTACTTTTAAACGTGGTTTTGTTGGTGAACACAAGATTGCGACGATTAATGTCAAAGCAAAAACCGCCGGCAGTGCACAATTTTTAGCGGGGGAAGTGAAGCTGCTCGCAGGTGACGGCAAGGGGACAAATATCATCGCCGATACTACCCGAGCCAAGATTTTAACCAGTATATTTAAAGCGGGCGAGAAACCACCTACCACTACATTCGCCGGGTCAGTTAGTTTTGTCGTAGTGACAGATATTGATGGCGACGGATCGGTCTCATTGACAGATATCAGCTCTTTTATGGCAAACTGGGCTTCAAAAGAACGACAGTTTGATTTTAATAATGATGGACAGATGACGTTTAGAGATTTTTCAATTATTCTCTCAGATTATTTTACGAAGTAGTAAAAAGTGTTGATAAAACAGAGTTTTAGTTGCGAAATAACTGGTAGTATGTACTAGATGGGAAATTTATAGCGGACCGTGAATCCGTTGTAAACAATTGGCTGTATAAAAGTGATCAAAGCCAACCAAATTCAAAAGAATATACAACCACGTCAGGTAACACTTTACCGTAACGTGTTTTATTCCCGTGTATCTACTACGGTAGTTTTGTTGCTGTGCATATCTTTCCTGTTACAGCCAATTGAGCGAGCCTATGCCTCCGAAGTTGCTCAAACCGAAGCGACCTCAAACGAAATTATTAATCTAGCAGTTGATGCTGGTTTGTCTAAAGAGACACCTACGATTGAAGATGTGGGGGGCGATGTGAACGCAGCAGTTGATACTGAAACAAAGACATTGCCGGCAGAAGTTCCAGACGCAACTGAAGCCACCACAACAACTGCTACAACCACCACTGATGTTGCTTCTACAGCGACCACTTCAGATGAGGTGGTTGCAGAAGATGAAGGGGCTATTTCTACTACGACGGAATTTACTGATGAAGAAATTGCGGCTCTCATTAATCCAGAAGATGAGTTGCCAGAAACTGATCTAGGTACAACAACTGCCACCACGACCGAAATCTCCGTACCAGTAACTACGGTTCATAGTGATGCGGTTATGCAATTTAATCGCAATGATTGTGTAACTGTTGAAGACGGATCATTCTATTGTCAAACTAAAAAAGAAGAAGTAGAGCAAGGAACAGATGGTATGTACGCCCTCCAAGATAAAGACGGCGATTTAGAGATTTTCCTTCAGAAAAATGGTGAGCTCACACAGCTTACTTTTAACCAGATTGATGATGCCGGCCCTAACTTTGACTCAAAATCTAATTCAATTGTCTGGCATCGGTTAGTAAATGAACGGTACCAAATTATTGCTTATGATCTTTCTACAAAAGAAGAAGTGCAGCTGACGGCAGATAGTGTCAACAACATGGAACCAAGTCGTTCAGGTCAGTATACGGTCTGGCAAAGATGGAATGGTGATAACTGGGACGTTGTTCTGTACGATGGTCGCGAGACAAAATTTATTACGGATAGTCCACTACACGATATAGCGCCCAACGTGAAAGGTGATTTAGTGATGTGGAATAGACTCAATACTGATAATACGCAGACAATTGAGCTGTACGATATTGTAACTTCGGAATATACGACTATCACAGATGATGAAGGCGGCGCCTTGTCTAATCCCCGCATGGTATTGGTTTACGAAACAGAATTCGCTAACGGCGACGTAGTGACTAAAGGTTACGATGTCGAAACCGGTGAAATTACACCTTTGGCAAATGACCCAGCCGAACTACCCGACGAACTGCCAGAACCTGATGCTACGGGTGAGACGAGGGCTTTATTGCAACCGAAAAATCCTACCAAAGAAGACACTGAGATAACTGATGGTTTGTTTCCAGGAATAGACGGTGATGGTTTGGGTAGCGCCACTAGTACCGCCACCAGTACCCCACAAGTGGCTACCGGAGATTTAAACCTGTCGTCATCAACCCTCGCGATAGCGGGCAGTACACCAAACGCTTCTACCAGTCAGAGCGTTCTTGAAATGACACTCGATTTGACACCTGAGGTGGCGCTTAATCCTGATACCTCTCTCGACCTAGTTATTACGCCGTTTGTTCCAACGATGGAGAGTAGTTTAGAAGTCGTAGAGTAGTGTGGTGTAATAATCACTCTCTACAGGTACTTGTTTGAGTCAAGCTAAAAGCATGAGAAAATAAACCCATGGGGAGGTATCCTTCGATCTTTAATTGTGTACGGTCGCACCGCTTAGTCACGGTACTTTTACTGATGATCACTATCTGTGCCCAGTTTACTTTTTTAGAATTTATTGCGCCTAAGATCGCACAAGCAGTATTGCGAACGATAGACGGTGATGTTAGTCAAACAGTTAGTCGCCATATCTTTGCGGGTTCCCAAACGGTATTCATCAGTGATTTAGTCGGCTATAAATTCTATGTTGATGTATCTGGTATATGTGTTTATAGTAAAAGTACGACCGGAGGTGATAGTTGGGGCGCAGCGGTTACGGTTGATAGTAAAACAGACTGTAACGGAATAGCGGTTTGGTATGACGGCTGGACACCAGGGGATACCGGCACAAATATTCATATTGCCACTATGAACGTAGCAAACGCCACGGACGTGATTTGGTATAACCGACTTGATACGAGTACCGATACACGCTTGTCAGGCACTACCCCAATTAATACGGTCAGTAACTCCGCGCAGGTACCAACGTATGTAGCGGGTACGAACAGTCACACCATCAGTAAAGGAACTGATGGCACGATATATATTGCTGCTTCAGATGCCTCTGATTCATTTGTGATTGAGTGTAGTACGAGCTGTAATACGACCACCAATTGGACTCAGACCGGAGCCAACTTTATGGATCTTGATAACGATTACAATCTTCTCATGCCGCTACTGGGTGGTAACATGTTGCTCATTAATCGTGATATTTCCCTCGACGATATTCGCACGCGCTTGTGGGATAACAGTAATTGGTCGGGAAGTTGGACTGCAGTAGACTCAAATACTCCTGAGAGTGCTACCTATGATATTGGTATGGCCGCCACGCAAGATCACACGAGTGGTGATATTTACCTAGCGTACGCCTCGGACAATGATAACTATACGGTACTTGACCATGATGTTCGCACCGCAAAATACGTCAGCGGGTCTTGGACGGGCACCACTGCGCTTTTTACTAATACCACACGTGGACTCACGTCGGTGGCTATTTCACTCGATACCAACTTGGGGGTAATATATGTTGTCTACGGTCTGCGGACAACACCAGCTACAGCTACGACAGGGAATATATATTTCGCCACTTCAACAAGCGCTATGTCGAGCTGGAGTCCAGAACGAGGACCGGTCAATTCGGGAGCAGCGGATTATTATGCGATCGATGCCAACCTGATGAGTGATGAGCGTATCTACGCTACCTGGATGGATCCCGGAACGAACCCAGACGAAGTATTTGGGGATACGTTGGCTGACATAGCGCCGGTAACAAAAGCCTCAACTCTTGGAAATGCCACGTCGAGCATATCCGCGAGCACCACAAACGTATACACCGGGGGGACTTTTGTTATTAAAGAGAGTCAGGTGAGTCGTAATGTGACTGACATCACTATTTCAGAAAATGGGACCGTCGATGGGAGTAGTGCCATCAAAAACATTGTCATGCGTTATGATTTGGATACAACGGCACCGTACGATTGTGCGAGTGAGTCTTATTCTGGCTCGGAAACCCAATTTGGTAGTACTGATGCAAACGGTTTTACCGGTAGTGACGGAGTGGCGTCATTTAACGGACTGGTTAACATTACCCCGACGCAGGCGATGTGTGTATACACGATTGTCGATGTCCTCGATAGTGCTCTGAGTGCATCGACCCTCAGGATTTATGTAAATAATCCTTCAACCGATATTTTGGTTTCAGGTGGCGGTGTTGTGACGCCAAATACCACTATTAATTTTGCGAGCAGTACACTCATTAATAACGATACCTTAACGCAAACGCACTACCATTGGCGTAATGACAATGGAAGCGAGACCGGGGCCACTTCTGCGACCGGTGGTACTGCTGATACACCGATACCAGCATTACTGCAAAACACCCCCCGCCGCTTGCGCGTTCAAGTATCAAACGAGGGTAACCTCACCTCGCCCGCGACGCAATTTAGATTGGAATATGCCGAAGCAGCACCAACGTGTGCGTTAGCCAGTGGATGGACAGATGTGAATGCTGCAAATGACGCTTGGAATATGTTTGATTCATCGTTTGTTACTAACAGTACGAGTACCACTGATATTCTGGTAGCAAATGGGGGAATGATAAATGAAAATACAACGTTCTTAACGCCAAATGGAGGGTTGCTTGATACTACCTCACAAACGGGAAATCTTACATTACTCACAACAAATTTTGTCGAATTGGAGTACTCACTGGTTGCCTCAAGTAGTGCTATACAAGGTACCACGTACTGTTTTCGAGTGACAAGTGCCGGTAATGAATTGCCAGTGTATTCACAATATCCAGCAGTTACTGTCTCTGCCGACGTGACCATGAGTGCAACGGGAACACAAGCCACCTCGGTTATTATTCCCACTACAAATTTTCAAGTAGGTGGTACCTTTGTCTTTACCGAAAACGTGAGCTCACGCAATTTGACTGCGATAACCATTACTGAGAACGGAACGGTTGATGGCACAACCGGTTTAGATAATATCCGATTGCGGTACGATCTTGATACCACCGCACCATACAACTGTGCCAGTGAATCTTATGCGGGGAGTGAGTTGCAGTTTGGTGCGACCGATACTGATGGATTTTCTGGACCTAATGGTAGCTCGACTTTTTCTGGTTCGGTATCGCTTACTTCCACCCAGGCAATTTGTGTGTATACGGTGTTTGATGTGACCAGTAGCGCCAGCAATAATGAAACCGTTCAAATTGAAATTACTAACGGCGGCAATGATGTAGTTATTTCTGCTGGTACCGTAGGGCCGACTACTCCGATTATGCTTGCGGGCACGACCACACTTTCCGGAGCCATTTTAGCCCAAACGGGATTTCATTGGCGCACTGACTCCGGTACTGAAGCGACTGCAGTTTCAGCGACAGCTGGACAAGAAAACACACTCCTGACTGAACATCCGGCAGGCACCAGTATTCGCCTTCGTCTGGGAGTGAGTAATGAAGGAGCGGCCACGTCAACCAATGCCCAATATCAACTGGAGTACGGACCAAAAATAACAACCTGTAGCGCGGTAAGTGTTTGGACAAACGTAGATACTGCCAATGACGACTGGAATATGTCTAATTCGGGTAACTTGACTGACGGTGCTGACACTACAAACATCGCTACCTCAACTGGTGGCGTAAGCGACGGTAATCCAACATTTTTAACCCCAAATGGTGGAGTGAAAGACACATCCGCGGTTACTGGTAACATCACCCTTAATTCAACGCAATTTACTGAGCTAGAATACAGCATCACCTCAACCGGCATTACGGGCAGTAATGTGACCTACTGTTTAAGGGTGACCAATCTTGGTACTGAATTAAATCAGTATCTTAACTACGCAGAAATTAGAACTGCACCACGAAGAGATTTTAAAATTCAACGCGGAGTTACCAATATTACGGGTACCAGTAGTACGCTCACAGCGGGGGTAAACTATAATGCACCATCAGCGACGTCTGCAGCCTTTGTACGAATAACTAACACCCAAATGACTGGTGCCGGCCGAAATACCTTGGGTGGTGCCCAAAATGCTCGTGATGTAACAGCCTTTATTAGTAACCCGAGTAACCTTCTTACCAACTTCACTCTCGCACGGGCTGGTAACGTTAACAATACGCAGGTGTACTGGGAAATTATTGAATTTATTGGGGCTACCAGTACCGATAATGAAATGAAAGTATTACAAACGGGAACTTTGAATTTACCGAGTGCTTCGACGACGGCTACTGGTACCGCAGTTACTGGGGTGGCTGATGATGCAGATGTTGTCGTCTTTATTACCGGTATTCAAAATGCCGATGTTGGTCGTAACTTCTACTATGCAGGAGCGGTGACCTCGCAATGGGATGCTGCGGGTAATCGAGCGGTACTGCGACGTGGAGCTGGTGGTGCTATTGTGGACGTGAGTTATGCGGTCGTGGAGTTTACGGGTATTAACTGGAACATTCAACGGGTCGAACACACCTATGCCTCAAGTACCATTACTGAAACCGAACCTATTACTCCCGTAAACAGTTTGGCACGAACGTTTGTTCATGCGCAAAAACGTATTAATGCACTCGGAAACGTAAATAACTATGGTCATGAAGTGTGGCTTTCCAGTATCGGTGCTGTTTCGTTTAAACTCGAAGATGCGGCGACGACACCAGCGTCACATACAGCAGTCGTGTGGGTTATCGAAAATCAACAGACAAGTGCCGGAGCGATGAAAGTACAGCGTAGTAACGGTAACACTACCGACGGCACAGAGCCTGTGGCACTGGCCGTTCCGATTTTTACACCACTGGAAACTACTGCCAATGCCTCGATTTGGGGTACCTCTCGAGCGGTGGGGGCGAACTCCAACTTCCCAATTCCAATGGCTGGCCTCACCATTACGTCAACGTCATCGTATACGCTCTGGCGGAGTGAGGCGTCTACTGCGCTTTTGACATATCGTACCGAAGTAGTTGAGTGGCCAATTAATGGTTTGGCAGTACGGCAAAATTATTACCGATTATATGTAGATAATAACGCCATTTTACCAACTGACCCGTGGCCGCCAGGACCAAGCGATCTCGGAGAAAATACCCCAGTCTCCATTTCTGACCAACCTTTAGGTGAAGCTGATAGAGTTCGGTTACGCATGTCACTACGGGTGAGTAATGCCAACTTACCGGCTGGATTATATGATTTTAAATTACAATATGGATTACGCTTAACCTCGTGTTCGGCTGTTGGTACCTGGACCGATGTAGGGGCGGCAGGTAGTGCCGCTGTGTGGCGAGGATACAATGCCACCGGAACCACAAACGGCGTCAATCTCTCAATTGATCCGCCAACATTTGGTGATCTTGTCTTATCAGTATCCAACATTGCGGGAAGTTATGTCGAAGAAAATCCCACTCCGGCCAACCCGTTCGGTGCTGACCCAAATCGTAATGTGGAATATGATTTCCAGCTTGAGCACAATGGTGCCATTGAGCGCAGCGTGTATTGCTTCCGCATGGTCAGAAGTGACGGTACAACGCTCGACGGTTACTTAAACTATCCACAAATTCGGACAGCGGGCTTTACACCGCAAACTCAAAATTGGCGTTGGTATGATGATTCCAATAATGAAACACCAATTTCTCCACTTTCTGCGGAAACTGTTGCTCCGATTGAAATTCAAAATGATAATGCCCTGGCGTTGCGCGTTACTGTTGGTGAAGCTAAAAACGTCCGGGGACAAAACGTAAAATTTAAATTGCAGTACGACGAAAATCCGAACTTTACTAACCCCCGCGACGTCACTGCAACGTCAACCTGTTTAGCTACTTCTACCTGGTGTTATGCCGCAGGTGGTGCGCTCGACAATGCTACCATTACCACAAAAGTCTTAACCGATGCTAACGTGTGTGCGAGTGCTACTGGCACCGGGTGCGGCACTCACAATACGTCGGGTGTGTTTGTGCTTGGTGATACTCACCAACCTAGTGCGAATCGTGAATACGCTTTTTATGTCCGCCAAGTCCTGGCTCGGACAGGAGTAGTGTATTACTTCAGATTATACGATACGCTCAATGAGGTGCCGGTTATTCTTAAATCTGGCAGTGCCTATCCTAGTACTGTCGCCGAAACAGCTAAGCTCTCGCTTACTATAGCTGGTTTACCCGCTGGTACAACAACTGCTGGGGTGACACTCACCGCGACTTCGACACCGACCACGGTTAACTTTGGCACCATCCCCATTAATACCCCTTGGTATTCAGCTCACAGGATAAGTGTCACTACCAATGCCCTCGAAGGATACCGGGTTCTAAGCTACGCCAGGCAGCAACTTTTGAATAGCTACGGTACGGCCATTAACTCAATTACAGGTACTAATGCCGCTCCCACGAGTTGGGCTGTAGGGTGTAGTGTGAGCGCTCCAGGCTGTATTGGATACCACACCACTGACGCTACGTTAGCTTCAGGTTCAACCAGATTCTCACCACTTGATAGTTTTGCTGGCTTGCAAACTACGCCACAAGAAGTGATGTACAGCTCTCTTCCAGCCAGCGATGTTCATGATATTCTATACAAAGTGCAGGTTGGGTCACTCCAGCCCGCTGGTACCTACGAAACTGAAATTGTCTATCTCGCAGTTCCAACGTACTAAATTATATGAAATATCTCTTACTCTTTTTTGCCCTTGTCTGTCTCACGTCGCTTACGTCTGCCTCTGAATATGCTGTCACACCGCTCTTGATTGAAAACAGCATTGAGCCCCGCGATATGTTTGAGGAGTCAGTGAAAATTACCAATACGACCAATCACAAACTCCGTATTTTTCCAACAGTCAACGAAATTACCGTTGGTGACGAGGGGGAAGTGAAGTCCTTCATCCCGGCTTCGATGAGCGATAATACTACCAGTATTACGAGCTGGATTTCAGTTACTCGGGGACGGGTAGAAATAAATCCTGGTGAAACCATAAAAATTCCAGTCTCCTTTACCATCAACCCAAACGCTCTGCCGGGTGAATATCATGCCTTTATTGGTTTTGCTGAAGGTTCAAAGAGGGACGAGGCCGAAGCTCTGGTAACTTCTGGCCGTGCTCCAGGAGTGGTAGTTCGCTTATCACTCACTGAAAAAAGGTCTGAATATTTGCGACTCAATCGCTTTGTGGTAGATCGGTTTGTGACCGAAGTAAAACCTGGTGCACTGACCTATGAAATTGAAAATGTAGGTGGTTTGCCTATTATTCCAGGGGGAGAAATTGTTTTCTATAACAGTCGCGGTGTTGAATTAGATTCACTTGCTGTGAACCCAGATAAACTAACCATCGCTGCAAATGCCAAAGAAACTTTTACGCAAACAGTGCCTGATTTAGGAATTGTCGGTCGGCACAAAGCATTGTTAAACATCGAGTATGGAACAGGCATGCGCGCTAATTTGTATGACACTACCTACTTTAACGTGATACCGGTTTTGTATTTAACGTTACTTTTTGGTTTTTTGCTTAGTTTAGCTCTGATACTAGCGTTTTGGTACCATCGAAGTAGGACAGGGTACGTGGAGCAGGACGATGAAGTCTCAATGTATGTTCGCACTGGCGTAGTGGGTCAAGAAAAAGATCATGATATCAACCTTAAAAAATAATTCACTTTTACTGTGCGTACTTTTGGTGGGTAGTTTTTTACCCTTCTTACTACAAGCGCAAGTTGAACGTACCCAAACACTCAGTGTTTCACCAACGCTATTTCAGATGACCGCCAATCCTAGTCAATCTTGGGAGAGTGAAATTAGAGTGGTAAATGTTAACGACTTTGAAATTACAGTGTATCCGCAGGTAGTTAATTTTGCTCCCTCGGGCGAGAGTGGAACGGGTGCACTTATCCCTATTTTTGCTGAAGAAACAAAAGGGACAACTTTGGCAGAGTGGGTGACGCTAACGCAACGTGAAGTAGTGATTGCTCCAGGACAAACTGCCACGATTCCATTCTCAGTTAAAGTCACCCCTGATGCTGCTCCGGGTGGACACTACGCTGCTATACTCGTTGGCACAAAACCGCCCCAGAAAACTACTGCTGCCTCACAGGTGCAGACAGCTCAATTTGTTACCTCGCTTTTGTTTGTGCGGGTGTCTGGAGACGTGATTGAAAGTGGAAATATTCGTGAGTTTACAACCGAAAAAACTATCAATAATGATCCTGATATTCAGTTTAACATTCGCTTTGAAAATACTGGCAATGTACATTTACAGCCACAAGGAGATATCACAATTACCAATATGTGGAGTATGGAGCGTGGTGTGATACCAATTAACTACCAGACTCATTTTGGAAATGTTCTACCCGCCAGCATTCGCAAGTTTAGTTTTAGCTGGATGGGAGCTAAATCGTCTTATGACATTGGTCGCTTCAAAGCGATTGCCACGTTGGGCTATGGCGAAGACACAAAGAATTTCTCAACCAGTACGACATATTTTTGGGTGATACCCCTAAAAGAAATCTTCATTATATTCACCTGTCTCGCAGTCATGTTTTGGTTCTTTAGTTTTGTCGTAAAATTATATATCAAGCGCATGCTGGTACTGGCTGGACTGGAACCGGGGAGTGGCCGTCAAACTGGTGTTAATAAAAATTACCCAGAATATAGTAGCCACGCAGAGATGCCAGCTAAAACAGTTATTATCAAGCGTTACCAAACAGTAACGGCACCAGTGCGATATAGTGTCAGAGAATTCCTGGAGAACATTAAAGCTGCTCATGCCGTACGTGATATTTTAAAAGTTTGTTTTCAGTTTATCTTCAGGAACAAAATTTCTATTTTATTCATTAGTATGTTGATTGGTGTTTTTGCGCTGACGTTTTGGTTCTTTAGTGAGAGTAATACAAAATCTCGACCCTATGATGTCGGCATTATTAATCCAGATTCCACAGTAGTTATTTCTTCAGATGAAATACTGTATAAAAATTTACCAGAATATGAATTGCCGCCAGGTGCACAAAAGGTAGGTGTACAGGCATTTACAATTGAGTTAGTAAACGCCGGTGGCGAGCCAGGACTAGCCGCAAAAGTGCGGAGAAAGCTCGAAGCCTACGGTTATACGGTAGACAGCATTGAAAATGAACTGGGCCGCTCTGATACTAAGTCAGTCATAATATTTCATCCAGACAACAAAGAGTCAGCTTTAGAATTAAGTAAAACGTTGCAACAAGCGCTCTTGTCAACAGATCAAGATATTTCAAAAAATTCAGTTCGCATCTATATCGGTACAGATAATCGCCAGTAGAGATGGTATACTTAGTACTGAACCTGATGTTACTTAACTAAGTACTATTATGTATGTCAAATAAAACAATTACGCTTACCACACTGTTATTTGCCTTGATTGTAGCGGGCATGTTTTTGTTTACCTATCTCTCTAAAACCACTACACCAGAGCCTGTTGTGCCCCTACCACCTGCGACCACTACCGCTGCCTTTGGAATTACTCGCATTGAGGGAAAACATTTCTTTATCGATGGAGTACATACAATTGTGGGCGAGGTACTGATGCCGACGCCTTGTGACTTACTTACTACCGAGTCCGTTGTGGCTGAATCGTATCCCGAGCAAGTGACTTTTGCCTTTTCTGTTGTGAATACAACAGATTCTTGTGCACAAGTTGTGACCAGTCAACGCTTCAAAGTAGAGGCCACAGCGAGCAAGCTCGCTAATCTCAAAGCTACTTTTATGGGGCAATCAGTAGAGCTGAATCTAACGGAAGCAACTCTTGGTGAGACACCAGAATCTTTTGAACTCTTTATTAAAGGGTAAGTTGTTATAGGGTGCGCAGGTGTGTATGCTAAACTGTAACAAATGAACAAGAAAAATTTTGTTATACTCTTGATACTAGTAGTGATAATTTTGCTCGTAGCCGGACTTACATACTTTATTCGCTCTGAATCAATCAAAGAAGCTCAAAATGAAGCAAAAAAAACCCTATTCAGTACTGATGTTGAGGCTCAATTTTTAGATGCCGGTAACAACCCGCTGTCGCTTTCAGTCTATCAAGATAAGATTTTGGTCGTTAATGTCTGGGCGAGCTGGAGCCCGTATACCGCCGTTGAATTTCCAATACTGAATGAAGTAGCAAGCTCATACAAAGATAAAGGAGTTCACTTTTTAGTGATGAATCGTAAAGAAAATCAGTCTCAAATTGAACGTTATTTAGCAACAATTCCTCGATACGATAATTTAGAACAGATTACTGATGTTAATGATTTTTTTTATGCCGGAGTTGATGGATATGCTATGCCAGAAACAGTTATTTACAATAGTGATGGTAAAATTATTAAACATATTAGGGGGGTCGTTGTGCAGGCTGAACTAGAAGCGATACTCAATGAGATTTTAGCGGAGCAAAATTGATCATCTCACCCTGCGGTAATACCCGTTTTTTAATGGAATATAGCTAGCCTGGTCAGATAATGGTTGGTATAGTGTAAGTATGCATCATACGAGAGCTATTGAGTTTGCTTTTTTCTTTGGGGCGTTAGGTATCGTTGGTTATATGGTGTGGCAAATTTTTGCTCCGTTTATTACTGCGCTTGCTTTAGCTGCGATCATTGTTGTGATTTGTTATCCATTGTTTGAATTAATTTTAAAGTACGTATCACGAAAAAATAGGTCAATCGCGGCTTTTCTATCGACCATCTTTGTTTTTGTCTGTGTTGTTGTGCCACTATTCTTTATTTCAACCCTTTTGGTTAATGAGTTTTTGGCTTTTTACCGTACTATCGATGTTACTACCCAAACCCCAATCGATAATGCTTTAAATAATGTAGAAGCCACCATACAGACATATATCCCCGGCTTCGATCTCAATGTCTCTGAACAAATAAAAACAAGTGTCGGCTGGTTCACAAAAAATATTGGAGCAATTTTCGCCGGCACTATTTCAGTAATATTTGCTTTTCTAATTGCAATGCTTGGCTCGTTTTATTTATTTAGAGATGGCTCAAATTTAATTGACTGGCTTATTAACATTAGCCCTCTTAAAAATTCTGAAGATATCGCAATCTTTAAAAGAGTAGCTGATTCTATTCGCTCTGTTGTAACCGGTACTGTTCTTGTCGCTATTATTCAGGGTGTCCTTGCTGCCATAGGCTTTAGTATTTTTGGTATTGAACAAGCGATACTGTGGGGTTCTATTGGTGCTTTCGGCGCACTCCTACCTGGAATAGGTACTGCTGGTATTATGGTGCCGGCAGTGGCGTATCTCTTTATGTTCGGCTCATTTGGTGGAGCCGTGGGGCTACTCGTTTGGGCTATCGCTACTATAGTGATTGTTGACAACTTTATCGGGCCACAACTCATGAGTCGCGGAAGTAAATTGCATCCATTTATTGTGCTTGTCTCAGTGCTTGGTGGTGTCTCGTTATTCGGTCCACTTGGTTTTATTTTAGGACCAGTGTGTGTATCTTTGTTTATGGTACTCCTTGAAATATATGGTGTGTATATGGATTCTGATCCCGAGCCAGTTAAGAAAAAAAGAAAATAATTTATATGATTGAAAAACGAAGTGTCGAAGCTTTTCTCAAGGTAAATGGTATCCCAGCTACCGCCAAAGACGAAGAAATTAGGTCGGTACTACTGAGTGCCCGCTGGAATAATAATGAAGTTGACACCGCACTGATGGTGCTCAAAGAAAACGTCTTGAGTAATGAGACCCATGTTGACTCACTGCATAAAGTATTTAACTCAGACGACAGGCTGTCTTCGGCCGAGATTACCAATCTATTAGGAATAGATGTAAATTTATCTGACTTTGAAGCTACACCTGTAGGTAAAAAAAGACAACACATCGAGAATAGCAGTACAATGATTGTTTTTTTCCTGTCGCTAATTATCGCTGCCTCAAGTATTGGCTACTTAATGTACAAAGAGCGCGCCGGTGTTTTCCACGACAGTAGGGAACCCGCGCATGTCAAATAAGTACCTTCTCCTGCCGGTCTTTGGGGTATTAGTGCCGATAGCGCTTTATTTTTTTTGGTCAGGAGTTTTCAGTGCCTCTGAAATATTTATTCCACCAATTGGTGAAGTTCAGAATGATGAGGTGATATTACCCACCGCTGAATTAGTTACAGTAGCACCAAAACCAAAACCAATTTTTTTTGTTGGTGATGTCCTTTTGGCTCGAAATGTTGAGTTTTTAATTACGAAACATGGTCTTTCGTACCCATTTTTAAATACCGCTGGTATATTTGCAGGGGCGCCATTTGTTGTAGGCAACTTTGAATCAGCTGTTTTGAAAAAACATGTTAAAACACCATCTTTTGTTACTACTTTCTCGGTGAATAGTAAATTCCTATCCCTGTTACCTGAGGCTGGCTTTACTCATGTTTCTCTAGCAAATAATCATTCTCTAGATTACGGTACCGAAACTTTTTCACATACACTCGAAAAAATTACTGATGCCAAAGTAGTACCGTTTGGTCACCCACAAAAAATCGATAGTTTTTCAGTCACCATAATTGAAACAGGCAGTAAAAAAATTGGCTTACTGGCACTCAATACAATATTTGCAAACCCAACTTTTGAAGACATAGAAAGAGTTATCTCAGACGTCCGTTCATCCTCTGACTATCTGATTGCTTATGTACATTGGGGCGAGGAATATATTCTCAAACATTCAGCTGCGCAAGAAGCATTTGCGATAAAGCTACTTGATGCTGGTGTTGATGCAATTATCGGACATCATCCTCATGTCACACAAGACATTCAAATCTATAATAACAAACCAATATTCTATTCACTCGGAAATTTTCTTTTTGATCAATATTTTTCAGTCGATGTGGCACAAGGTTTGGCAGTCCAATTTGAAATAAAAGACGATGCAGCAGAATTCACGCTCATTCCCGTGAGCAGTGAAGGTACGCCGTCCCAGCCGCATAAAATGGAGCCAGACCAAGCTGCGCTTTTTTTGCAAAATTTAGCTAGGCGGAGTGATAAAAGCTTTACTCAGAATATAGCCCAAGGTAAGCTTATTTTACCATTATCTCTTGCAACTTCTACTCAAAACGGTATGATTGCACAGTAACTAACAACGTATGTTTA
>JAYVIL010000022.1:0-5785 GCA_043770255.1 Candidatus Kaiserbacteria bacterium
GATTTTAAATATGTTACTACATGTTTAAAAAGGACTTGAAGCCCGATTGAGTTGGATTATGAACGAAGTGAAATAATCCAACCAATTGGGGTACTGAACTCGTAGAGTTCAAGTCCGGTCGACCGCGCAGTTAGGTAAAAATCAAAACACGGCATTATTATGCCGTGTTTTGATTTTTAGCAAGCAAACAGTTTTGCTTGCGTGCCTAACTGCGAGACGGAGACATGTCGCTTTGCGACAGTCGAGTCGGGGTCGCGAACACTTAGTAGATTTGGAACGAAGTGAACAAATATACTTAGTGATTCGTGACCAGTGAGCGCAAACAGTTTTTGCTTTCGTGCCTAACTGCGAACGCTTTAGTCCGAGAGTCCTTTCTGCTACAATATCGCCATGCAAACCCTCACCATCTACTGGTCGCGTCGCGACCTTAGGCTTACCGACAACCCAGCTCTACTCGCGGCCTCAGATTTTGCGATTTCGAATAAAACAGCGTTCCTCCCACTTTTTATCCTTGAAGACTACATGACTGCAGGTGATCCAGCCTTTCAGTTTGGCGCACCCTCACGCTGGTTTTTATCACAAGCTTTACCAAAGTTTGCTGAACAATTTAAGCAATTTGCGATAGTCCAGGGTAAAGGAGCTCAGTACCTCATTGAGTTAGCTAAAAAATATCCATTAACTATTTTCGTTAATGATGACGTCTACAGTGATTTTTATAAACAGATTGAGAAGTTAAAAAAAGCTGGAGTAGACATACGGGTAACAGACGACGCGGTGTCAGTCCCCAAAGAAACTCGCTCAGGTGAAGGTAATTTGTATAGCGTGTTCACACCGTTCAAGAAAAATGTCTGGACGAGGTTTATTCAAACTAAAGCCCAGGCAAAATGGGTAGACAATAGCAACCTGCAGTATTTAGAGTTTGTCGCTGTAAACGCCTTGCCGCGATTGCTTATTAATACTACTGAAAGTATTGCGGCCGCCTTTAGTCAGTCTCGACTATTTAAAACAGGAGATACTACTATTGATTTAAATGAGTTAATTCCGCAGCAAAATATGGAAGGCTGGTATAGCAGTGAAGCTGAAGCGTTGTCACGATTTTCAGATTATCTCAAATCGGGTGATCTCGATAACTATGCCGAGAATCGTGACTCACTCGAGCGTGACGCTGAAAATGTCAGCGAGAAACGGATAGCCTACGCCGGTAAAACTTCCCGCATGAGTCTTGCCCTTGCCTGGGGATTGGTTTCATCCCGCACACTCCTAAATCTGATGCAACAACACTACGCTGAAGTATTTGATAATCCATTTTCTACTCGAGTGAGTGCTGGTGCACTGATATTTATTTCTGAACTTATTTGGCGGGAATTTTATCGCTACCAATTATTCCATCGTCCAGAACTCATGGATACTGAGTTTCAAAAGAAGTTCCAGGGGACTATCAAGTGGGTAGGTGGGGAGGTGGCTCAGGCTCGTTTCATTGCCTGGATAAAAGGCGAGACTGGCTACCCAGTAGTTGATGCCGCGATGAAACAGTTGGCGGCGACCGGCTGGATGCATAACCGGTCACGTATGATTGTCGCCAGTATCCTCACTAAAAACTTCGGGGTGGATTGGCGTTGGGGACAGGAATATTTCCGCGCGGTGCTGATTGATCTTGATGAAGCGTCCAATAGTGGTGGCTGGCAGTGGGGAGCATCAGTGGGTGCTGATCCTAAACCAATCCGTATTTTTAATGCCGAACTACAGGCAAAAAATTATGATGCATCCGGCGCGTACCAAAAACGCTGGCTTGAGACTGGCGCTTTCACTCTGCAGTCACCTAGAGTACCTATCGTTGAACATAAGGTTGGACGTGAAGAGGCTTTAAAACGGTACGGACTTACTAAAGAAGTGCCGAGAGACTATTAATCCGGTGACTCCTGACCGTCGTCTTTGCGAACCACAGTGAAGCAATCCACATCATTTTGCCTGTGCTACCATTAAGGTATTATTTTAAATACAGTTTATGTCCACTCTCACTAAAAACCATTGGTACATTATTGCTTTTTCGGCCTTATACTTAATAGCTGGCGGCGTCTTTTTTCTCCGAGATTTTAATAATGAGTTTGTAATTTATGTAGCCGTGATTGTTGTAATTTTTGGTGGTGTGTTTGCAACTCTTCGAGCAACGCAGTTTCCCATCTGGATGTTATGGCTTCTATCATTTTGGGGATTGATGCATGTTGCCGGTGGGGCGGTCCAAATAGGGGATCATGTTTTATTTGCCCATCAAATCTATCCGTTTTTAGATTTAGGTGGTGACTTCTATATCCTAAAATACGACCAAGTCGTCCATGCGTATCTCTATGGACTGGTGGCACTCATGGCTCATCATACACTCAGGGTACCACTCAAGGTGACAGGACATGTACTTTTGGTCGGGTTAGCCGCCTCCATGATTTCTCTAGGTATCAGTGGACTCAATGAAATTATGGAGTTTTTGATTGCCGTGAATATGGAGGAAAACGGTGTCGGTGGGTATGAGAACGCGATGCTCGATTTGATTTTTAACTTTAGCGGGGCGGTGGTGGCGCTGGGAATTTTGTATGTTGGGAGGAAAGTGGGTAGGAAGTTGAAATGACGATTAATTTTAATAGTAATAAAATAATTATGAAAGGATTTGAAAGCGCAAAGAATGCGCCTGAAGAAGCTAACGCACAAAGGGAAAAAAGCAGAAGTTTACTAGAAGCTAGTGAACTAAAAATTAAACTTCTGGAGGCAGTTACTGCTAAGTTGACACCCGTTGTGAGAAAAATCAATGAACTTTGTTTAAAATTAGCTTTAGAGCAATCGCAAGATAACCTGGCGGCTATAAAAAATGGTTCGATACCAATTAAGCAAAAGATGGTTACATTAATGCGTAATCAACTCGTCTCGGCAGATGCAGCTAATGCATCAGAAATAAGAGCACACTTACGAAAGATAGACCCTACGTTTGAAATCGAGGAAGCGATTTCAATTATGATTCAAGAGTTAAAAAGTATTATTGAAAGAATAGCTGAAGAATATGATCCGGAGCCAAATTTTTTTGCATCATATATTCCTGAGGATATACAAAAGCGTTTAACCAAAGTTTAATATCAGTAATTTAAGGTACAATTTTAATGTATTTGGAATTTTTTACTATGTTTGCTAAGATACAGAAACTCATTTTATGAGTAGTTTGAGTGTAGCGCCAGTGTAAGCTAAGCTTTCATCGTCTTCGCTCAGACAAAATGTGTATACACACATTTAACTTTTGCATAAATAAATTTATATTAAGCAAGCTTAACTTAAAATTTTTATAAAAAAAGTTCAAAGCGGAAAACCCGCTTTGCTCTTCGCTTGCCAATGTAAGAGAAATCTTTCATTGGCTCGTTCGCAGAAAATAAAAGTAAACTTTTACTTTGCCGCTCACTCGCCAATGTAGCTCAGATGGTAGAGCAACGCCATGGTAAGGCGTAGGTCCCCAGTTCAATTCTGGGCATTGGCTCCATGAAAATACCCCCTAAGGGGTATTTTTTGTGGGAGCCAATGCAGAGAGCAAACTGCTTTGCTCTCGTCCAGAATTGCACCACAAGGGCATATCCATTTTTATACTCCTCCGTCGTTAAAAATTAGGTAAAAACCGCAGCGATGTTTCTTTTCTTCCTAGAAAAGAAATCGCGAGGTGTGGTCAAGAACACTTTGTATAATTTGCACGAAGTGCTAATTATACTTAGTGATTCGTGACCAATTCTGGGCATTGGCTCAAATAAAAGCCCCGACTAGTCGGGGCTTTTGGATGGCTTGCAAAATTTACATATCGCCACAACTATTGTCTGTTTTGGTAGGATGTTCTGGCGATTGCAGTTTGGACAGACAAAAGTCAGGTTGCCGTGGCCTGTTTCAATAAGTGTGACCAAAGGACTGTCTTTTTTTGTAATATAGCCTGCGAGATCGATTCTTCTGCGCGGATTAAAGTGTAATCCGAGTTCCGCTTCACGAATCATTTTTGCCGCAACTATGGCTGGGAAGTCGGCTGCTGATATATCACGTGTCATATTAACAATCCTTTGCTGCGGTGACTTTTTCTGTGCCTGTTATACTACAATCATTATGCAAAATCCAGCTGAACGCATCGCCTCCATTGAAACAGCCATGCTCGGTAATGACTTTTGGCAGAGCCCCCAGAAAGCGCAAGTGATCATAAATGAACTCCAGGAATTGAAAGATTCAGCCGAAGGCAAAATAATATACCTAGTGATTCCTGAGCAACCAGCTCAGTCTAAGGGTTTTAGGTGATTAAAAGTAGCGTGCTTCAAGCACGCTACTTCACTTTTTGTTATACTGTCAGAAATATGAGCAGAAATGAAAAGATTTTACTGTACGGGGCAACCTACTGGAATTTTGCAAATGGTTTGTTAGGACCCCTACTGGCGGTGTTTGCTCAAAAAATTGGGGGTGATATTTTGGACGTTGCTTGGGCGTCAGCGACTTATTTAATCGTTACGGGTGTATGTGTAATCTTTATTGGACGGTTCTCTGACAAACATAATAAAGTTCTTTTGCTGACTATTGGTTATGCGCTTTCAACCTTCTTTACGTTTATGTATTTGTTTATTGAGACCCCGGTTCAATTATTGTTTGTTCAAGCCGGCTTAGGCATAGCGCTCGCGTTTTCTAATCCTACCTGGAGTGCTCTATTTGATCAGTATTCCAGGGTTGATGCCAAGGGATATCTTTGGGGTCTGTCAGACGGAGCGATGAAAATCGCTAATGGAATAGCAATTATTATTGGCGGATTAATTATTACGTGGTACTCCTTTGAAGTCCTGTTTATTATTATGGGTTGTTGCCATTTATTTACAACACTCTACCAAGCCCAGATGTTGCGTAGTCACCAAAATAAATAATATTTTATACATATGCCAAATCCTAACCTCCGCATCACCGAAATCGAGACCGCTATGCTCGGCAATGACTTTTGGCAGAATCCAGCTAAGGCACAAGCGATGATTAAAGAGCTGCAAGAACTAAAAGATTCGGCTGATGGTAAAGGGAAGTATGACCGGAATAATGCCATCATGACGATTGTGGCTGGGGCGGGGGGTGACGATGCCGAAGATTTTGCCCGGATGCTGCGTGATATGTATCAAAAGTATGCTGTCAGTCGCGGGTGGGGGGTTTTGGAAGTTGACAGTAACCAAAACGATAATGGTGGGTACCGCAACCTAACGCTTGAAATTCAAGGAAAAAATGCCTATGGAACATTAAGGGTAGAGTCAGGGGTGCACCGCCTTGTCCGCATCTCTCCGTTTAATAGTAACGGCAAACGCCAAACCTCCTTCGTATTGATTGAAGTCTCACCACAAATTGATGATGTGGCAGCAGTTGATATCAAAGAAGAAGATATCGAAGTGACCTTTGCACGCTCGGGGGGAGCTGGGGGGCAAAACGTCAACAAGCGTGAGACCGCTGTCCGTATGACGCATATCCCGACTAATATCTCAGTCCATGTTTCAACCGAAAGATCGCAGCAGCAAAATCGCGAATTAGCGTTGAAGTTACTCGCTGGAAAACTCTATGCCTTTGAAGAAGCACAGCGAGCGCGCGAACTACAAGGTCTCTCGATTGAGAAATCAGTCAAAATAGAATGGGGCAGTCAGATACGTTCGTACGTTCTGCATCCCTATCAATTAGTCAAAGATCATCGCACAAACGTTGAAATACGTAACATCTCACCAATTCTTGATGGTGATATACAGGTCTTCCTAGACGCACACAA
>JAYVIL010000023.1:0-5764 GCA_043770255.1 Candidatus Kaiserbacteria bacterium
CATGAAGGACATATACCAGGTATAACAAAATCATCATGGTAGGCGACGTAATCGGCGACTTCATTATTCAGCTAAAAAATGCCGGTGCAGTGAATAAAAAGAGTGTTTCTCTTCCATATTCTAAACTCAGGCACGCAGTAGCTGACAAGCTCGTTATGGCAGGATTCGTAGAAAAAGTTTCTACAAAAGGACTCGTCGCAAAAAAGACACTCGAAGTGGCTCTTAAATACGAACATGGCTCACACTCAATCCGTGGGGTAAAGCGTATTTCAAAACCAGGTCGACGTCTCTATACAAAAGTAGCAGATATTCACCGCGTTAAATTTGGTCAAGGGAAGCTTATTCTATCTACACCAGCTGGTATCCTCACAAACGATGAGGCTAGGGCAGCTAATGTTGGTGGAGAGCAACTTTTCATCATCTGGTAAACATATGTCTCGATTAGGAAAAATTCCGGTAGCTATCCCCAATGGTGTTGAAATCACTATGGCGGATACTCTACTGACGGTCAAAGGTCCGAAAGGAACATTGACACGAGAAATTAAAAAAGACGTTCTAGTAACCATCGAAAATGGTGAAGTTACACTAGCGCCGCAGGCAACTGACATGGCGAAAGCTTTGTGGGGAACCTACGCTGCGCACATTCGAAACATGGTGAAAGGAGTAACCGAAGGCTTTACCCGTGTCCTCGATCTCGAAGGAGTGGGGTATCGGGCTGAAGTAAAAGGTCCTAACCTAGTTCTCAGTGTTGGATTTTCACATCCTGTACCACTGGAAGTACCAGCTGGTATTACCGCAGTAGTTGAGAAATCAGCCATTACCTTGACTGGTTCAGACAAAGACGCCCTTGGGCAATTTGCTGCGAACGTGCGTAAAGTACGTAAGCCAGAACCGTACAAAGGTAAAGGTATTCGGTACCGAGGAGAGTTCATTATTCGCAAGCAAGGTAAAAAAGCTGTATAGGCTACTTCATATATGGATAAATCACAATATAAAGTGGAGAAAAGAGCTGGACGTCATGCTCGTATCCGAGCGAAAGTTTCGGGAACAGCAGCGCGTCCGCGCCTGGCTGTGTATAAGAGTAACAAGTTCGTGTACGCACAACTGATTGATGACGTAACGGGCAAAACTATGGCCGCGACTGATTCGAGGAAAGCAAAAGGCACAACTTCAGAAGGAGCCGTAACTGTCGGTACTACCATTGCTGAAAAGGCAAAGGCAGCCGGAGTCACCGCTGTCGTGTTCGACCGCGGCGGATTCAAGTACCAAGGTATCGTAGCGGCTGTCGCTGACAGTGCTCGCGCCGCCGGACTACAGTTCTAATTTATTATTTTTAAGTCACCTAACATATGACACAGGAAGCTACAACTGACGTAACGTCAGAAACAACAGCAGTACCGCCTACGGCAGTACCTGCGACCGATGCACCTGCTGCCGCTACAACTACAGGCACGACTCCCTACGCGGGCAGTCGACCACGTCGTGGCGCTGCTGGAGCGGGAGGCAATGGAGATAATCGTCGTAATGAACGTCGCCCTCGTCGTGGCGCTCGTCCAGAACGACAAAAACCAGAATTTGACCAAAAAATCATTAGTATCCGCCGCGTAACTCGCGTGATGGGTGGTGGTCGCCGTTTCAGTTTCTCAGTGGCTATGGTTATTGGAGACAAGCGCGGCAAGGTTGGAGTTGGTATTGGTAAAGCGGGAGACACCCAACTCGCGATCGAAAAAGCTATCCGCAACGCCAAGAAGAATATGATTACGGTGACAATGAACAAAGACAGTCACATCCCTCACGACGTGCATGTAAAATATGCCTCAAGTGAAGTGATGATGATGCCAGCCAAGGGTCGGGGACTCGTTGCCGGATCATCTGTTCGTACAGTACTTGAACTAGCTGGAGTCAAAGACATTACTGCCAAGATTTTCTCTCGTAGTAAGAACAAACTTAACAATGCTCGCGCCGCCGTCGAAGCGCTTAAGCAGCTTAAAAAATAACGTATGCAACTACATGAATTAAAGCCAGCTACAAAGCGAAAGAGTGCCAAGCGCATTGGTCTCGGTGGCAAGCGTGGTAAGACGTCAGGACGTGGAGGAAAGGGGCAAACAGCTCGTACTGGTAACAGTACTCGTTCAGAGTTGCTCGAATTCATCAAAAAGATTCCAAAATTACGTGGACACGGTAAAAACCGCGCTCGCACTGTAAACGAGGAAAAGAAAGACGTCATGCCAATCAACGTTTCAGTTATCGAAGCAAACTTTGAAGCCGGCGCGACAGTATCACCACGTTCTCTTGTTAATGCAGGCGTTGTTTCAACGTTCCGCAAGCGAGTACCGGTGATCAAGATCCTGGGTACTGGTGAATTGACTAAAAAAGTCACTATAGAAGGATGTATGGTCTCAGAAACTGCCAAAGCCAAGGTAGAAAAAGCTGGTGGAAAGGTTATCGCTTAGGTATACTAAAGCCATATGCAAACTTTTTTCCGAAAAATCAAACTAATCTTTACTGAACCCGCTATCCGTAATCGTGTGTTGTTTGTGCTTGGTGCCCTGGTTATCTTCCGTCTCCTCGCGGCTGTGCCAATTCCTGGGGTGGACCAATCAGTCCTTGAGACATTTTTCTCAAATAACCAATTCCTTGGTTTACTTAACATCTTCTCCGGAGGAGGTTTGGCTAACTTATCGATTGTGATGCTCGGGGTCGGTCCGTTTATTACGGCGTCTATTATCATGCAGCTGATGACCGTGATGTCACCAACCATGAAAGACCTCTACACCAACGAAGGTGAAGCCGGACGTGCTAAGTTTACGCAGTACAGTCGAATGCTCTCACTGCCACTGGCGGTACTCCAGGGCTTCGGCTTCCTGTCACTACTGCAGAGTCAGGGTGTCATCACTGGATTGTCAGCGTTTGATTTTGCGGTGAACGTCGTACTCGTGGTAGCTGGTTCAATTCTGCTGATGTGGGTGGGTGAGCTGGTTACAGAATACGGTATCGGTAACGGAGTATCGATCATCATCTTTGCCGGTATTGTGGCGAGTTTGCCAGCAACCGTGAGTCAACTGATTTTTACGTTCGACATGTCACAACTACCGCTCTATATCGGATTTGGATTTTTAGCACTCGCTATTATCTACGCAGTAGTGGTGATGACTGAAGCAGAGCGTCCAGTGCCAATTACCTACGCTAAACAGAGTCGTGGTGGCGCAACCTACGGTGGCAGTTCATCATTCCTCCCAATGCGTCTCAACCAAGCAGGAGTTATTCCAATCATCTTTGCACTTTCAATTCTATTGTTCCCGCAAATGGTGCTGAATATCCTCTCGGCCTTTGATTTGCCGTGGGTCCCAGGTGCGATGGAGGCGGTGAACGGATTTGTAAATAATCCAATAGCTTACGGTATTACCTACTTCGTGCTGGTGTTCATGTTTACCTTCTTCTACACTGCGGTTACCTTTGACCCTGATGCCGTGGCTGCCAACTTGCAACGCAACGGTGCCTTTGTACCGGGAATTCGCCCAGGCGCGCACACTGCAGAATACCTTGGTAACCTGATCACTCGTTTGACGTTGGTTGGCGCGACCTTCCTCGCTTTGGTAGCCGTACTCCCAATCGGGCTACAGTTTGCTACCGGAGTCGCTGCGCTTGCTATCGGTGGAACTACTATTTTGATTGTGGTGAGTGTGGTACTAGACCTGATACGGCGCCTAGACGCACAGCTCTCAATGAGAAGCTACTAAATCACTTCATTAGCTTCGTTGACTTGCAGAAAAAGAGCCTCACCGTACGCAAGTACGCCTCGGGTTCTTTTTCTTTATGCGCCTCGCTACTAAAGCAATTTAAGTTGCTTCTCAGCGCCAGTCTTAATCCAAAATTGGCAGTCTACGTTGGGGGACTACGAAAAAAGGCCCTTACCGTACGAAAGTACGGCGCCGGTATTTTTCTTGTCCGCCTAGTAGCCTATCCAATTTATGAATTAAGACCCCTGCTTTTAAATCACTGCATCTACTTCAGCAGTAAAACAAAAATACCCTCACGGTACGTCTAGTACCGCTCGGGTATTTTTTGTTTCCCTGCTTCGTATCTACAGCAATTTAGCAAAAATTTAACTAAAATTAGCAGTCTGCGTTGTTACGCTGCGGCAAGTTGCAGCTCACCGTACAATTAGTACGGCTCACAGCAACTTCCTTGCGCGCCTAGCATCCAGAATCACTTTTTCACTTTAGATCTACAAAATAGATAGAAAAAAGCCCCTTTGGGGCTTTTTTCGTGTGTGATATAGGCAAAGCTCTAAATATGTTAAAATAAGTGAAATTTACTTCTTTTAATATATGGATTTTCTACTTCCAAATATATCCATCGATATTTTAATTCAAGATGTAGCTTCGATTTCAGCTTCTATCTTAATAGGTTTTCTGATCTGGCTTATTAAATATTCTTATGATAAATATACAATGGAGATTATTGAATTAAAAAAGACAGAAATATTTTTGAGTAAAGATTTAGCAAGAAATACTGACAATAAGAAGTATCTTGATACATGGATGAAGAATCTAAATTCACATCGTTTATATTCATGCTCATTTAGAAAGTATAAATTAGACGATTTAGATATTTCTAAAATATTAAATATTCAACTTGTAAGTAAGCTAAATTTATTAGGTTATGGGCTTAAGGGTTTGGAAGATGATTTAGATAATGTCTATAAAGGATATATTGATACTTCAACCAAATTTCTAAACAGTGATCACGTTAAAGAATGGGAGACATTCAATGCAAACACACTAATTTTTTTTGAAGTCTTAAAGCAAAATTTTATTGATAGTGATAAAGATTTAAAAGAAGCGATAGCATACTTGCGTGCATACTATAAACAAAAAATCATTTTCATTTTTCAAAATATTTTCTAAATTATCTCAATATAATCTACCCCAATTAACAGAGAAAAAGGTAGCTTTTGAGTTACAAATAATTAATGAAGAACTTACAAAAAAATCACACAAAAGTAATGTTTCTTAAAATTGGAAAATTGCGTGAGATACGAAGATTGTGAGAGAAAAGCTTCGAGCCGTACTGATTGTACGGTGAGGAGGTTTTCTTGAAGCAAGCTGAAGTAGATTGCGTGATTTTACGGTTTTAATTCTTGAAGGAGAAACCGGCGGGAACTGCACTGCGCACCTGCCTCCACACCTCTGCATCCAACCACTTTTTATAAGTATCAAATACAGCGAGCGCTACGGTTTGTGGACTGTGCCGACTGGTATCAATGACCAGGTCAAAATGTTGCAGGCTGTAGGGATCAACATGGTACAGATTTTTGAAGCGTTGCTGTTCGTTCTGCATCCGAGCCCTTACCTGCTGACTAACTTCAATCAGCGACGCTGTTCCTTCACCCGCACCACTGCGACTCGTGTTTGATACAGCGTCTTTGTAGATACGGGCAGTCGCTACTTCCATATCGAGGTCGAGATAAACCTTAAATGATTCGGGAATCCAATAGAATCCTAGTCGTGAGTCAACGACAATATCTTGGCTACTGCGCAAATCACGGAGCATATTATCAACTTCATCATCAAGACCGTGGTCGTTTTTCGCCCGTTCGTTGTATTGGGCTAAGGTGAGGTGGTGCCGCTGCAGTAATTGTCGCACCATATCACCCGATGAGTAGCGGGTGTAATTGAGCATTTCGGCGACTTTATCTGCCGTAGAGGATTTACCACTACCGGGTTTGCCAGAAAGCGTAATGATGTGAGGACGAGACATA
>JAYVIL010000024.1:0-17376 GCA_043770255.1 Candidatus Kaiserbacteria bacterium
GCTGAATACATTGCCAGAACGGCCATGAAATTAGTCGAGGCAGGCTCAGCCCCATCTTCTATCGCGGTTTTATACCGAACTAACTTCCAATCACGAGTCCTGGAAGAAGCTTTTTTGAATTACGGTGTACCGTACCAGTTACTCGGTACAAAGTTTTTTGAACGAAAAGAAGTCAAAGATGTGTTGTCATATCTTCGTTTAGCTCTTAATCCTGGCAGTAACGCTGATTTAGCCCGGATTATTAATGAACCAGTGCGGGGGATTGGTAAGGTAACAATGCTTAAAGTAATCGAAGGAAAAAAAGCGACCCTGACCGGAGCCACCAAAGAAAAAGTGGACCGTTTTGATCAAATTATGTCTGATATTGCCGACGAAGCGCGAACTAAAATTTTATCTGAAACTCTAAAGTTTATTATCAAGAGAACGGGTATTGAAGTAGAACTTAAAAAGAATGGTACCGAGGATGACTTATCCCGGCTCGAAAACTTACGCGAACTCGTCACCTTGGCAGTACGTTATGATGAATTAAATCCTGAAGAGGCAGTTGAGGCGTTACTGGAAAATGCGGCTCTGCAGAGCGATCAAGATGAAATCAAAGATAAAGAGGAGCAAGACGCAGTCAGACTGATGACGGTGCACTCGGCGAAAGGTCTGGAATTTACGACCGTTTTTATCTCTGGACTAGAAGAAGGATTATTTCCCCACGAACGTCTCGATGATACAGGCATCGATCATGAGGAGGAGCGCCGATTGTTTTACGTAGCTCTGACAAGGGCAGAGAAAAAAGTCTATCTCACCTACGCCCACATGCGCACTATCTATGGCCAGCAAAAGGTTAACGTTCCATCTAACTTTATTAATGATATTAGCCAAGAGTATGTCGAGAGCGAGAATCCAAAAGGGTGGGGGAATACTAGTTCCGGGTACGAGACAACTATTTTTTTGGATTAATGTACTGTGGATTGCCGCGCTGCGCTCGCAAAGACGAACGGAACGGACGCAAAGCGTCTTTGTGAGTGAAAAAGTATGGGAGACTTTTGCAAGACTCACCCTGCTAGTTTATGGAGCGATAGCGGAATAAAATAGTGCGTGATTGGACAGTCCCTGTAAGGGAGCATAACGTAGTGGAGCGACGTGGCAATCCACGTTTTTGTCTGTCCTCGATACCTATTCAATTTTGAATATTCTCAAGTCTTGTATTTCTATACATATATAGGTATGCTCGTTTATATATGAAGCAACTAAAAAAAGAATCCGCCGGACAAACGGAAAAATTTGCCCACAAAAAGTCCCTCGGACAAAACTTCCTCACAAGTGACGTTGTGCCAAAATGGCTCACAGCTGCAGGTGGAGTCGCAGTAGGTGATACCGTTCTTGAAATTGGTCCGGGAACTGGCGCTTTAACAAAAATACTCCTACAAACTGGGGCAAAGGTTATCGCTCTTGAGGCAGACGCTCGAGCGGTGGCTATTTTAGTTGAGCAATTTTCTGGTGACATAGCATCGGGGCAACTCACCTTAATTCACGGCGACGCGCGGGAGCTCGCCGTGGCTGATCTGGGTCTACAACACCAAAAATTTAAGGTAGTAGCTAATATTCCTTACTATTTATCAGGGTTTTTGCTACGTACTCTGCTCGAAAGCACGATACAGCCTTCTCAATTAGTCTTTTTAATGCAAAAAGAGGTCGTGAATCGAATTGCTCGGGAGGCCAAGGAGTCTATTTTATCCCTGTCGGTTAAAGCATTTGGCCTACCAAAATATATAAAAACTGTTACCCGAGGCCATTTTAATCCAGCGCCAAAGGTCGATTCGGCTATTTTGCAAATCTCTAACATCACACTCACTAATTTTAGCTCAAAAAGTGAACAAGATCTCTATTTTGAACTCCTCCATCTTGGTTTTGGACAAAAAAGGAAGCAGCTGCTCTCTAATTTTGCTCGAACTTATGAACGTACAGCTCTCACCGAGTTATTTACTCGGTTAAATATTCCATTAGACGCTCGGGCCGAGACATTACCGTTGCCAATATGGCTAGAACTAACAAAGAATCTACAATTTATACCTCGTCTTTCCACATAGATATAAGCAACTAATCAACTGGATGTAAACAACTTATACACTCGTTATCCCAATCTCTGAATCCACCTTGCTATAATAACGAGTAATGGCGATCAATCAAAAAATTCTCGGCGCGTTTGTGGTCGGTTTTGCGCTGGTTTTTGGTGCCTACACACTCAGTAACTTTAATACCCCTCGAATCGATACGAACAATGAACCGGTGTACGGCCTGACGGCGGCAGTACCAGCAAACAGAACGTACGTAGCAGTAACAGACAAAGATGGAAATGGTATCGAGGACTGGCAAGAAGAATTCGTAAACGCCACCCCTTTGGTAATCGAGCAAAATGTCACCGGACCAGTGCAATATACACCACCGGAATCTATTACTGATACCGTCGGTATCCAATTATTCCAAAACTTTTTGCAAGCCAAAGGCCGCGGAAACGTTGGTCCGACCACGGATCAGGTAGTCACTGACACCGCTGAATTACTCCGTAGCTCCGCTGTACAAGACTATATTTTTAAGTTAAATCAAATCCAAGTAATTAATGGGGGGGACGACGCTATCCGCACGTATGCTAATACATTAGGACAAATAATAATTAACAATAATGTTTCCGGTGAAAGTGATCTGAAGATTATTGAGCGCTCATTACAAACTGAAAACTCAAAAGAGTTAGAAAAACTTGAGCCATTGATTACAATGTACAAGAATCTTCGAGATCAAACATTGGCAACACCAGTGCCAATGGGATTTGAAAAACAACATCTGGACCTTATCAATGTCTATCAAGCTATGTATTCCACTCTGACTGGGCTAAAATTAATTTACGATGACCCGGTAGTGGCCTTAATGCGGGTACAGCGGTATCAAGATGATACTAAAGGCCTCGGTATCGCTTTACAAAATATGTACAGTGCTTTTATGCCATATGCCCGACTGTTTAATGAAAAAGACCCGGCATTTGTATTCTTAGCATTTAGTCCAAAATATTAATATGTATTATAAATTTAAAAAATATTCCGCTCTAGCTCTGACCAGTCTTTTACTAATTACAGTATTTGCCATGTCAGTCCCAACCCATCTAGTAAAAGCGGGAGGGCTCGATGGACGAGCTACCTTAGGCATGCAGATAACCCAACAAGCTGAGCTGGCAGCTTCTGCTCTTTCAAATGCGGCCACCGCACTCGGTGTAGAAAACTTGGTCTTAAAAGAAAACGTTCTTGACGGTATTGGTTGGGCGATTGCTAAACAGATGGTCAGTAGTATGACCACGAGTTTGGTCAATTGGATCAACTCCGGTTTTGAGGGGAGCCCTGCTTTTGTGACTGATTTAAACGGTTTTTTACTTGACGCTTTGGATTCAGCAGCAGGTGAATACATCAAGAGCCTGGGTGATATTGGAGAATTTATCTGTTCACCGTTTCGACTTGATATCCAAGCAGCTTTGTCGGTTAGTTACGCCCAGGCGCGTAGCGGCATGCCCTCTGGACCAAATGCACCTGCTTGTCGAGCAACTGATATTGCCAATAACATAGAGGGATTTTTTGCAGGTATTACTGAAGGGGGTTGGGGACAATGGCTCGAAGTTACCAGCAATCCACAAAACACTCCGTATGGAGCGTATCTTGAAGCACAGGAGACACTTAAAATTAAACTGAGAAATGATGCGGGACAAGAACTAGAGGTTACTGGTTGGGGTGATGGTTTTTTATCAAAACAAATCTGTGAACCGGTTGAAGGTGGCGGCGTCAGATGTACTATCACAACCCCAGGTGGTGTGATTTCGGAACAATTTAACTTTCAACTGACCGCAGGTGGGCGATCATTAATTGAGGCCGACGAAATTAATGAGCTCATTGGCGCACTCCTTAACCAACTCACCCTAAAAGCGATGGAGGGTATAAACGGGTTACTGGGCTTGAGCGAAGGTACCGGCTACACCGATTACACGTTAAATGGTTCAAGTACACGTGCGTATCTAGATGATTTAGCAGATGAAACACTTATCGATACTACCACTATCAAGACCCAGATGGAGGGGTCGCTCGTCACTGAACGGGGCTACCTCACTCTAGCCTCAACGACATTACGGGAAGCGAGTCGTAGGTTGGCACTCGTCAGTCCAGCCCAGAGTGCCATCCTAGGCTTCTTTACCGGTACCAATGAGGGAGCGGAACTGGCCAACCTGACCCGCAGTGATACGGTGAGAACCGCCCGCACAAAAATAAATAATGAACTTGGTAACAGTCCCACTACCGACGAACGAATGAGTCTTAATGTTGTGTTAGCGCAGCTCTATTCGATTGAAAATTCTTTGACTATAATCAGTACCATGACTGATAGTCGGGGATTAGGATCTGACCTAACGGATGTTAGTTTTGCCATACTCGACACTGAAGCCACGAATATATTGACTGAGCTTACTACGCTGGTAAATGAATTAAACTCCGTTGTGCCTCGTGTAATATCAAATATAAATTTATTAAGCACCCTGAACACCCGTTACGAAACAGCCACGGCTACAGTTGTGAGAACTGGCACTGGTGCTAATACCGTCACCACTACCCGATCTGTTCAAACCATCCGTAATGATATCGCTCTTGAATACGCGTCAATGGTTTCCGGTAATCTTCTATCGACACAGACGGTAATTAATCAAAACCGTGTCCGCTGGCAGGAGAGTCTCAGACTATAGTAGTGGTTAACCCCAGGAAACAGGGTGTCGGCAGTGATAGAATAATAAAGTAATGACTAATTTGGTCGGTATTTTGTGTGGAGACAAAAGCTTTAAACGTGCTATTTATCGTGCATTATTGCCTTTAATAATCGCGATACTATTTTTTAATAGTTACGCAAACGTATTTGCTCAGGGAGGGCCTGCTGGAGGGCCTATACCAGGAGGCGGGCCGACCGTCCCAGGCGGAGGACCTGCCGGGGGTCCTATACCGGGGGGAGGAGGGGGAACAGTTGCAGTTCCGGGTGGCGGGGGCGTTAACCTGCCTGTTGGCGGTCCAGGTAATTTTAGCCAAACAGCAGCTGATGCAGCCGGTCAAGCTGCAGCTAATGCGGCGGTGGAGGGTCTAGGTTCAACACCTGATGGGGTGCTTGGTTTATTTTATTCATACGTTCTCACGGGTGTGGGCTGGGTCGTGGGAATAGCTGGTAGTGCGTTTGACTACGCCATTGAAAATTTCATTGTGGGATTTGGTCGGTTATATATTACCGGTACGGGCGAAACTATTGATGCACTCTGGAGTACGGTGCGGGATATTTTTAACCTGACTTTTATCTTTGGATTAGTTTATATTGGTTTTAAAATGATTCTCGACAGCAGTGATAGTAGCGCTCGTAAAATGCTAGTGTCACTCATTGGGGCAGCACTGCTTGTAAACTTTAGTTTATTTATTACGAAATTTATTGTTGATTTCTCGAATATCGCCGCTACTCAAGTCTACAACGCCTTTGAAACAACCGGCAGTGGGCCCCTGAGTATCACCAATGGTTTTATGACCATAATGGGAATTAACAGCATCCTGGACTATAAATACACCGCGGGCGGTAGCTTTGCCTATGTTTTAGGAGTACTCCTGATATTTTGTACATTAGCGTACGTATTTTTAGCTGGGGCTATTATGATCATAATTCGCTTTGTAGTGCTGAATATCTATATGGTATTTTCGCCATTTATGTTTTTAGGCTGGGTATTCCCCGCCCTGCAAAGTTACTCCCGCGATTACTGGAGCGGATTCCTTAGACAAGCATTTTTCGCTCCGGCATTTGTATTCATGCTGTACCTGTCATATATGGTAGCCAGTACCTTTCCAGTCCAAAGAAATTTAGGACTTATGTTCAACCCTAACGCCAGCACCATCACTGATGTCAGTAGTATGATCCCATATTTCGCCATGGTCATGGTATTCCTCTGTGCCTCGATGGTAGTAGCCAAAAAAATGGGCGCACATGGTTCAACGATGGCTGTATCGGTAGGTAAGAATATGGCTGGTCGCGCTGGTAGAGGACTGGGATATGCCGCAGGGGGAGCGACTGCTGGTTTAGCTGCAAGGGCAGGCAGAACAGTCGTCGGCGGTAGTGCTTCAGCTTTAACTAAAAGTAAATTTGGTAAAAGTATTGCGAGCAGTGGCATCCTAGGCAGAGGTCTCTACCAGGCAACTTCAAAAGTTGCTGATGCTAGTTTTGACGCAAGAAAATTTGGTGGGGTTGGTAAGGCATTAGGGATTGGAGAAGGTAAAAAGGGTGGTTTTACAACTCGTCAAAAAGAACGTGAAAAAGCTGATAAGGAATTTAAGGAAAGCCTTGGGACTGTTGACGATGCAACAGTCGCAAATGATCCAGCTGTAATTACTGCAAAACAAAATAGTGTTGTTGCAAAAGTGGCCCTTGATGCAGCCCAAGCTGAGTTGGCGACAAATACCCATGTTCATCGTATTGAGATTGCAGAACTTTCAAAAAAGATGGAGAACGCTTCAGAAAAAGAAAAGCAAGCCCTTGCACAGAGAATAATAGCTGAAAAATATAAAATTGAAGAGAAAGAAAAAGCTGTAGCATCAAACCTTTCAACGCTTGATAAAAATGTTAAGGATGCCACTTCTGCTGTAGAACGTGCTGAGACAAAAGCGCAGTATCAGTATCAAATTAAGTATAATGAGGTGATGAAGTCTTGGGAAAGATATCAAAAGGCAGCAGTTGCTGCAGTAGGTATAACAGCCGGTATTGGTGCTAGTATGCTAACTGGTGGTCTAGCGGCACCACTACTAGCTGGCGCGGCAGGAGCAGCGATACAAACAGGAAATAATTACTCAACCCGCAGAGCAAATGCAACGGCTTCAAAAGAATATGGCAAGGATGGTACTGCAAAGAAAAAAAAGAAGCAAGAAGATGATAATGTTGCAAAGCTCGCTGAAACCGTTGCTAAAAAAAATAAAGAATCTGAAAAATCAGCATAAGGTAATACTATTTGATATATGCCCCAAGAAATAATTAAAGAACGTCTAAGCCTACTATCTTCAGAATATACTGATATATTTACAAGTGGATACACTAATTTAACTGCTGCTACCTTCGGTAGATTTCTTAAACTAACTGATGAACAGATACAAGTTCTTGAAAATGGTATTGCCTTATATTTATTATTATTTCTTGATAAAAATGATCTGACGTATTTTTTAATCACCGAATGTGGTGCTGAGCCAGAAAAAGCTTCTAGTACAGTTCAGGATATTATTGATGGATTGCCTAACACTATGGTTCAAGCACAAGCCGAAGCATTTACAAAACTTCAAACACTAGATCCGACTTCAACACCCCTAATTACTAATGCAGATAGAGTAGATGTCTTAAAATCTCTTAGTAAGAGTAAAATGGCACATTTTTATGACACTCATAAAAGTACATTTGTTGAGAAACTATTATTTAAATATAATTTTCCATCGGATTATGAATTCGGGACATTACTAACCCTAATTGGAGATATTATTCTTGGGTTTTACAAAATCGAAGACACAGTCCCATTACTCCAACAAGAACTCGGTCTGGATGCAAAAACAGCGGCTTTGCTTGGGGCAGAACTACTTGATTTCTTAGCTCCATTATCTGATCCTAATTGGCGACCACCAGTTGAAGAAGCAGACGACCTGACTGATATTGGAATTGCATCATTCTCAGCACCACGTACTGTCGGTAATCTTGTCGAAACAGCGCAAATTGTAAAGGAACCAGAATTACCAACACTACGAACGATGGCTGCTGATATGGCCGAAGAACGCTCACCGGTACGAAGCACCTTTAATGCTGCCGCCTCAATTGATGAGCCAGTTTATATCTCAACCCAACCCACCATCGAGAAAAAAGCCCCTGATGCTCCGTCATACTCATCTCCCCTCTATCAAACCCCAAAACCAAATATCGAAGCACCCCTAGAGAAACCGCGATGGGGGTAGTTTTGTGACTCAACGTCACAAAACTACGAGGTTGCCAGCTATCTTTTTGACCTTAGGAGAAAAGTAGCGACAACCTGTACTGCTCTCGTAGAGAGAAAATGCATGGGATGCTTTATCAAGACTTATTGAGGTATTTTATGACTGAAAGGAAAGAGTGATTTAATATCACTTCCTACGAGGTTGCCAGCTCGTTTGCTAAAACGAGTGACTGTCAATTGAACGAGCGTAATAAAAAATTCATTTTTTATTACGGAGCGAAAGCAGACAGAAAGCTTTGCTTACAACCTGTACAACTCTCTTTGAGGGAAAATGGGGAAATCAGCCGACGTGGATTGCCGCGTCGCTCCCTTACAGGGTCTGTCCACTCACTCACTATTTTATTCCGCTATCGCTCCATAAACTAGCAGGGTGAGTCTTGCAAAAGTCTCCCAGACTTTTTCACTCGCAAAGACGGACTGGTATAAATGCCCATCCGTCTTTGCGAAGCAGTGGAGCGGATGCGTAACTGATGAAGTAATCCATAGTTGTCGATAATTTAAAAGTTTGTTACTAGTCTCTGAGTAAAACTTTACCAACTACTTTTACTACATACTGTATAATACAACCATGCAGTTTGAAGTTCCGCAGTTCATCGAAATCGAAGATAAGATCGTTGGACCATTCACGTGGCGGCAATTTTTGTACCTCGGTGGTGGGGGAGGGATGGCTGTGGTGCTGTTACTTTTACTACCGTTTTTTGTGGCGATTATTCCCGCATTTTTAATCGGACTTCTGACGGCCGCACTGGCATTTTATCCAATAAATAACCGACCATTTTCACATTTTCTTGAGGCAATGTATAACCACTACAGACGGAAACGTTTGTATCTCTGGCAACAAACGCGTGAGATTGTGCATAAAGAAAGTTTTACACCCACAACCACGATTCGCAACCCGATTATACTTAGCCCACTAACAAACCAGAAAAAAGATATAACCTCCCTAGCACGCAGGCTAGAGCTAAAGGCAATGGAGAAAAAAGATTCATAATTATGGCCACTTCCAACACAGCCGCCACCCAAGACTTTGTCACTATTCGCGATATTCGTGACGGAATTGTGGTGCTTAAATCAGGGCAGATTTGTAAAGTACTGCTCGCATCATCGGTTAACTTTGCCTTGAAGTCCCAAGATGAGCAACGCGCCATTTTGTTTCAATTTCAAAACTTTCTTAACACCCTTGATTTTTCATTGCAAATTTACGTTCAGTCACGCCGTCTTAATATCGAACCCTACCTCGCGATGTTAGCCGAGCGGCAGGGCAATCAAGACAACGACCTCATGCGCGTTCAACTACGCGAATACATCGAGTTTATTCGTAGTTTTACGATTGAAGTAGATGTGATGAGTAAGAACTTTTTTGTGATTGTACCCTACACACCAAATAAAATTAACATTAGCCAGGGCTTCAAGGGAATGTTGAGCCAGGGGCGAAGTGGCGTGCAAAACGATGCTACACTGGAGGAACAAAGAGTCCAGCTGGAGCAGCGCCAAGCAGTAGTAGAGCAGGGGCTCAACCGTATGGGTGTCCGGACAATCGCGCTACAAACTGACGAATTAGTTGAACTTTTCTACCATATATACAACCCTGGCGATATTACTGGCAACGCCCCTACGATACAATAAACTTACTATGGGATTTTTAGATAATTTACTACCAAAAAAACTAGACGATAACCAAACCGCCATCAGCGAGAGTCTATTAACACTAGCTGACGTGATTGCGCCGTCGGCGGTCAGTATTAAACCAGGCAGTATCAATATTAGTGGCACGTCTGCCCGGGTATTTTACGCAGTCTCCTACCCGAGGTTTTTAAACGACGGTTGGCTCGAACCAATTCTCAATATGGAGAAGGAACTCGACGTAACTATTGTTATTCACCCGATCAGTACCGCCGAGACCCTCAAAAAATTCCAGAAAAAAGTAGCCGAGGTACAGAGTCAAATCAACATCAGGGCTGAGCGTGGGGAAGTGCGTGATCCACAACTCGAAGCCGCCTACCGTAACCTCGAGGATCTGCGCGATAAACTGCAACAAGCTGAAGAAAAGCTTTTTGATGTGGGACTCTATATAGCTGTCTACGGTGAAGATGAGGCCAAACTCAATAAAGTGGAGGGTGACATCAAGGGAATACTGGATTCAAAACTCGTGTATATTAAACCCGCATTATTCAGGCAAGAGCCAGGTATTCAAAGTATTATCCCCACCGCAACCGATGAGTTGTTGACGCACAGTAAATTTAACTCATCCCCACTGTCGAGCTTCTTTCCGTTTACTTCATTTGATCTCACTTCTGACACTGGCATTTTGTATGGTATCAACCGTCACAATAGTTCACTAGTGCTTTTTGATCGTTTTGGTCTAACTAACTACAACTCAGTTACCTTTGCCACCTCAGGGGCAGGAAAGTCATACAGTATTAAACTGGAAATCCTACGGTCACTCATGTTTGGATCAGAAGTTATTGTGATTGACCCCGAGCGTGAATACGAATACCTCGCTGAGGCCACGGGCGGTCGTTTCTTTAATATTTCACTATCCTCAAAACACCACATTAATCCCTTTGACCTCCCACCACCGGGGGATGACGAGGAACCCGGGGACGTACTCCGTTCGCAAATCGTGCATTTGATTGGACTCTTTAAACTCATGCTGGGCGGACTAGCGCCAGAGGAAGAGACCATTATCGATCTGGCTATTCGCGAGACGTATGCACTCAAAGACATAACTGAACAAAGTAATTTTGCCAACCTCGAACCACCGCTGTTGTCCGATTTTGAAATGGCACTGGCGGGGATGAACGGTAGCGCCTCCTTGATTAGCCGCCTACAAAAATACACTTCGGGTACCTGGTCGGGATTTATGAATCACCCTACCAATGTTGATATTAACCAAAAATTTGTAGTGTTCTCACTCCGCGACATGGAAGATGAGCTCAAAACCATAGCCATGTTTATAGTAACCAACTACATTTGGTCAGCCATCAGAAGGCGTTTGGTAAAACGCTTGCTCGTAATTGATGAAGCCTGGTGGATGATGAAGTCAGAAGATACCGCGTCATTCCTCTTTAGTCTTGCTAAACGAGGGCGAAAGTATTTCCTCGGAATCGCTACTATCACTCAGGATGTGGACGACTTTTTACGCTCACCATATGGTGTACCGATGATCACGAACTCCTCACTGCAATTTTTAATGAAACAGTCACCAACTGCGATTGATAACATTCAGCGTACCTTTAACCTCACTGACGAAGAGAAGTTTTTATTACTTGAATCAGATGTTGGGGAAGGGCTGTTCTTTGTTGGGCTTAAACACGTCGCAATTAAAGTTATTGCCTCATATACTGAGGACCAGATTATTACCTCTGATCCATCTCAAATCCTCCAAATCAAAAATGCGCGCAAGGAATTAAACGATAGTCAGCTATAGTATACTTAGGGGTATCTATGGCAAATTCTGCTCCACCACTGCGTGATAGTGCTTCAATTTTCAATACTATCTACACCGACCCTGACGAGCGGTTTGGTTCTGGTATTAAAAATGCTCGCAGCGAACGGGGCGTCCGAGAGCAAACGCTACACTCTCGACCGAGTGAAGACGGCAGACGTAAAAGACCAACAACCCGACTCTATCGTGGACCACAAGAAGTCAGTGATTTTACAGATACTGTCAGTCCACGTCAGCAAATGCTGGACAACCGTTACTACCCTGACCCAGGTCAACAACTACAAACACCTGCCAACACCAATACAGCTCCACAAAAGAAAAAAGTCGCAACCAGCTTGCTTGCGCGAGCGCGCGGCATCTCGTTTGGTTTTGTCACTATCGGTTGGCTGGTGCCTGTTTATTTTTTTTGGCAATTACCAATTTCTATAGTTGGTTCGATTATGCTCGGTCTCTCATTGCAAGTAGAAGCGTCCTACCTACTGTCTGCAGCCAATACCGCATCCCAGGTAGTCGGGAGTTTATTTGGTTATGAGTATGTTGATTTAACAGCCATCGGAATGTTAGCAGTAATAACAGCGGCTGGTTTTGGTGTCATAAGCGCTTGCATCGCTGGCTTTACTGCCATATTGTGGGGACTTCACCCATTATCAGGAAATGCCGCTGGTACCAAAACCGCTCTGTTTATCGTTGGAGTAGTGGGAGCATGTATTCCTTTTGCGAACATGTTCCCTTGGATAATTTTTTGGATACTGGTGATGAGGCGTCATCCAAAATAAGTGTACTGCGTCATTATTTACGTCTAACACTTTGGTACAATAGAACTATGCGTATTGTTACTATTATATTTTTACTACTCTTTGCCAGCGCAACACACCCAGCCCAGGCTCAAATTGGTGGCAGTGTTAGCAGCATTACTGGCGAAAATGTAAGCATCATTCTTGACCCCCAATATCCCAACCCCGGAGATAAAGTAGAAGCTACCATTGATGACTATTCTCTTACTAACACCGGCTCCACTATTACGTGGTTTTTTGATGGGTTGAATGCCCCAACAGTCACGAACAATCGAAAAATCACATTTACAGCACCCGAGGTAGGGAAGAGTATGGAAATACGTGCCCAACTCACCGCTCCAAATGGGCAGCGTTTGGAAGCAAAACGGAGGATTACACCACTGTATCTTGATCTCATCATCGAGCCGCAAACATATACACCGGCTTTTTATAAAGGGAGGGCTCTTCCCACAAAAGGCAGTATCATAAACATAAATGCTCTTTTACAAGACAAGAACGGCCCGGTTGTGAGTTCTAATTTTAGCTATTCTTGGACTCTCAATAATAAATCTGTTTATGGTGGAGCTAGACCGGGTGGAAACTGGGCGCAAATTGAAGTTCCTCATGGGCAAAGTAGTATTATCACTATTTCTGTTCATGATAAATCAGGGACTACAGTTGCCAGAAAAGTAATTGCTATACCAACCGCCAAACTCGATGTGCAATTCTATGAGAAAAGCAGTCTCTTGGGCCTACGTCAGAGCGCTATCCTAAGCGACTTAATTATTACCGGTAATGGTGTATCTATAAAAGCAGTGCCTTACTACCTTGATCTACGATCAGTGGGTAATAATTTATTTACCCAGTGGAGCATTAATAACGCTCCGCTTATAACTGATTCCCTTGATCCTTTTGAAATAAACCTCGAGCGCGGTACGGCCGGTAGCGCCCGAATTGGATTTAAAATTAGAAATGTCACTGAGTTGCTGCAGAGTGACGAGGGTTCATTCCAGATTAAATTATAGTTATGAAAAAAACTTATCTCATTATTGCTGGTTGTGCGCTCGTAGTGCTTTTATTGGCAATCTGGGTGTATTTACTTATTTATGGCACACCCAAGCCAGTAGAACAGTTTTTCACTGATTTTAGTTTGGGTGGCAACAGCGAACTTACTACTGATACTCCATTTATACCTGAAGATACTACTGAGCGAGTAGATGTTGTAGATGCTGCGCCGCTGCGCCAACTAACTACCCGAGCGGTTATTGGCTATGGTGAATATTCAAATAATACCGAAAACAAAAACGTTATTAGATATGCCGAAGCGGGCACTGGGCACGTGTATGAAATTAATTTACTAACTGGCACTGAAATACGCCTCTCTAATATTACTATTCCTAATGTAGAAGCGGCACAATTTAGTCCAGACGGTACTAAAGTAGCTATTGGGTCAGGCTTTGGTAATCAAAATACTATTCAACTGCTCACCCTGGCGGGAGAAAATAGTGCCACTAAAGAAACGCTGTCTCCTAAAATGGTTGATTTTATATTTAACGATAACAACGAGCTACTCTACACGGAATATAGTTCTGCCGGGCAGTCGGGGAATCTCTTAAAAACCGATACTAAAACGAGTCAGACACTATTTACTGTACCATTTCAAAACGCGACGATTGTGTGGAGTATAGATGGAGACACTCAACATTATGTGTACCCAAAACCATCTGCAAAACTGAGTGGTTTCTTGTATCGCCTCCAAAACGGCACCTTGATCCGTGAATCAGCCTCGGGCGAGGGACTGACGGCAGAAATAAACGCCCAGTATTACATCCATACCATCACTACTGATAATGGACCAACGAGCTTTGTTACCGATCGTACTACCGGCACCAGGGCATCGCTTCCGATTATCGTTGAGCCGAGCAAGTGTGTATTTGCCCCAGATAATAATAAATATCTCTATTGTGGCCACGAAGGAGTAGGTCTAACAAACGAATTTCCGGATAATTGGTACAAGGGACTAATCTCATTTTCCGACAAACTCTATAGAATTGACCTGGAAAAAAGTTTAGCTGCCCAGTTAGTTAGTCCTGAGCAAGAAACGGGCCGAGAACTTGATGTCATTGATATGAACATAAGCCAAGAAGGCAGGGTGTTATACTTTATCAATAAAAATGACAATACTCTCTGGATGTATGAAATATAACCTTGTACTATTTACCGCACTCTTTTGCGTCTTACTACCACTATCAGCTCAGGCTGGGGATTTTGTGGGCCTCGTGGGCATTCCCGGTATTGAACCGACAGGGGATACGGATCTAAACGTCTACATCAACGCCTTGTATCGACTGTCTATTTCCCTAGCAGCGTTGCTGGCTGTAATCAAAATTGTCGCTGCGGGAGCTAAATACATGTTGTCGGATATCGTTCCCGCAAAAGAAGAGGCTAAAAAAGATATTCAGGGTGCCTTGATTGGACTCTTGATTGTCATTGGTGCCATTATTATTCTCAATACCGTCAATAGTGATTTGACCGAACTCGATCTCAGCATCGCCACTACTACCATTACACAAGGACCAACCATTCAAGAAGTGATTGCTCTGCAACAAGTAAGTTTGGATGAACGTGCTGCAGCTACACAGTCTACGAGAATGACTTATACTTGTGCTGGTGCGCTCAGAACGCAACTAGATATACAACCTGAGGAAACAAATGAGCAAGCTTGTAGACGTATCTGTAGAGAAACACTACGGGGAATTTACAATTATAATTATATAAATCCATCAACGTGTGACTACAATGATTCTGAAGGCCAACGTTGCAACCCAAATCAAAGTGCAGTGTGCTGCGTAACACTAAAAGACGGTAGTTGGGATTCTACCAGTAGAAGCTGTTCGGGTTTGACTGAGGGGAGAGCAGCACGAAGACTAGAGTGTGGTCGAGAAGGAAGAGTTTGGGATGAAGCAGGAGATTACTGTCGAACTGCGTCATGTAATGTAAACACAAACGCAAATTGTTGCGCAGCAACAAACGGAACAATTCAAAATGGTGTTTGTCTGCCGGTAAATCCAATTGATGCTGAGGTGAACTGTGCCAATGGGAACGGTACTTGGACTGAACCAAATGGTCCTTGTATAGAAAGAATAGGACGTACAATAGTGCCTGGATCTGGAATACCAGTTCCACCAAACGATTTTGAAAACATTCCTGAAAATTACGATTTCTTTAGGAGTGAATGCAGCTCTATTGATCTAGAATACGCGCCGGAGCTTCATCAATGTGTTCGATACCAATAGGAATAACTGTCTAGAATAACATTTACCACCATATGCTGCGGATCTGGACCCAAATATCCCAAGGGAACTTGTGCAACTAAATACCGCTTGTCGAGGTGGCGGTCCTGACTACGAATACTCCGCGGTATTAAATCAATGTGTAATATATCAATAAGTTAGAGCGAAATAATTCGATTCTATATAAAACACTACCCTATAGGGTAGTGTTTTATATAGTTTACGAAATGGAAATCATCTCAATAAGTACAAGTTCCAGGAGTTTAGCCTAGGAAAGGGCTAAACTCGGAACAAAATTCGCAATACACCCTTCGGGTGTATGCTCATTTTATTTTACCGATGCTTCCTGACGTACAACTCCTGGGCGATTTGGACTAGGTTACTCCGAAAGCTTCGCCGAGGCAACGCCTAGATAGCATAAGGTTTATATAGTGAATAGATCTGAAAAAAGAATTCTAGATGGTGCTGGTGGATGGGGGGGGGAGGAGATAAGCTTAAATAAGGTTTTTAAGCTCATCTTTATTTGCAATACTTCTTACTTAGGAGTAAGATAAATAAATACTTATTTTTAATACATTTATATGACTACTATTTCTGTACCCCTCAATCCAAAAGTAGAAAAAGACTTAAATGAATTAGTTGAAATAACAGGTGCTAATAGAGTATCTGTTATTAGAAGAGCCATCGAACAGTATCGGGAGAACGAAGCTATAAATGCTCTTTTGCAATCTGAGCACGAGATTTTTGAAGGAAAAATTTTGCGTGGTGATTTACGTTCAATTCTAATGTAAGTGACATTATTTCATGTTTGAAATATCGGCAACTCCTCAATTTAGAAAAATTTTTTCTAAATTAGAGAATTCTTTACAAGAAGAAGCCCTGCAGAAAATAGAGATGTTACGAGACGCCAGCAATCATATTCATTTGAGAGTTCATAAACTTAAAGGTACCCAGAAGAAACATTATAGTTTTTCAGTAAATTACAAGATTAGAGTTTTGTTTATATACCTTACAGAAGTTGAAATTGTATTAACAGCTATTGGAGATCACGATGTTTATAAGTAAAAAGCACTACCATAGTATGATAGTGCTTTTTACTTATGTTGTATTGCAACATTTATCTATGTTTGCGTACGTACAACTCCTGCGCGATTTGGACCAGGTTACTGACAACAAAATAAAGGGCAATGGTGGCGGAGAAGCTGTAGGCGATAAAGATAATAAAGACCGGCATCACGTATTTCATTTGGAACTGCATGTTGCGGGCGAAGTCGTCTTTTAGATTAGGAACAGCGTCTTTATCTCGTTCTTTAAGGGGCATCGCTACCATGGATAATCTGGTGCTAAAAAACTGTGTTACACCCGCGAGTAGTGCCAAGACGAGGCTTTTTTGGGTAATATCAAATTGGCCTAAAAATTCCATTGATACCATACTGGGATTTGGAATGAAGGTATATAAAATATCGGTATTTATCCCTGGAAGGGAGATTCCACCACCCCGACTAACGGCTAAATAAATAGCAATCACAAAAGGAATTTGGATAAACAGCAGGAGAATACTCGCAAATGGATTCATCCCGGCATCTTTATATAACGCCATCATGGCTTTGGCTTGTTCTTCTTTTTTATCTTTATACTTTTCCTTCAGCTCTTTTAATTTTGGCTCCAGCTCCTTCATTATTTTTTGTGTTTTTACTGCCTTAATCGAGAGGGGGAGGAGACAGAACTTCACTACAATCACGGTAGCTATAATTGCCAAGCCTACATCGCCACCCGGAATGACATCAATAAAAAATACCA
>JAYVIL010000025.1:0-5735 GCA_043770255.1 Candidatus Kaiserbacteria bacterium
CAGCAGGGTCAGCGTGGATTGGTCTTTGACGATGTAACCACATCCCTCAATGCACTTATCCTCTGTGCACAAGCAGTGATAGACGCTGGTGCTGAAGTCATTGGTGTCGGCAGCATTCTCAACCGTTCACCGTACGAGACCGTAAACATAGGTGGTAAGGAGCTCCCTATCCATTGCTTGGTCCGAAAAGATATCCGCAACCACAAGCCTGATGTCTGCCCACTGTGCCAAGCTGGCTCAAAGGCTTTTCGACCCAAAGAGTTATGGAGTGAATTGACGAAAAAATGAACTTCTGCCGCTCCGACCTGGTCGGGGCGGCTTTTTTATTTGAATACTTTACACACCCATGGTAGAGTACGTCAATCAGTCGTATGCATACGACACTCTCCAAAGCTACACTGAGGGGAGAAATCTTAGAGGAGTCACAAGATGAAAGATACCAGAGGACTAGCCTATTTTAGCGGCGACTGCGAAGTAGATGAGGCAGCGCCCCCGTTCAAAGGTTCAATGTTTTGGTTTGGTGCCGTTCGCATTGAACCCAGTCTGCACAGAAGTTTTAGCGGACAAATGCAACCGATATCAAAGCATTATGACGAAAAACGTTTGCAAATGTCTGGACTGACGAGAGCAGACACGCTTAAGTTCCCCAAACCAGAGATAGTCATGCCACTATTTGTGAGCTGGGTACTTACAAACTCCGATGGTAAAAAACCACGATATGTTTCCGACAATCCCGGATTCGATTTTGGTCTCATGAATTATTACCTCTGGAGATATGCTGGATGTAATCCGTTCGAGCATTCATCACTTAGTATCAAGGACTTGTACAGAGGACTCGAAGGAAGCATGCAAAGTTCTTTCAAACATCTCGTCATCACCCCGCACACCCACAATCCAGTGGACGATGCGAAAGGTAACGCCGAAGCATTTATCGCAATGGCACCGAGATTAAAGATTAGAATCTAAACCAATCCCCGAGCGTCACACGCTCGGGTTTTTTGTTATTTACTCCTACTCTGCTACACTCCAACTATGTCAGAATTTAAAAAACCAAAAGCCATTGCCATCGTGGGGCCAACCGCGTCCGGCAAGACGGCTCTCTCAATCGCTCTTGCCAAGGTTTTTGGTGGTGAGGTGATTTCGGCTGATTCGCGCCAAGTTTACTGCGGGCTCGATATTGGATCAGCCAAAGTTACCCCTGATGAAATGGGCGGAATCCCGCACCATTTGATTGACATTGTTGACCCCCGCACAGTCTACACGGGTGCAGATTTTAAACGTGACGGCACAGTTGCACTCTGCGATATCATCACCCGCGGTAAACTACCGATTGTCGCTGGCGGTACCTTTTTTTATCTAGAATTACTTAAGGGAACTATGTCAAGTGCGCCCGTGCCACCAAACCAGCCTCTGCGGGCAATTTTAGAGCAAAAAACCACCACTGAGCTATTTGCTTCACTTGCAGCAAAAGACCCCAGACGGGCCGAAGTAATCGATAGTGATAACCCGAGGCGGCTTATCCGGGCACTAGAAATAATTGACGCTATTGGAGCAGTGCCTGAAGTCACCACAGCCGAACTCCCCTACAATTGGCTCACGATTGGCATCGATGTTCCTACTGAAGTTTTAAACGAACGTATCCATACGCGAATTATTGATCGTATGAAAATTGGCATGATTGAAGAAGTCGAAGCATTACATAAAAACGGCGTATCCTGGGAGCGTCTCGATGCTATTGGTTTAGAATACCGCTACATTGCACTCTATCTCCAAAATAAACTAAGCCGCGAAGAAATGATTGAGCAGCTAACCAACAAATCTCGCCAGTACGCCCGCCGCCAACGAGTCTGGCTCAAACGCGACCAAAGCATAATCTGGCTCCCCTTTCCCGCCGACATTTCAACAGCAATTAAACTTACACAAGACTTCTTAGGGTAAATAAATTGATTTTATTACCATTTTCAACTACTATAGAGCAACTGAAAACGGGCCTATAGTTCAGTGGTAGAATATCAGTTTCCAAAACTGCAGACCGAGGTTCGAGCCCTCGTGGGCCCGCAGACGCAAATCAGAAAACCACCAGCAAAAAGCTGGTGGTTTTCTGATTTAGCACGTGACTAATGTCACGTGCGGCGTCTGCGGGAGACGTAAACGATGTGGCCTTGCCACGAGTGCGTCGGGGTCGAGAACACTTAGTAGATTATGAGCTGAAAGCGAAATAATATACTTAGTGATTCGTGACCGCTAGCGCAAACTGCTTTGCTTGCGACTACTGCGGGAGACGGAAGCATGTTGCTACTGCAACAGCTGAGTCGGGTGAGAAAGTCATTCGCTCATCACTTTTGCAAGACCTTGCCTGCTATTTTGAAAAAATAGTGACAAGGTGTACTGAATTCGTAGAATTCGAGAACACTTACTAGATTTGGAGCTGGAAGCGAACAAATATAGTTAGTAACTTGTGACCGCCGAGCTTTCTACTAATGCCACGTGCGACTGCTGCGGGAGACGTAAACGATACCTTTCTGCAACAGCTGCAAAAACATATCGCTACCTCCCAGACGGTGACCAGTGAAACGGATCACGTGCATCTAAGTTATTGTAGAATCCATATCTCCCACCATTAGCTTTAAGCCATCGAAAAATAGCTGTATTAACACCACCACCGCCCATACTAATATCAACTGCATTACCGGAATTATGATTTGATCCATTACCACCAAGACTGCATGGACGAGCGACAATTCCACTGCAACTTCTACTGCCGCACCCATGTCGATTCCATATCTCTAATTGAACAGCTTCTGATCGCCAACCACTAGTTACAGTCAATGTAATCCCATCTCTAGCGGCGGCAGCACGCATCGCCACAAAGTTGTTGGCAATATTTTGCCGAGCTTTATACGTTGTCCCAGGAATAGTTACAACACTACTAGCTGGAGCAGCTGGACAATTTACACCAGACACATTACCACCGGTTGCACCGCCGCCGGTTGGATTCTGGACCGCATAACTAGCATCAGAAAATGACTCGTCTTGATACTCAATGGCTAGTCTTTCGACTTCTCGCTGCTCGACCTCATCTAAATCAGGCTCTGTCTGACTCTGACACTGCACCTCGGACCAAAACAACCAGCCAGTCACCTCACCACCAATCATTCCTGGTTGACCGGGACGTCCAACCAACCCTCGCATAATCGTATCGACAATAAGCCAAGCCGACAAAATAATAATGAACCCTATGATAGCGTTCATGAACGAACTCTTGGCTTCATCAAGCGCGTGGTGATTCCCGCCTGACGTCACGAGCTTCACCCCAGCCATCGCCATCAAGACCCCAAACAACACACACAAAATCCCAATCAGCCAAGTAATTAAACCGTTAGCTAGATGAACGACATTGCAAGCACTACAGTCCAAACCAGTACAATCAGCCAACTGTGAGATGCCCGTATCACCCGCAAAAACTGTCGGGTTGATGCCAAACAAAATCAAGAAACAAAAACTGGCTAAGAGGATTTTTTTCATACCCTATAGTTGTACAGCACCCGGACAGAAACTCAAACCGAGCTCTTGTCCTGCCCAGCTTGGATTTTCAAACTCATTAGTAATGACGTTAGTTACAAAATCACACCACTCTTTTTTAGTGTATGGCAATGTATCAAGAATGTACTCCTCTGCCGCCAGTCGTGATTTTTTGGTATCGGCTCCATAAAGAGTGATGGTAAAAATGCCACTCTGACTATCATACGACACATCATAGAGATTGGTATTACCCGTCAATTGAAAAAAATCTGTTGCTACTTCCTTGGTATCTTTATTTTGAACCACGGGCGTATCAGACACCGAATCTGCACTCATTGACGCAACCGTACCCGGAGTACGTGCTATTTCACCTTGCCAAGAATCATTGCTAATGAGGGGTGAAAAATCAAAGACTTGCTCGGGATTTTTTGTATCTCCCACAATATCAACTTGACTCCGCAACACCAAAAACCATACCAATGTCACAAAACTGATTGCTGCCAAAGAGATAAAAAGGATTCTTAAAAACATATGTTACCTGCATCTATTATACGATGTTTGCCACGCACTCCAACCTTGCGTTCTCATTAAACTGCAAGCAGCGGCTGTATTATTAGCTGGCATGAGTGCACTTCTGACACATTGATTATACACCGCGACATTTGTGATGCGACATGATCGGTACTGACAATACCTAACGGGAGGGTTGGCACTATTTGTGCGATATTGTAAACATGATCCTTGATCTCTGTTATTATCAGACGTAAAGAATCCCGCACTGCAGCCCGGTATCAAATTACGATTCGCTAAAATGTTAATTTGCCATAGCCCTGCTGAAAATGATCGCCCATCTTGGCAGAGGTCGGTTCCAGACATAACATCTTCTCTACCTCCCCGACTTTCTACATTACATATTTCCGACGCTAAATTTCTATCTGGAAAACAGGTTAACCGATTAGGATGACAGGCATTAGCAGCATCAGTTACCACTGCACACGTTCCGCTCCCCCCGCCTGAACCGACTGTTACTTGAGCTGGGGTACAGATAACCACGCCACCAGCTGTATTAAGCGTGGCTGTGCCGCCGGCAGCTCGACACTGAGACTGCTGAGCACTACAATCATATTCCATAACCCCCGGCGGACCAGGAAGTAACCGGCAAGCTGCATTATATGACCCCGGAGCAGCTGGCGATCCACCACTACTTGAGCCGCCAGCGGTAGACCCGCCGAACACCCAGCCTTGCAAATTACCGAGCTGTGGATCAAGCGGAATATACTGCACCGGTAACTGCGTCACATTCAGCCGCTGGCTCGCGGTCTCGGAAATACAATCCACTTCATTCCAGACACCAAAATCATTAGTCCCATCTTGAATCAATAGTGCCTTGAGGGCGTAATCTAAAACAAGCCACGCTGAGAGGACAATCAAATAACCAATCAGTAGACTCGTAATCGAACTCTTGGCAGCTTCTTTAGCACTGGTATTACCGCCTGACGTCACTAGTCTCACTCCCGCTACCACAATCAATATCGCCGCAATCGTACCCAAAATCATAACGAGCCACGCAATAACATCGTTAGTCATTGTGACAACGTCGCACGTAGTACAAGCTTCGTCGTTTGGCCCCCCACATGTCACCAAATCAGCCGCCGAGACCACCATCGGTAAAACAAACAAAAAAGCGCTAACGCTCAGGGCAACCAATGTATTCCTCATTACCCTAAGCTTACCACAAAACCCCTTTCTAAATAGTAGAAACTGTGATAATTTGTACCCACGCTATTTTGACCCAAATAGCGCTAAAAACAAACAAACTGCGTCGGTGGCAGAGCGGTCAAATGCAAGGGACTGTAAATCCCTCGGGCTACGCCCTACGAAGGTTCGAATCCCTCCCGGCGCACGCGTATAAAAAACAGCTCGACTGAAAAGTCGGGCGTTTTTTATTGCGTGCGACGGGAGCACGTGACTAAATGTCACGTACGTAGGGATTCGAAGCCCGATTGAGCTGGATTATGACTGTAAGGAAATAATCCAGCCAATTGGGATACTGAAGTCGTAGACTTCGAATCCCTCCCGGCGCACACACCTTGACAATACACTATAAATGGTGTGCTGTTAAAAGGTATCTAGACGACTGCACAACAACAGGAGTTAAATCATGCCGTTCTTCTCGCCAAGATTCTTTCCGTCTTACGGACCCGCTACCGAAC
>JAYVIL010000026.1:0-5731 GCA_043770255.1 Candidatus Kaiserbacteria bacterium
CCTGCACTCGTGCCACTGCTCAAGTCGGCAAAAGTTCACGCCGACGTGTATGGTTCTGATCATTGTCCTGTTTCTATCGAGATAAATTTAGAGGGGTAATTTTTTGAGTGACGACGTGGATTGCTACGTCATTCCGCTATCGCTTCACTCCTCGCAAAGACGGTTGTGGCGAGACCTCGTTCATAGAAAACTACTTCGTCTTTGCGTGAGACTGTCTGGGAGACTGTTGCAAGAGGTTGCCTACTCTCTGTAAAAGAGTGACAACCTGAACAGCCTCTGTAGGAAGCGACTAGCGCGGCAATCCACGTCATGAAAACTCTGCGAATTTAACAAAACATAAACACACGATTCTCGTGAATGTCAATATCGTTGATTACACATCAAAATAACGGCTCTACTGAGCCGTTATTTTGATGTTAAAAATTATTTTTACACATTGTCTTTTATAAAGGACATTTATAATTGAGTTATGCACACTTATCCACCATGATGTCCTTTACACTAATGTCTATAGGACATAAGATACTTGTAGGCCCAGAGAGGGCGAGCAGGAGCACCTAGAGTTCAGTACTAGAAAGAAACTTCCAGTCATGAACCCTAGGTGCTCCCCTTAAAGAGCACCTTAAAAATTAAGAGATTTACCTCCAAATTCTCATAAGCACATAGAACCCCACCCGTGTGAAATCTTCTTACAAGATTAACTAATGTCGAAAGTTAAGGACATCGGTAGATATTTGCAAGCAAAATCGACTTCACACATATAGAACGTAATCAACAAAATAAGTATGTTGAAACTCTAGAATAGAAGGTTGGACTGAAGGTAGAACGAAATGAGCAAAAAACTTGGTTAGTCAATTTGTTTGACGCCACATAGAGACCAGATGTCTCTCACATAAGTAAAGCTCAGAAAATAAAGGCCTGAAGGCATTAGTAGCTAATCATCTAACGATAAGCTCCTGATTCCCTCAGGCCTTTTTATTTTGCCCAAATAATCTTTTAATATTACGATTTTTGGCGGTCATTTCTGACCGCCAAATATTTTATGATCGAAACGCTTTGTCTCCCGTTTGATGTAGGAGCGAATCGTTGTTAGCTGCGACTTGGTGAGTTCGGGACGCCGGCAAATATCGCTCCAAACACCAGCTTTTTCAACCCCAAATCGATCAATTTTGCTGCTGTAGCAGATTCCAGCAACGTATGCGCCCTTGTGGCTAATGGTGTGCAATTCGCGATTGGTTTCAACTCCTGTTTGTTCCACTGTCAGTCCTGCAGATTCAAGACTTTTCATGACTCGTCCTTCCCTCATGAGCTTCTAAAAAACTATAGTACCATCTGTGGTGGTATATGCCTAGTCTACTCATTTTGTCTAAAAAATGCTTTTATATGAACAGAAATGGAGGGTTCCTCATGACATCTGCAGAATATTTAGTAGTGCTTCCCTTTGCTCCATGGCAGATCGGGCCGTATGACGGGAGTAATCCGTTGCACTGTACGATAATGCACCGGTTTAGCTTGCCGCCGAGTTTTCCGGAATCCTCCTTGAAGGGGGAATTGTTTTTGTATGGTTTAGAATTGTGTCAAATAAATTTAGAGCTTATGGCAATAGAGCGAGGTCTTTTTGGTCCAGATGCTAATGTACCGGTCTCAGTCTTAGAAAAAAATGAGACTTTAATGCAGCAACATCAGTATTTGCTACACCTTTTACGTAGTAAACGATGTAGTTTACCCCGTGCGGACTGGATTGGAGACCATTATCGCCCACATGTCACAGTAAATAACAAGGAAGTTTTTGAAATAGGTCAGCGTCATAAAGTAACCAGCCTGGCACTGCTAAAACGTGCGGTAGATGGCTCCAAGTCTGTCATTTTCCTAATGATGTGGTGAGGCCGGGTTGAAAAAGTCTAAGTCGGCAAAAGCCGAGGTATGCATACCTCGGTTTTTTTCAACTCATACTTAGATAGACCTAATCTGGAGACGGCGCGGATGTTTTTAGTAGTGACAAAAAACACTCGCGAAAAATTAAGAGAGCAAAGGAGTGTAACGACTATTGCGAACTTATGTCAGAATTTGTTCTGCCCTTGGGCAAATTCTGACCGCCATTTTGAAAAGCAATCCCATTGCTTTTCAACTACGCTTTGTGGCTTATTTTACCCAACGTTGTGTTCTTTGGCGATTTTCTTTAGTTCCGCCGCCTCTTCTTCAGCTTGTTTTTTCTTGCCAGCCTCCGCTAGAGTGACGAGCATCGCTTCAGACATCTGATTGAGCTCCGCCACTCGTGATTCCAGGTAATCCGCGGTATTTTTTCCACTGTCTGTCAACACTTCTTCCAACAGTGTATTCAGGATATATCCCAGCTTTTTACCCGGCTTTTCCCCAGTGATTTCCATAATCTTTTCCCCGTTAACTTTCAGCATTTTTACGGAAATAGGGTCACGGAGGGCTTCGTCTACCATCGCTTTGTATTTTCGGAAGCGAAACGGTTGTTCTTTGGGTCTGCCAGTTCCAATTCGGTCACAGACTCGTAAATTAAGTAGATTTTCGATGTTGTCTTCTCCGATCCGTACGATAGTTCGCCTAACGGCGCTCAGTGTGATTTCATCGGGGTCCGAGAAAAACATGTGCCAGCGGACTAGTTTCTCGACAGCTTCAATAGTTTCCCTCGACATTTTCAGGCGACCGAGTATTTTCTTGGCCATTCTAGCCCCAACCACCTCATGGCCAAAGAACGTATAGTGTTTGTTTTTACCACCCGTTCCGCGCGTAGCTGGCTTTCCAATATCGTGTAGCAGAGCTGCTAAACGCATGTGGGTGGAAAATCCTTTGTCGGCTGCGGCTTGGAGGGTGCGCAGACAGTGTTCGTAGACATCATAGGCATGGATTCCACCTTGTTCGCAGCCAATTGCTGGGATTATTTCGGGTAGGACATAAGGTAGTAATCCTAGTTTTTCCAACAGTGCAATTCCCTGCATCGGTGCACTTGAGTTAATCAATTTTACAAATTCTTGACTGATACGTTCAGTGGCAATTTTCTCGAGAAGCTCAGATTTAGCTATAATTCCAGCCATAGTCTCGCTCTCAATCATGAAGTTAAGCTCGGCCGCGAGCCTGACTGCCCGCATTAACCTGAGGGCATCCTCGCCAAATCGTTCCTCCGGATTGCCGACAGTTCTAATCCGCTTTTTCCGGATATCTTCTACTCCATCATACAAATCAACGGTTTCATTGGTGGTAATGCGGTACGCAATGGCGTTAATAGTGAAATCCCGGCGCGCCAGGTCTTCGGCCAAGCTTACGCCAAATGTCACGCTGTCTGGCCTGCGGGCGTCGCTGTATGTTCCCTCGCTCCGGTAGGGTGTGACTTCAACCACTTTTAACCGTACATCCTCGGTCTCCTCGTTCTTTACCCCTACCGTGCCGTAATCATTGTTGCAAAAACTCTCGGGAAATAAGGCCATTATCTGATCAGGGTGGGCATTGGTGGTGATATCCCAATCTTTTGGTTCTTTTCCTACTACGAGATCCCGCACACAACCCCCCACGAGATACGCCTCATACCCCGCTTTCTCAAGCGTGTCCGAAATTTTCCTCACCTCAAGCGGAATTGACGAATGTGCAATCATTAATATGAATTGTATTGGTAAAGACAGAGTTTGTACACAAGTAAATGTGCACATATGAACTACAATGTTATGATATGTACATGCAAGCTCTAGTACAAGAAAAAGAAACAGCTACTAAATTACGTCAGCAAGGTTATACCTACAAAGAAATTTCAGCCATAGTTCCCGTAGCTAAAAGCTCACTTTCATTATGGCTAAAAGATTTACCGTTAACCAAATCTGAAAAAATTGCACTAAAAGATAGAAGAGACGCAAATATATCGCGCGGACAGATAAAGATTGCTGGCATAATGCATACGAGACGACTAGCTCGAGAGAAAGATCAATTAGCTGAAGCCAAAATCACATTTGACACGTACTTAACTGAACCATTTTTTCATGCCGGTCTAATGCTTTATTGGGCCGAGGGTGGAAAAAGAACCAATCAGTGGCAGTTTATGAATTCAGACGGTGACATGCAAAAGTTGATGGTAAAGTGGCTCATTGCGTATGCGGGGGTGGAGAAAAATGATTTACGGTTTAGATTGTATGTCCACAAAGCGTATCAGTCCGAAGCATGTGACGCCTGGTGGGCTAAAAAGTTACAGGTGTTACCCACTCAGTTCCTAAAAACAATCATAAAGCCATCTGGACTCGGTGTAAAAAAGCGACCAAATTATAAAGGATGTTTGCGTATCGAAGTCCGTACGAGCAAACCCCTCTTAAATAAAATGCGCTTCTGGCAAAAAATGTTGGTTGAGTTTTATAACAAACAGTAGTAGACTGGCTTACCAATTGCACCTGTGGCTCAACGGATAGAGTACTTGACTTCGGATCAAGGGGTTGGGGGTTCGAGTCCCTCCAGGTGCACATGTAAAGACAGCGGAAGTTGCATATCTCGCAACTTCCGTTGTTTTGTATCTGATAATAAATATGAGAATATGAAAAGGCCGGGGTTTTTAACCCGACCTTTTGAGGTTGTAGTGGAAATCACTCGGACAAGCTTGTTTGTATTGTTTCTGCAACATTTGAAACCATTCCAAGAGTCAATCCCAAAATGTCTGCAATCGCCTCGTCTCTACATTCTGGTCGGATCTCTCCTTTATCGATGAGATCGTCAATCAGTTCGATCACGCCTTTCTGGAGGCGCCCAGCATATTGATTAATCGATGTATCACCTTCACTCATACTTTATTTCTCCCGAATATCTACAAAAGGCTTTATTGCTATTTGCAGATTACGAAACATAAAATATAGATTCAGTAAAACAGGAAATGACGTTATTGGCAAATTTTACAGAGGTTTATGTATAGTTCGTAATAGTTTGAGAACCACTTAAGATAAGCTTCTTCGAAGTTCGATATGTGTCTCGCGCTGGGGTACATTAGGAACATTTTAGGGTCTAGACCGGTCATTGAGTTTATGGTGAAAAGTTTCGAGCAGCTTTTCTAAGGTTCGAGAACTGTCGCGCTCTGGGGCACAAATCAGCCGGCCTAAATGCGAATGCATTTGGGTCGTCGCTGTTTGTAGCCCTTGGAGGGACTCGAAAGGTTGTTTCGGGGTCCCTCTGGGCCGAAACACCCGGGGCCGCACGAGTGTGATTATTTTTTGAGCGTAGCGATTTAAAATATCCACGAGAGTGACCGAGTCCCTGTCACTCGCGGGGGGCTCGAAGTCCGATTGAGCTTGATTGCTAGCGCGCGAAACAATACAGTCAATTGGGGTACTGGTCGTGTAACGACCGAGTCCCTCCGGAATTTGCTATACTAGATAGACTTCCCTTAAAACTATGTCAATCAAACCAAAATGCGATAAGTGTCAAAATGAATTACTAGATTTCGGGGGGATTTTATTAAGTCCCCCAGACAGTCATTCACAAGTAACAAAGTATCACCTTTGTGTGCATTGTTTTTTAGAAATATCTTCAGATTTAGTCATTTAAGTAACTACTCTCATGAAAATCACCAAGTTCGGTCAATGTTGCCTCCTCGTCGAAGTCGCAGGCAAACGTATTCTCACCGACCCAGGGCGGTTTAGCGTGGCTCAAAATGAAGTGACAGATATTGATCTCATTTTAATTACCCATGAACACGCAGATCATCTCCATAGTGAGTCGCTCGAGATGATTATGA
>JAYVIL010000027.1:0-2156 GCA_043770255.1 Candidatus Kaiserbacteria bacterium
TGTGAATACTGTCCGTATCGGGCTGCTTGTGGTCAAAAACTGATAGCGATACATCGTTCAAAGTTGCAAAGTTAAATAAACAAATAGTTTAATAGTTGCAAGGTTGCATAGTAACGTTGTGACGATTACACTACATACCAAAAATAACATGCAACTTTGCAACCATTAAACTATTAAACCAATATGTCTAGCTTCACTGACAAAGTAAAAGCAATCGTCAAAGCCATACCTGCTGGTAAAGTCTTAACCTACAAACAAGTTGCAGGTAAAGCCGGCAACGCAAAGGCGGCTCGGGCTGTAGCAAATATCATGGCTGCAAACTTCGACCCGGCTATTCCGTGCCACCGAGTGATTCGCACAGATGGGGGACTTGGTGGATACAATCGTGGCGGAGAGGTTAAAAAACGTGCTATATTAGAGAGTGAATGTGTTGATTTAACTAAACTTTAATTCCATGGATACATCCAGCCTAAAGCGTGAACTTGATGCAAATAAGTCAAAACTAGAAGCTGCTAATCAGAATAAGCGCACTCTAAATTCTGATATTTTAAGTTTAAAACCAAAAGTGGCATCTTACAAACGAGACCTAGAAGAGGTGGAAGCAAAACTAACAAAAAAAACTAAAGAATTAGAGGAAATAGAGAATCAAATTACTAAATATGCTAAAGAAGTAACCGTACTTGAAGGTGACTTTAGGAAGATGTTGGAGGAATTAAAACGAGCACAAGCTAATCCAAACTCTGTTCGAAAATAATATAGCTGGTAATATATTTTACATGTACTCCTTTCGTATCGAACAAGCAATCAGGGCTGCTGCCGTCTTGCACCATGACCAAACACGTAAGGGCTCGATGCCGTATCCCTATGTCACCCACTTATTTTCAGTGGCCATGCTCCTCACTGAGTATACTGACAATGAAGACGCGATCATTGCCGCCTTGCTCCACGATACACTTGAAGATACCGATTACACTCTAGCTGAACTCACTGAAGACTTTGGCGGAACTGTCGCGGTGATTGTAGATGCCTTAAGCGAAAAGAAGGAGGTGGCCGGTTCAAAAGTATCGTGGGTTGATCGGAAAAAAAATTACGCCAAGCAGCTCAAAAATGGTCCGATCGAAGCGATCATGATTGCCGCCGCGGATAAAATCCACAATTTCCGAACCTCAGTTGAAGAATACTATGAAGACCATAACCGCTTCTTGCAAGATTTTGGTAAAAACCTTGATGAGCGAATTGAGGTCTACCAAACAATAGCCAACGTGATCAATAACAGACTTAATGGGCCACTACTTTCGGAGTTTAATCACGTGTTCGAAGAATACAAACTTTTCATCTATGACATCAAAAAAGCCCAAGAGTTCAAGTTTTAAATACGTCCCGGAGACAGCCCTGCCAATCTTAAAAACAATCAAAACGGAGTGGGACCTAAAGAATCTCTACTACAAATCAGAAAAAGATCCAAAAATCGAAAGTGATATGGCTGCCTACGAGCACGCGGTGTCAGTATTTGTGAAGAAGTATGCCGGCAAAGAATTTACCAGTACCGCCAAAAAACTACTCCTCGCATTGCAAGATGCCCTAGCGCTCAGTGAGCAGGTCGGTCATAAACCAGCCTATTATTTTTCATATCTGTTAGCCCTTAATTCAGCAGATATCGTTGCGCAAAAGCGTCTTAACCAAATCGAAGCCAGACTGACTAAAATCGGCAACTCATTGGTATTTTTTGAATTAGCAATCGGGAAGATGCCTGTAAAAATGCAGAAAGAGATTCTGAAAGATGCATCATTTTTATTGTATCATTTTTATCTCACGGGAATTTTTGAAACAGCAAAATATAATCTCACTGAACCCGAGGAAAAAATCCTCAATTTAAAGTCACAGACCTCAAGTAGCATGTGGGTGTCGGGCACTGAGAAAATACTTGGTAGCACGTCAATTAAATACAAAGGTAAAGACGTCCCTTTAAATGGTGCTCTGATGCAGTTTATGGACTTACCACCAAAGGATCGTCGCATCATGTGGAATGCCTGTGCTGCCGCCCTTAAAAATCTCGGCCCAGTAGCAGAAAACGAACTTAACGCTGTTATTACTGACAAAAAAATTAACGACGAGCTGCGTGGTTTCAAAAAGCCCTATTCAGCGACCGTGCTCGG
>JAYVIL010000028.1:0-5648 GCA_043770255.1 Candidatus Kaiserbacteria bacterium
GAACGTGGATTGCCACGCTGAGGCTCGCAAAGACGGAACGAGGGACTGTTTGACGGTTAATTGGGGATGGTATTAGAATTTAAATATAGAACCTTTTAGTGCAACTTCAAACCCTAAACGTCTTTGTGTCAGCATGACAATCCAGGAGCTTATTAACAATGACTCAAGATTGCTTCGTCTGTGGACTCGCAAAGACAGAACTTAGCATAGCCCTCATCTGCACCCTTACCGTCCTTACGAAGCAAGTGTAGCGAAGCGGAACTGTTGTGACAATCCACGTCCATCGTTATGAGAGAAGGTTGCGGCAGCACAATTCAAAAATTAAATATTTTGGCCGTTTTACTTTTTATTGTACGGCGAAAGAAAATGTACCGTAGCGGCGACAACGAAATGCGGTCCAGCGATTTTCCTTAGGAAAAAAATCACGGCTCTGCATACAGAAAATATAGTCGCAAGCTCCTTATTTTCCAGCAACATAAATTCAGAATAGGTGATAAGTGATTAAATATCACTTATCACAACGCTCGTTTCTTCATTCACCGTTTGTGGAAGTCATACTACGTAAATAAGATGAAGTATCCCACGGCTATCACCATCACATACAGTACCCGCCTCATAACTTCTTTTGGTTTTGGTTCGTGCACGGCTACGCTATCAGGCAAGAGCGAAGCAAACAAAATAGTAATGAGTAAAATAAACACAAACTTGACCCCATCGAGAGCCTGGACCACTGCCACATCACCCATGTCAGTCGCCTTTAGGAGGAGGAACGCTGACACTCCAGCCAATATTTTTGTCAAAATAACAATTACGCCCGTTCTCTTTGTCGTGGTACCAGTCTGTTCACGAATTTTTTTGTAGTAAGTAGGGACAAGCAAAAGTGACAGTGCAAACAATACAAAACAAACTCGTGACCAAAAGAAACCGTCGTCGAAATTAGTCTCGAGAAACAAACCTTTCATGGTGATAAAGTGCAAGGCGAAAAATAGCCCGCTGTGAAAAACATGCAGTACGTCCTCCATTTTTGGAATCGTCTGGGCTACCAAGAGCGTACCGAGCGATAACACCACTACTCCCCACATAAAATTAGGGGAGAAGGCGACATCAAGGAATAGATACACCATTCCGAACGATGAAATAGCTGACACCGCCCCAATTACTGGCATCACGTTCACTGCCTCAGCGTTACGCAGCGCCGAGTACATTGATACCAAAGCCATAAAAAACGTATAGGCAGCCAAAAACGACATGGCTACAACCTGGATTGATGGCGACTCAACATTTGCTAAATGCGGGAAACCGATATCACGCAAGGCCGGAATAAAACCTAAAAAGTAAATCACCACCCAGCCACCGGTGAGTATGCAGGAATAAAAAGCATACACAAAAGGCCGAGGCAACGCCGTGGCGTCAGAAACAATATATTTATCTAAAAATGCTACCAGCGCATTTATGAACTGACCGAGTGTTGCAAGTAGTATCCAAGCCATTACGCCCTTATTCTACTACAGCATTGCTCTCGCAAATTTGTTTATACACGTAGGCGGAGGGATGGGGAGTGCGTACTTGGGTATCGTAGTCAACTTTTATAATTCCGAAGCGCATGCCAAACCCCAGCGCCCATTCGTAGTTATCGAGTAAGGACCAGTACATATGCCCCCGTACATCGGCACCATCTTGTATCGCCCGCCAAGTACCGAGCACTTGTTTTTTAATATATTCACTCCGCATACTGTCGGCAGCATCAGCTACCCCGCCTTCACTGACAAACAGCGGCAACTGGTATTTCGCTAGCATCATGAGCGCCATATAGATCTCTTCTGGTGCAAAATTCCAGTCCATATCTGTCTTACGCCATACTCGCGTGTCACCAAATTTGGTGTAGAAATAGTAATTGAGTCCAACTGAATCACAATTTTTGGCAGTCCGATTCATGAACTTGTACGTCCACTGGTAATTGGCAATCCAAGCTTTAATTTTGTTGAAGGGATTCCAGTCAGCATCAAACACAATCACATGGTGCACAAAGCTGACTTCTGTATGAGGTGATACTTTTTTAATCGCACGGTAGGCAGCATTATGTGCTAACGCAAGATTTTTCATGACTCGTAAGTACGCAAAGAGCGGTCCGAGACCCTTAGAAGCTTTCGAATCGAGCATTTTCCCTGAGTTAGTAATGGAAATTATATCCGTCATGGCAAACCGTTTAAACGGCGGCCAACTCCCCCGGAGCCAGCCGTTGCTCGCGAACACATTAGGTTCGTTCATGGTCGAAAAGTGATCACACAAATCACCCAGCTGTGACACTACATACGCACAGTAACGCGCAAAAATCTCGGGTGCATTTTTTTGTTCAAAGCTGCCCGCCTCCGAGAACCATAACGGCTGTGTAAAATGCCAGATTGTAACGTACGGCTTAAGCTCCCGAGCGTGGAGAGCTTTTAATATAGCTCGGTAATGCTCTATTGCATTTTCATCAAAATTTCCCGGAGTTGGCTCAATCCGGGCCCATTCCACTGACAGACGATGTGCTGTGTGTCCTAGCTCTTTAGCCAAATCATAATCCGCCTCGTACCGAGTATAGTGCTCACAGGCTTTACCACACAGAGGCACACGACCCTCACGGGCCGCCTTAGCCCAGTCGGTGTTTTCGATACCACCTTCGACTTGATAGCTTGCTGTAGCCGATCCCCAATAGAATCCTTCTGGAAATGTTTTTTTCATAGAGTTATGTCAGACTCACTATCATTAAGGTAGTTGCAATGAGGAATAATGAATACTCTACCACAGATACCCAGTTTGGCCTGAGATACCAATGAACAATCCAGTCATCAACACCGAACCGTTTAATATAATTACTCAACTCTGACTCCGACCATGACACCATAAAACGGACTCGTATTTCATCAGGTGGCAGCAGTGTTATATCACCCGCTTTGGCCAACATTGAATGCAGACGATTGGCCCGTCTACCAAAAAATTTATAATGCCGGGTCGACAATGGCCACAAGAGCTGTAAGCCCCAACCAGTACCGTACAAATCATTAAGGAGGTGTAAAACGACAGCCGTGACAATAAGTAACCCCCAAAATCCGCCAAAAAAATAGACGGGGGTAAAAATAATTAGGGAGATAATTGGGTAATGCAAAAACGTTCGGTGATCTCGGGTATAGCTCGCATCGACACTCACTCTCCCCCGTTTAAAAAGCTCAGGAATCGCATCAATATCAGGCAACATGGCTAAAGGTAGTCCAATCAAAAAGTACCACCACACCGCCTCAACGTCATACACCGCACACGCAATCAACACCGCAAATATCCCATTTGCAAAATCAGCGAGGAGAGCCAGAATTGATTTCATACCAATTAATATACCACTATCAATAAAACTCATATTTAGAGGGAGGATTAGCCTCCCTCTAAATATAACAAAAGGCGAGCTTGGGGCGCGCCTTAACTTGATAACTCAGACCCAAATGATACCACCACTCAAATTTTCGAGCTTACGAATAGATGTGGCGGGGTCAGCTCCAAGAAGTGTGGCCCAGGTTGAAGGTATCACAATATCGGTAATTCTAGGTCGTAGCATACATTTAGTTTGAGTGCTTCTGGCCCAGAACGATACCGATTCGGGACCAATTCGAGCCATTACATATCGCTCAGTAACGACCCGCCGATAGAGCATGGGAATCGACTTACAACTACGGTAGAGGTAATAGCCTTCATCATACCCGTCCATTAAATTGGATCCAAAATCTATACAATGCCAGTTTTGAGCTCCTCTCCAAAGCACCGGATATGCTTTTGATAGCGAGGTTGGATCACCGTCAAACTTTACACCGACACCTGAAGTGTATTCGTTCATTTTTTTCCACAACAGTTCCATTCAGCCTCCTGAAAATTTTTCTGATATGATTAAACTACAATTTACACTAAAAATCAAGGGTATTCAAAAAGTTAGCTGATGCTAGGTTTTTAAGCCACACTTCGTACAGCTCCTTGGTCGCTACGACATCACGAGCATTGTAAAGCGCAATATCACGAAACTTTTTTTGAGAAAAAAGACCAGCTACGTCGTCCCCGCCGACACCCGCCGTTTTTGGACTCACGATACCGTAGGTGCGGCAAAATAAATGTAAGCTCGGCCGCCTACTCATCGCGCCGTAAAATGTCAGTTCATCTTGTAAATCAATATGGTACGGAACCGACTGTTGACTGAGGTAACGGTACTTCATGAGCTCACGACTGGGCCTCACGCCATGCGCGAGCGAACGATGTATCATAAACGGCATATCAAACGCCCGACCGTTAAACGTCACAAACGTGTCGTACTCGAGCGCCCCTTCCCAAAATTCTCGCAACATTTCCCCTTCACTCCTAACTTTTAGGATAAAATCTCCCACATCTTCGTCGGGAGTATTACCTACTCCGACATAGTACACCGCTCCCTGAGCCCGCTCCAGGTCATAGAGACCAATTGCGACGACGTGCCCTGTCACTGGTGAAAATCCTAATCCGTCTCGTAGGTCTTTCATTTGCAATTCACGCTCGTCTTTGTTTTTTACTGTCCGCTCAACCCACCGTGACAGAGACGTCTGGGTGGTCATATCCAAATCATCCCAACTCTCACCCACCGTTTCGATATCAAAGATCAAGGTGCGCATGATGGGTACTGGAGTTAAAGCGCGACCGGTATGGCAGCAAAGCAGTTGAGTACTGTCTCACGCTCTCTCGAGAGATAGTAGCGGTATATACCGGACACCGTAGTTCCGCCACAATCGTCGGTAGCTAAACTGCTGGTATTCCCGTACAACTCAAAACCATCAAGCGTATACCCGATGAGCGTCGCCTCGCCAGAACTACTGTACTTGCTCACGTCGGTATTTAAAATTGGCGCTCCCGTGGGTGTCACCGCCACCACGGTCCTCGCAATACAGGAGTTCACTCCAGATGGAGTGGTACGTAGTGGCAATGTAAAGACAGTAGTCATTGTGACTGTAGGCAAAGTGGTGCTACCGGTGGCAGGCACGGTCTCCGCCACAGCAAAATTCCGCTGTCCGCTGCCCTCAGTGTACGTGAGCAGCCCAGTCAGAACCGGCACAAAAACCCCTCCATAATTAGGACAGAGGTCTGCCATTGCCGTAACTGGGGCGCTCGTTGTGGTTGTTGCAGTATTTTCAGCTGGAACTTCAGCTACAACAGCTTCGCTTGGAGCCAAGGCTACGTCAGTGTAGTTCGCTAATTTTTTACGCAAGCTGGCCAACCTGCCCTCACGTTTATCTACAGGAGTCACGATCTCGGCTGTCTTCACCTCGGTCTCACCCTCACCAAAAATCATATCCGCATACTTATTTTGTCCGGTTGTATCAGCTGAAAACCATAGAGTCAGTAAAATTGCCGCCACTAAAAAAGCCAGTACCAAAATAAATAAAAGAAAATTTCGCGTCCTAATCATTACGGTAATCATAACTCAAAAACGTACCGAAGGCTTGTCGTTTCTCCCCCCCCACCTTATGTTAGAGCCCATCCACTAACCCTCTGTCAGATCATAAAGTTTCAAATTTTGAGCGAAAATTAGCTATTTTGAGGAGACATATCGAGATATGTTGACGAAAAAGAGGTAATTTGCAGCCAAACATTTGGAATCT
>JAYVIL010000029.1:0-2124 GCA_043770255.1 Candidatus Kaiserbacteria bacterium
GAAGCAAAAGCAGTAAAGGCACTCCATCTCCTCACTATGAAGCCATTTTTGTATATTTGTAACAAAAAAACTGACGCTTTTAACCTTGATGAACAAAATGATAGTCGCTGGCAGGATCTGGTAGAATTTTTTGAAACAACAGGTAGTGAGTATGTTGTGGTTGATGCTGGAATGGAACATGAGTTACGTGATTTGTCAGAAGACGAGAAAAATGACTTCCGGCGCGAGTACGGGGCTCAAGATAGTGGAGTAGGTAGTTTAATTCGAGCTTGTTATGACCGCCTCGGCCTGATGTCGTACTTTACAACCGGAGAAAAGGAGACGCGAGCTTGGACGGTTCCAATTGGGAGTACCGGGCCTAAAGCCGCCGCTGCGATTCATACTGATTTTGAAAAGAAATACATTAGAGCCCAAGTAGTTGCGTTCGAAGATTTCGTAAACGCTGGCTCTCTAGCAAAAGCCAAAGAATCAGGCAAACTCCGTGCCGAAGGGAAGGAGTACATTGTTAAAGACGGCGACGTCATTGAGTTTCTGATTTAAAGCACCACCCATACATGGTGGTCATTCAGTCCAAAATTTACCTCCGATCAGGTAAATTTACTTAACACCTTTCAAAAGCGTCCCGATTTACAATATTACATACTTATGGTATTAAATGCGTAGATACAAAAAGAGAGCTGTTAATGTTGTACATCTTTGTAGGAATTATTGTGATGATAGTATTTGTTTTAAGTTTGTTCTTTTTTTTAGGAAATTTTTCAATCACACTTCAGTTATTTCTCTCGGGCTCGAGTTGGAAAACTTTTGAAGAGTGCCGAAAGCAAGGTTTTAGTGAATTTTTGCTACGTGCACTATTACACGCATACTTCTTACGAGGCATTCTCGAAGTGCAGTTAGATAAGCACGTGTATGGCTGCGCAGACTGCAAAAACTCAATTTATGTCTTATATAGAATTAAAACTCTTGATCCAAGTATTGATAATGGGGTCATTAAAATAATTGAAGTTAAAGATGAAGACATCCCCTTTAAATATTTTGAAGCTAATATGTTTAATTCAGACACCGCCGACTTTTTTGAGTTCAGACTCAAAAAAGGATCTCGGGGTCAGCGCTGGGGTAAAAAAGAAACAAATGTAAGCCTGTCAATTTTAGGTAAGTTGAAACCTGTATGATGACAAAAAAGGCCGCCTGTCATGGGCGGTCATTTTATTTGCCAGAACTGCTGTAACTCATTATGAGCCAGGCAAACTCCGCGCTGAAGGGAAGGAGTATATTGTTAAAGACGGCGACGTCATTGAGTTTCTGATTTAAAGCAAAACCCCCAATCCGTAGACTGGGGGTTTCTTTGACAGCTTCCGCTATCAAAGAATTAATGTGTTACGACTTAGTCCTAAAAAACTATATACTAGTAAGTTAGATTTGTCAACAAAAATACCGGGGCGCTTAAAGTTTAGTAAAGTAAAACTTTCAGAAACAAGTGCAGTTCTAGGCGTGAGAAAGTCTGGGAGACTTTCTCAAGAGGTTGCCAGCTCTTTATATAAAAGAGCGACAACCTGTACAGCTTCTGTATGAAGCAAACAAAAAACCGCGACACGTACTTTTGTACGTTGAGCGGTTTTTTGTGCAGGGCAACAACGAAATGTGCCGTTTCTGAAAGTTTTAACTCCCTTCCATTGGGGGATTAGCTCTTTGCACCGGACTCACTATCGTTGGGCTCCAGGTTGCTGTTACAGCGCCATTTTCTTTTTCAAATTCTGCTAACTGATGCGTAATGTATTGTTGAAGTCTCTTTGCGTGCTGTGGGGTTAGCGTATAAATAGCGTTTTGGTTACCGGAACTAAGGGCCATAATAAAAAATTCTGGGGTAAAACCTATGTTTATACTTTCACAAAATAATTTAGGGGCGCGTTTTAAATCTTCTGATTTCATATATTAACATCGTACCTCACCTAGCCTAACATTTGCAAATTGTTATATCCCTGGCAGTTAAAAGTTGTCTGCTGGGCTATGCACGGTTATACTAAAGACCAGTAGTTCTCAAAGTGAAGGAAAAGCTATGACGAGCCTAACAGCAGTCACGTACAATACCGAAAGTGGCTGTCGACCAGGCTTCCACTCACATCT
>JAYVIL010000030.1:0-2101 GCA_043770255.1 Candidatus Kaiserbacteria bacterium
AGTAAATTAGCTATACTGGCGCGTACAGATTGATTAACGATTGCGGGTGTGGTTTAGTGGTAAAACGTCAGCCTTCCAAGCTGAATATCAGGGTTCGATTCCCTGCACCCGCACAAATCGGCCGAGCCAAACATGGATATGTTTGGCTCGTTGCCGTTTGTAGTGGTTGCAGGGAATCGAAAGCCGCAGCCTCATGTGAATTTCGTAGCGCAGCGGAGAAAGAGAGAGGCGAGGCGGGGTCGAGAACACTTAGTAGATTTGGAGCCAAAAGCGAACAAATATACTTAGTGATTCGTGACCGATTCCCTGCACCCGCACAGCCAACATGAAAAGCCATCCGAAAGGATAATTTTTCTGTTGTTGCTGTGCGGAGTGCAGCAACCTGGAACTTGGGTATTACTGCAGTATTATGTACCTCGATTCACAATCAGTGGAGTATCATAAACTTTTATGTAATCCAATTCCTTTTTCGACTTAGTCGAAACTCTGAAATTGTATATACCCGGCTTAGTTATTACTATAATGGGAATATTTGTTCTTTGTCGCATTCTGGTCTTGTTACCAGGGAACTGAAAATTAAACTCAGTAGTGGTGAGTGATTTATTTTCTGGGTCCAGAAGTTCTATTCTTGCTGTAATATCAGTTTCTGTTGTACTTTGTTCAAAGCGCGACCATAAACTAACTAATTGTAAATTAAAGTTGATTTCAATCCGATCTGTATTTGCGGGGCGTTCACTGAATAAGGCGTCAGGGAGAGTGATCTCATCAATAATATTTGATAATGTTAAATTATTTGTATCAATATCAACTGAAGAAGAAGAACATAATATACTCCAAGTAAGTTCAATTTTATTTTTCATATAAATGTATTAACCAATAATAGTGTACGGGGATTGAATATTTTTTTGTTCAGTACCAGTGTTCCATACAAAACTTTTAGTAGAATGTGCCGGTTGAGATAAAATATCGTTCATATTTTTTTCTAGTCGATTCACTTGAGCCTGCAGATAGTTAATCTGACTGTATTCATCTGCATTCAGTGCAGCAAAACCAGGTTCAATAACATGTGTATCCATCGCAACAGCAATTTTGTGAAGTGTTTTGAGACTTGGTAGTTTTTTACCTGCTTCAATTCTTGCGATATTAGGTTGCTGGGTTTGCATTTTTACAGCTAAGTCAGCCTGAGTGACCCCTTTAAATATTCTTAGTTCTTGAATTTTGGCACCTACACGAATAGCCAATTCAGATTCTGATTTCTCGTTATATATTTCTCTGTATTTCTTGTCAGAAAGTAATTTATTTTTAATATTTTTTAGCGACATGTTTTGTGGAGTTATTTTTTACTACGTTGTTGTGTGGCTCTAAGTTCTGCGATATTACGATTTTTTTCAGGTATTGCATCAGTTTTTTTAGAAAAAAAGTGTAAAAGTATTGCCTCGTCTTCGTTATCGACAATGAAAAGAATCCTGCCAATTTTCCTGAATAAGTTCATTCTGAACTCGTGTATTTTTTGCGGATTTTTTCCTACCAATTTGTCTATTTTCTTAGTTTTTCTGAGTTGTAAGTAACCGAACTTTTTAAAAAGTTTTTCTGCCACTTCAAAGAGTTGTAGCGACTTTGGGTCTTTACTTAATTCCTCGTAGATTTCATCCTCAATAGGTGACCAGCCATGTGCAGACTGCCAATATACGAGTTTCATACTATGAACTTATTATTAATTTTCTGCACATATTACAATTTTATATCATTATTGATATAATTGCAAGTACTTAATTAGGTACATCGTCCCTTAATCCGCATTTTGCTATACTGTCGTATCTCACAGTCTCCATGAAAACCATTACCCTAAAAAACGTTAGTAAATCACTAGCTCAGAAAACACTGTTCTCTGGGGCGTCGCTTTCGATTGGGCAGCGTGATCGGGTGGCTATTATTGGGAATAATGGGGCGGGGAAGAGTACGCTGCTTAAAATCATGGCCGGTATTGAATCGGTTGATGAAGGAGAAGTGTTGGGTAATCAGTCCGTTGCCTACATTGCCCAGGAATTTAGCGGGAATATGTCCCTATCGGTGACCGAGTATTTGGCAGCGCAAAAGGTAG
>JAYVIL010000031.1:0-2083 GCA_043770255.1 Candidatus Kaiserbacteria bacterium
GTGCCACGCCACACTCCTGATCGAAGCGGGCGCAAAATCAGGCACGCTCATCACTGCCCGAATGTGTGTCGACTACAACCGTGAATTGTTAGTAGTACCTGGCAGCATCTTTTCGGGTAACTCAGCCGGTACTCATCAATTTTTAAAATTAGGCGCCACCCCGGTCACGTGCAGCAAGGATATTCTCGTAGTCTTAGGCATTGAACCCATAACAGACATGTCACCCAAAACCCTACCGCTCTTGTCAGCGCTTGAAAGCAAAGTACTCGGCCATCTCCACAACCCCACCGACCGCGACAGTCTCATTCGTTTGCTCGCGCTACCCGCAAACGAGGCCAGTGTACTGTTGATGCAAATGGAAATGTCTGGGTATATAGCCGTTGCTGGAAACCAATACCGCTCAATAATTTAATCATTCCTAAATCTACCGCTAACCACCTCAGTTTAGGAAATGTGCTTGATATATACCACGAAAATTTATATCAAGGCACGCACTTAATTCTAGTTACCCTACCTCTACCGTTTGACAGAATTGATCAAAGCTAGTATTTGTTACTGGATACATATATATGAGCACTGCCACAAAAACAAAAAATACTTTAGTAATTGTAGAGTCACCAGCCAAAGCAAAGACTATTGAAAAATACCTAGGGACTGGTTTTAAAGTCATGTCATCAATCGGGCATGTTCGTGATATCCCTAAAAGTAACAAGGACGCGGTTGATATTGAAGCTGGTTTTGTCCCTCGCTATATCATTTCCCCTGGCAAAGAAAAAGTGATTGCCGGACTACGATCAGCGGCAGCCGTAGCAGACAACGTTCTCCTGGCGTCTGACCCTGACCGTGAAGGAGAGGCGATTGCCTGGCACGTGGCTGAACTTATTAAAGACGTTAATAAAAAGCTCAAACGAGTTGTCTTTAACGAAATTACTGAAGACGCCGTAAAAGCGGCCATTTTGAAGCCGCGTGATATTGATATCGATCTCAAAGAAGCCCAAGAAGCTCGGCGTATCCTCGACCGTTTGGTAGGTTACGATTTGTCGGGCCTTATTTGGAAAAAAGTTCGCTATGGACTGTCTGCTGGACGAGTCCAATCACCCGCGCTCCGGATCGTGATGGAGCGTGAGCGTGAAATTAGAGCTTTTGTGCCCGAGGATTACTTCGTCTTGACCGCCCACACCAAAGCGCACAAACTAAACATTCCTTTTTTGTGCACCATCGAACCGAATATTGCAGCTGAAGCCGAGCGGATTAAAAAAGTAGGTCAAGGTAGTGACTGGGCAGTGACAAAAATTAAAGAGACCGAAGCGAAGCGTTCACCAAAGCCACCCTTCACTACCTCGACTCTGCAACAGGTAGCTTCAACGAGACTCGGTTTTTCTCCAGCTCGGACAATGGGCGCTGCCCAAAAGCTCTACGAGGCTGGACACATCACGTACATGCGTACCGACAGCACTAATCTAAGCGAAGTTGCTCTGGGCTCAATGCATGCACTCATCACCAAAGACTATGGAAAAAATTATCTCGCCATCCGGCGCTATAAAACAAAGAGTAAATCTGCTCAAGAAGCGCACGAGGCTGTCAGGCCAACAAATTTTAAAAAACTGAGTGTTGGTGCCACAGCCGATCAAAAAGAACTGTACAGCCTAATCTGGCGGCGGACCGTAGCTTCACAAATGGCGGACGCGACAATGCTCCGGACTAAAGTTTTATCAAATATTACCAATAGCAAAGAAACTATTCCTGATTTTGCCGTAAACGGTTCTCGTATCATGTTTCCAGGCTGGCTTGCGGTTGATACTCGCGCCCGAGGTGAAGACACCGAGGTACCAAAGCTCGCGGTCGGAGACGCGCTTGACCTCCAGTCAATTGATATCGAAGCCAAGCAAACCCAACCGCTCGGTCGCTATAGTGAAGCTGGTTTAATTAAAGAACTCGAAAAGCGCGGCATTGGTCGTCCGTCAACTTATGCGTCTATCATGAAGACGATCACCGATCGCGGGTATGTCCTCAAAGAAGGACGCACCCTCATTCCGACTGATACTGGAGATGTAGTTTCAACCTTTCTTGAACACAACTTTGC
>JAYVIL010000032.1:0-16198 GCA_043770255.1 Candidatus Kaiserbacteria bacterium
CCAGAAGAAGAAGTGCAGTATTTGCGCGAGCGAATTGCAGTGCGTGAGCGGGAGATGTTGGGGCGGACGACTGAGGTGGATCACGCTGATTACGAAACAATTGCAAAACAGGAGTTGCGTGAATACGGAATGTTTACACCGAAGGTCATTTTAAATCCAGACCACGCCATGGACGACCATGCCTTGGCAGCACAGCACGAAGCGGTTATTACTAGCCACAGTCCAGCGGAGCATATTGTTGAGGTCGCCTTTGCGAGTGGGATCCGTAACGCTTTGTCACTGCTAGAGAAAGTCCAGAACCCGTATGTGATAGATGAGGTGCATAGGCAGCTGATTGAACATATTAGGCAAGGTAAAACCACTCAAGACTTAAAGGAGGGTGTACCGCCATGGCAGATTGTCCACATGACCTTGTTTGAAGTAACTTTGCCTGAACTCAAAGGGGCGAATGATAAAGAGTATCAACTGGCTGATTTGGTAGGTATGATGGAGCAATTATTTGCGGGAATGCGCAGTATTGCTCACAAGGATGCTCGTAATACGTTCGTATTTGAGATTGCCGTAGCTGACGGGAGTGATGACATAGTTTTTTACACCGCGGTGCCAAGCGAGTTTGTCACCCTGTTTGAGAAGCAAACTCTGTCACTTTTCCCACATGCCGTGATTGTCGAACAGATCCATGACTATAATATATTTGTTGATAACGGCACCAGTATCATTGCTGATGTGACTCTCAAGAAACATCCTATTTATCCAATCCGTAGTCACGATCAGTTTACAACTGACCCACTCAACGTAATTCTAAATGCGTTTTCTAAAATTGAGCGCGAAGGTGGGGGAGCAGCGATACAATTTATTGTGCGGTATGGAAAAACTGATTACCGTAAGAATTATTCAGAGATTCTAAAGAAAGTACAAAAGGGTACCAAGCCCAAAGAGGCCATCAGCCGCAGTACTTTTGTCGGAGAAGTAGGGGCATCAGTCACCGAGCTGCTCTTTTCTAGAACAAAAAAAGAGGGGGAGATAGAGCCGGTCAAAGAGGTCGATAATGAAGCGGTGGAATTATTTACTAAAAAAATTAGTTCCCAGATTGTTGAAACTAACATTCGAATTGCTGTGTCAGCCAAGCTGCCTCATCGGGCGAGCCAGATCATGCATGAACTAGAGGCGACACTGCATCAGTTTGCGACCGTTGATAGCAATCAATTTGAGATTCATGAACGTAAAGGAGGTTCGCTGAGGGCTGCCGAGAAAGCTTTTTCTTTTCGTGAATTTAATCCAAAAACCAGCCTTCCATTGTCACTTACTGAACTTTCGACCATCATGCACTTTACCGGTAACGGGATTACTTCGTCACCACAGTTTAAACAATCAGGAGCAGTGACTGCGGCAGCGCCTACCGAAACTCCAACCGAAGGCACGCTCTTGGGTATCAACAAACACCGTAACACTGAAAAACTGATCTATATGACCGAGCTTGACCGGATGCGCCATTTCTATGTGATCGGACAAACTGGAACGGGTAAGTCAGTGCTCCTAAAGAATCTGATTATCCAAGATATCTTGGCAGGGGACGGAGTGTGCATGATTGATCCTCACGGGAATGATATTGTCGATGTATTAGGCGCGATTCCACCCGAGCGAGAAAAAGATGTGATTTATTTTGATCCCTCAAATTTGGAGATGCCGATTGGACTCAATATGCTGGAGTTTGATGAGAAAAAGCCAGAGCAAAAAACATTTGTCGTTAATGAATTGTTTTCTATTTTTCAAAAATTGTACGGAGGTAATCCTGAATCAATGGGTCCAATGTTTGAGCAGTACTTCCGTAATGCAACGCTCCTGGTGATGGAAGATCCGGAATCAGGTAACACACTGATGGATATTTCGCGCGTGATGGCGGACGCCAAATATCGACGGATGAAACTAGAGAAAGCCAAGAACCCAGTAGTGGTCCAGTTCTGGCGTGAGATTGCAACCAAGGCCGGGGGCGAGGCGTCGCTCGAAAATATCGTGCCGTACATTGTATCCAAGTTTGACGTGTTTACAGCCAACGACTACATGCGTCCCATTATTGGTCAACAAAAATCTGCCTTTAATTTCCGTCAAATAATGGATGAGCGAAAAATTCTTCTCGTTAATCTTTCAAAGGGGCGACTCGGTGAAATCAATGCCAACTTAATTGGTATGATTATTGTCGGGAAGCTTTTGATGGCTGCGCTATCACGGGTTGATAACGAGGCGATGGATTACTCACCATTTTATCTTCACATTGATGAGTTCCAAAACGTGTCAACACCGTCGATAGCCTCAATACTGTCCGAAGCGCGTAAATATAAACTGAGCCTCACTATGGCCCATCAGTTCATTGCTCAACTAGATCAAGATATCAAAGATGCAGTGTTCGGGAACGTTGGTTCCATGGCGGCGTTCCGTGTCGGGTCAGAAGACGCACAATTTTTAGAAGCACAATTTTCGCCAACTTTCCAAGCGTCTGACCTCATGCAAGTGCCAAACTGGAATGCCATGATAAAAATGCTTGCCAACGGTACGCCCACAAAACCATTCAGTATCGCCACCGCAGCACCATTCAAAGCAGATAGTAGTCGAGTGGCGGAACTCAAGGCGATGTCAGCCTCCCGTTATGGACGACCCCGGGCCGAAGTTGAAGCAGAAATTGCGGCTCGTTATGCCAAAGAGCCAGTCGCGCTGCCACCACTGGGTGGTATGATGTAGGGACTATGTCATTTGAAGGTTTTTCTAAGACGACATATATTCAGTCATCTGAACCAGTATTACCATTACGACCTCAGGTTGAGGGTAAGGAAAATGGTGATTTGTCTACTGCAACCACCAGGCCATTTAGCGGTGCTGAAATGAGTGATGATTCTTTGTCAGGTTTTGTTGATTTAAGTGATAATACATATAACCAACCTATAAAAAAGATCGAGGTTGTCAATCAAGCGCTGCCTACTGAAAACTCTGAGTCAAACAGCCAGCAATCAGAACTAAAAAAATTTGTAGATAATCCAGTGCTGGCTTCGGAAGTGTCTTCAAAAGGCGTGTACATGCAAAAAATTTTTCCGTGGCTCTCAAAAGCTCTGTTTGAAGCCGGTTATGGAGATGTCGATAAACTCTTAAAAGACTCTGTAGATCAAATCAACTTTGCTGCTGATCCAGAACTGTCAGCTGGAACCATCAATAATCTTATCAATGGATTCTACAAGAGCGCACCAGGTAGATTAGCGGCTGGGCCATTAACTACACCAGAGACTAATATAAATCCACAGTCAGGGAGTGAGTCCAGTGAGTTACATTCGACAGAAGAACTTCCGGAACCGCCCCCAGTTGTACCTCTTGTTTTAACATTGGAGCAGCGAACTGATCACGATGCCACCTCCCCCGAAGAACTATTAACCGAAAACACGGACAATTTTTCAGATATGAACGCATTTCAATCTTTTAGCCCGGAACCTACCATCGATGCCTTTGAAGTAGTAAAAATTTGTGACGCCTTACTCAAAAAAATTAATGAATCTGTCGGGTCTATTGATGCCATCATTGCCAACCAAAATAATAAGAAAACCCCCACGCTTTTTTCAGAGTTAGTACAAGAAAAGAAGCAGTTATTAAATTTGCATCTCCTCACACAACGCCGCCTAAAGGAGCAAGATAGTGTTGTTAAAAGCAATGAAGTGCTACGGATGCAAATCGCCGTAAACAATACTATTGTTCGAGTCAAAGACTTGATCATGAGTGTAAATAGAGAAGCTCCCACGACTAGTGTGACTGCGTAAGGTTGAAGTAGCTTTGTTCGGCACACGTTATCTATTAAACTGACATTAGAAAATGATCAGTAGTTGCATATCTCAGTTTGAAAATTTTTGCTATCGAATTTTCTCGTCGCAATAAATACCTAAAGTTTGTGTCGCAATAATTTGTGAAGACGAACAAAATAATTTTAGTAATACACAGGTAGAACCAAAGTGCCTCTCAGTGTGTAGAGCTTGAGGTGGTATAGTGTAGGTATTATGACAGCGGACGTCCGTTCTTTGGGGGGTGGTTTACCATCTGTATTTGATTTTGATTCTCAGTCGGGGATACTGTTTTTGTTACGTGCTATTAGGGCGTCGGAAATAAATTCCGGAGATAAAAATAAGCTCAAAGATTTAGTATTTCTCTACAATACTGGAGGTAAAGATGTTGCGGTTAAGCAAAGGCTGACGGATCAACTTGCTACCTTGGGTGTGTCGCCAGAGAGTGTGCTGCTTGAAGTGGCAAAAAACCCGCCGTCAGATTCTCTGCAGAAAAACAGTACCGGTGTGGCTGGTTTTTCCCTTGGCCGCCCGGTACCACTATTTACTGCACCAGTAATAATGTATACGCAACCGGAGGTAAAAAAAATTATTCCTAAAATAATAACTTCACCCGTTTTGGCATCCGTGCCGCAGGTAGAAGTTGTGGCGCCGGTTGAGCCCGCAAGCCAGAGCCCAGTCACAGCTCCCGTGGAAAAGTTTAGTCCTGTTGTACCCGTAGCAGCCCGTCCGTTACCCTCAGCACCCGTAGTCTCAGTGAGACCCCAGAAGGAAAATTTACCAATTGCAAATGACATCAAACTAACTAGTAAGTTTCAGGTGAATGAACCGTTGCCCTCACCAGTGCCACAGGCCCGAGCTGTGCCAACAGAACCAGCACCAAGAGTAGCAGTAGCGCGAATAGAGCGAATCCGGGTAATAAAGTCTGACGTAAATGCCCGGGTCGGTAATCCGGTGAATCTAGTCGATGCCGACAATGCGCTCGGACGTGAATATATGAGTGCTCTCCTCGAAGCGATGAAGCTCTTGAGTAGTGCTAGTGAAGTAGACTCAGTAAAAGCAATGGATAGATTAGAGTCAGTGTACCGGAAAGTACTCGAACTCTTGGCAACCAGAGAGAAAGTAGCCGCAACCGATGTCCCCAGAGAGTCTCTGCCTGTGTCTCTACCTGCAGCAGAAATTATTCAGCCGAAAGCAGTTGTTGTAGAACCGGTAATCAATCAAGCTCCGGCAGCTGAACCAGCGGCTGTAGTAAATGTGCCAGTTCCTGCGCCAATGGCACCTAAAGTTGAGTCGGAAAATTTAGTTCTGACGGCTGACACTGACTATCTAAGTAGAAGTAAAGTTACTAATAGGGCGACAGAAATGCCTGCTACTACTAATTGGAATATGTCTGAAAAAACGGTAATGCCAAGTAATGGTATGACAAGTGTCGCGCAATCAGTTATGCCAAAAGAGGCTGTTACGATCGAACGAATGAGTACATCACCAGCAGAACAATTGCGACCCATAGTAAGTTCTGTCACACCGGTTTATACACCGGAAACAGCACAGTCAGTAAACAACATAACCCCCCTACGAGCGATTACAGAGTTACCAACAGCGGATGAGGTGAGTGCCGTTGAAGCGATGAGTAGTAACCCACTGTACACCAAAGACGTCGATGCTGGACTAGAGCAACTGCTCGGTGAATGGGCGATTTTCAAAAAAAGTGGTTTGTTTGGTACTGGTCCGAAAGGTCGTGAGCATCCACTCTTTATTAAGATTGCGCAGCTGCCAGTCCCACTTATTTTATCTGGTCGCTTTGAAGGTTCAACTCAGGAAATAAAGCAGAGTATTACTGATTATATGAATGGCTGGCGCTATGAACAGGGAATTATTTATGAAGCAAATGAAACGCTAGAGCTGTACCTGAGGAGAGTAATACGACATATTATTGATTTGCAGAAAATGAAACGTCGTTCATAATAGAGTCTAATGATAAACCACCATGCAGTTTTGCTTGAAGGTAGTAGTTTGGTAGAGACAGGGTATTTAGAAAATACAGCATTAGATACAACTGAATTTGAGTTTCTAAAATTTCCCGTACTCACTATCGGAGATGTACGAAAAATAGTTAAATCAGCGTACGTTAAACCATTTGCTCTGCCAACTAAAACTATCGTTATTGAAATGGCTAGTATCGCAATTGAGGCGCAGCAGGCGTTGCTTAAAGTTCTCGAGGAGCCTCCTTTGACCACTAAATTTATTTTAGTTGTCGGCTCTCGCGAAGGTTTGTTGTCGACACTCTTGTCACGGGTGGCACAACCGCAAATGGCAAAACCCGAAGCCCAACCACATAACGAATTGTTCACCATATTCTTGCACTCGTCATATGCAGCCAGGTTGGAAGTGATTACTAAAATGACTAAGGATAAAGATCTAGAGCGGATAGAATTTTTACGTAGAGGAGTCATAGGGTTACTGAAGACGCACAAGGGTACAAAAGACAGTGCAATTTTGGCGGAGTGTATACGTAAGTTATCTCTGCGCGGCGCGTCAAAAAAGATGCTACTGGAAGAAATAGCCTTAACCCTGCCGGTGGAAGGTTAGTCAGGAGGGTGGTATACTAGAAAAAATACCAATAAAACAAACTACATTTACATACTATGGATAATGAATACGACAAAAAACTTAAAGAAGTTATTGAGTTCCTGCAAAAAGAATTTGTAGCGATTAGAACTGGACAAGCAACTCCAGCTTTGCTTGATAGCGTGAAGGTGGAAAGTTACGGTACATACATGCCAATCCAGCAAGTCGGTTCAATCGGTGTAGAAGATGCCCGAACGCTCCGGATCTCTACCTGGGACGCGACGCAAATTCCAGCTATCGAGCGGGCTATTCGTGATTCTGACCTGGGAGTTTCCGTCTCGTCTGATTCGGCGGGACTTAGGGTTATTTTTCCTGACCTCACATCTGAGCGCCGTCAGCAATTAGTCAAAATTGCCAAAGGTAAACTTGAAGACGCACGAGTGTCCGTAAGAGCAGTTCGTGATGACGCCATGAAAATAATTGATGTGGCGCAAAAAGCAGGCGACATCAGTGAAGACGAGAAGCATGCCAAACGTGAGTTGGTGCAAAAAGCTGTCGATATAACTAACCGGACGCTCGAGGCGGTGTTTGAAAAGAAAGGAGACGAAATTAGTCGATAAAACGAGAGTAAAGGAATACAATGACTATTGCGGGCTTTGTGACTGATTTTCCTCCACGGTAACATCGCGAGAACGGCTCAAATTATAAGTACATTTATCTACTCAACTTTTATACATTAAATAAAATTAATAATTATGACCACTGTTCTTATTTTCCTGGCCGTCTTGTTTGTACTCATTTTAGTTCATGAGTGGGGTCATTTTATTGTTGCTAAAATAACCGGAATGCGCGTAGATGAATTTGCGATTGGCTTTCCGCCGCGTCTTTTTTCGTGGAGGAAAGGTGAGACAGAATATAGCTTAAATGCCTTACCGCTTGGTGGGTATGTCCGAATTTATGGTGAAGACCCAACAGCAGTGACAACTGATGCTGAAAAAGGTAGAGCATTTGGTGCGAGGCCTAAATGGGCCCAGGCACTCGTCTTGATAGCTGGCGTAACGATGAACTGGATTTTCGCGTGGTTCTTGCTGATAGTCATTATGCTCGTCGGTGTCCCAACGCAAATCGAAGAGAGTAATGCTTCTGCAAACGCGGTAGTGTATATCGATAGTGTTTTGCCAGGATCTCCAGCCGATACTGTCTTGCCAGCGCAAGCAAAGTTGGTTCGAGTTCAAAGTGGTGACGACGTTTTGTCTCCAGTTTTACCTTCAACGTTTAGTGACTTTGTGGCTGCAAGAGGCGGTCAAGCGATTGACGTGACCTACCAAACCGTAGATGGTGCTGACAAGACCGTTTCAGTCATTCCGCAAACTGGAGTGATTGCTACATCTCCTGATCGGGCGGCTCTGGGTATATCAATGTCTTTGGTAGAAACAGTCAAGAAGTCTTTTGGCGCAGCTGTAATTGACGCCACTAAACAAACCTACACAATGACCAAAGCGATTACGGTTGGTTTATTTAGCCTCATTAGCTCTGCGATTATTGGGCAAGCTGATTTTTCTCAAGTCTCTGGTCCGATAGGAATTGTTGGTTATGTTGGTGATGCGGCAGCTGTTGGGTTTACGTCGCTGTTATTCTTTACGGCAATTATCTCGATAAACTTGGCTGTGATTAACTTGCTTCCGATTCCGGCACTGGATGGTGGCAGGTTAGTCTTTGTAGCGATAGAGGCCATCACCCGTCGACCGATTCCGCCTGTCTGGGCGTCGCGGGTTAACTTGGTTGGCTTTGCTGTGCTGATGCTACTTATGCTGCTGGCAACCATTAGCGATATATCAAAGTTATTTTAACGGCTTTCGTAAGTGGCGCACTTCTGCGTTAAATTTCACAAAATAAACTTCAACGTACAAAAAGTACGTCTCAGCCTATTTTGCTCATTTGCCTTGAATTGCATCCACTTACAAAACCCTACCTCTACCTTAACTTGGAGAATTTATTTTTTAGTGTTACCGTTTATATATGCGACAATCACACCTATTCACAAAAACTCGAAAAGAAGCACCAGCAGATGAAGTGGCAAAGAATGCCCAGTTACTTATTCGTGCTGGGTATATTGGAAAAGAAATGGCGGGCGTGTATTCATATCTGCCGTTAGGGCTCCGTGTAGTAGAAAAAATTAAACAAATTGTACGAGAAGAAATGAATGCTATTTCTAGTCAAGAGCTTATTATGACAGCGCTGCAGCGCAAAGAATTATGGGAGAGTACTGGGCGCTGGGATGATTCTGTGGTTGATGTCTGGTTTAAATCTGAACTTAAGGCCGGCGGGGAAGTCGGTTTTGGTTGGAGTCATGAAGAACCAATTGGTGAAATGATGAAAAACTATATAAGTAGCTACAAAGACCTCCCAATTTCGGTGTATCAATTCCAAACTAAATTACGTAATGAAATGCGTGCTAAGAGTGGAGTTATGCGCGGCCGCGAATTTGTGATGAAGGATATGTATTCATTCTGTGCTGACGAAGAGAGTCATTTGGCATACTACGAATCAACCAAGCCAGCGTACATGAAGGTTTTCGAACGTCTAGGTATTGGAAATGATACATATGTTACCTTTGCGGCTGGTGGGGCGTTTACAAAATTTAGTCATGAATTTCAAACCGTTTGCGCGGCTGGTGAAGATGTGACATATGTAAATAAAGAGCGAGGCATAGCTATCAATGAAGAAGTATTAAATGACGAGACATTGCTAACCCTGGGAATTACCAAAGAAGAATTAACTGAGACTAAAACAGCCGAGGTGGGCAATATCTTTAACTTTGGACAACAGAAAGCAACTGACTTAGGACTAACGTTTAAAAGTAACGAAGGAATTGATACGCCAGTGTGGATGGGTTCATACGGAATTGGCGTCACTCGTTTGATTGGGGTGTTAGTTGAAAAATTTGCTGACGAAAAGGGGATTGTGTGGCCGGAATCGGTGGCACCATTTAAAGTGCACTTGGTAGCCCTAAATACCGACGATGCAGAGGTGAAAGATTTTGCTGAAGGGATATATGCTTCGTTTAAAGATAGAGGGGTAGAAGTGTTGTTTGATGATCGTGACGAACGAGCTGGCGCAAAGTTTGCCGATAGTGACTTGCTCGGTATGCCGTATCGAGTAGTGGTTAGTAAAAAGCTAAAAGAATCAGGTCAGTTTGAAGTGGTAACTCGTAAAACAGGGGAAGTGCGACTGCTTTCAGAAGAGGAACTGTTTGCCGACCTGGTTGGTGAGTAGTGACTTAATGTTGTGTAAAATAACGAGCGTAGCGATTATATTTTTCATACGTAGGATTTTTTATACCTAATAAAAATCCTTGCACTACGCAAGACTTTGCCTAGTATTTTGTAAAAAATACTGACAAAGTAGACAGCCTCTGTAAGAGGAGTAAATGTACGTATTATTTTACGTTTATTGCTAAATTATCAAAAAGCTAATGTACCGCCTAGTCAGTACATTAGCTTTTTGTCTAGCAGTCAGCTCTGAATATTCGGTTGAATCAAAAAGTTTAGTATTTTTTGGAAATACAGACTATTCATAGTATGATAGTGAAATCATGAGTTTATTGTCGCGCACCTTTGGAAAACTGCTTAATTCGTTGTCGACTGACATTGGGATTGATTTGGGCACCGCAAATACTTTGCTGTACGTAAAAGGTAAAGGCATCATTTTAAATGAGCCGACCATTGTTGCTATCAACAAAAAAACCGGACAGCTGGTAGCCGTAGGAAATGAGGCTCGGGCAATGCAGGGGAGAACTCCAACTCATATAGAAGTCGTCAGACCGCTGGTTGATGGAGTAATTTCTGATTTTGAGGTGACCGAAGAGATGTTGGGGTACCTTATTTCTAAGGTACGTAGTGAGATGCGAACCTTGATTGCGCCCCGGGTGCTGGTGGGCGTGCCGTCGGGTATTACCAACGTAGAAATGCGGGCGGCCCGCGATGCTGCGCGAAATGCCGGAGCACGTGAAGTATTTTTGATTGAAGAACCAATGGCTGCAGCAATTGGTGCGAAGCTACCGGTTGGTAAAGCAGTGGGTAGTATGATTATCGATATTGGTGGTGGTACTACCGATATTGCGGTAATTTCCCTGAATGGAATTGTGGTGGCAAAAAATCTACGGGTGGCAGGGGATCATTTGAGTGCGGCCATCTCAACCTATATTCGTGATCAGTTTAAAGTCTATGTTGGAGAAAAGACAGCTGAGGATGTAAAAATCGCGCTGGCAGCCGTTGAGCAAAAAGATGGTTCAAAAGAGCATGTGATTCGCGGTAGAGATGTGATGACCGGCTTGCCCCGCGAAGTAGTTGTGACCGATAGTGATGTGCGTGATGCTATCGCCCCGCAAGTCGACAGTATCGTAGAAGCAGTGAGGAGCGTCCTCGAGAAAACACCACCTGAAGTGATGGCAGATATTATGCAACGGGGAATCCATCTTTCTGGTGGCGGCGCTTTGATTCCGGGCCTCCAGACACTCCTTGAGGAAGTGCTCGAGGTGCCCGTGATTGTGGTGCCCGACCCACTGCGGGCAGTTATTCGTGGGGCAGGGATTGTGATTGAGAATTTAGAACAATATGAAGAAATCCTTATTGACAAAGAAGGCGAATTATCGCCACATCTCGGGGGTTAGATTTTTTACCTTCACTATCGCGATACTCATACTTGGTGTCGTACTGTATTTTGCAGTGCCGAAATTTGTTGCCGGTACTGTAGCACTGATCTGGTATCCGATTGATGCCGTACGGGTTTGGGTAGCAGAGTCGGGTAGTTCTCTCCCCCAGTATCTACGCGAACGATCAAATCTCCTCGACGAGATGGAAACGCTTAAGATACAAATTGCGACCGAGCAAGGCACTGAAAATACCATCAAAAAGTTGCAAGTAGAAAATGACGAGCTCAGGGAGTTAGCCGGAGCAGTACCGGAAGCGCGTGTATTGGCACGGGTAATAGGCAGGCCGGGAACTTTACCCTACGATATTGTGATGTTAGATCGTGGCCGAGTGCATGGTATCGCTCTCAATGCACCGGTGTTTTTAGGTGTCGATCAAGTGATTGGATTTGTTTCGAAAATACAAGACCAAACTTCATTTGTGACGTTAGTCTCTACTCCAGGTTTTACATCGTCAGCCTATGTGATAGGCCCCAACATTTATACGTTTGCAGAAGGTATGGGCGGTGGTGTGCTTAGGGTCAGGGTGCCACAAGGAATTTTGCTCAGAACTGGCGACATGGTGCTACTGCCGGCTATAGATTCTGGTATTTATGGCGTGGTGTCGGCTATTGAAACTTCTGCTACCCAGCCAGAACAGTACGGTTTTGTTACAACAAACATTCCAACTCAAAGTTTATACTATGTATCAGTGGGGAAAGAGGGTATTGTGACCCACTCATTTGCCGAGGCTGAGGCTCAAGTGGCTACAATAAAAAAAACACTATTTTCCGTAGATGTACCACTTGATATGCTGGTAACGCCTGAAACGAGTACTACGAGCGCTACAGGAACAGTTGCTGCAACCACAACGCTGCCACTATAATTTAAAATATGTCATCTTCCGCGCTTTTAATTCGATTGTGCACATTTTTCACCCTTACTATTGTTTGGTATTTTGGTTTTTTTTGGGTGGCGATACCATTATCGATTTGGTATTGCTATAGCTTTCGGTCCTATGAACTTATATTCCTCGGCTTTCTCATTGATGCCTATTTTATAACCACACTCACTATCCCCCTATATACTACAAGTTTCCTAGCGCTTTTTTTAGCAATGGAATTTTTAAAACCAAGGTTACGTAAAAATGAAATTGTATGAGATTCCGCTATAAACAAAAACGCGTAGTCGAATTAGATGAGATCTTACTTGATGTATCAAATCTACCTTCATTTAACACCGGTCGTATGGAGGGTAGGCGTGAGCTACCGATCCAGCCATTTAACGTTTACATCGTTGGGATCTGTTTTGTGATTATGTCGTTGGCATTTTTTGGCAAAATATTTCAGCTGCAAATTGTGGAAGGTGCACGTTATCGTACGATTAGTGACAGCAATAGCGTAAACACCGATGTCATTATCGCAGAGCGGGGAGTGGTATTTGATAGGCGCGGTGAGCCATTGATTTGGAATGAATTTGATTTTTCTAATCAGTATGATTTCCCAGTTAGGGCGTATAGCGATCGTTTAGGTATCGGGCAATTGATTGGATACGTCAGCTACCCCAAGCGAGACAAAAAAGGGTTTTATTATCGTACCGAGTACATTGGTCGCACCGGGGTAGAGAGTGCGTTTGAAGCGGAGCTTCATGGCATAAATGGTGAAAAAATTGTTGAACAGGATGCGCTCGGGAAGGTGGTAGGCGAGCATGCGCTCTCTGCACCAGTAGAAGGTCGAGAACTCACTTTATCTGTTGATGCCGCTTTATCTGAGGCTATGTATCAAATTATTTCAACGAGCAGTATTAGCGCTGGTTTCCGCAGTGGTGCTGGAGCTATCATGGATATTTATACTGGAGAAATAATAGCGATGACGAGCTATCCTTCATATGATCCTGAAGTGATGGCTGACGGTGACGACACGACACTTATTTCACAGTACAACACAGATGATCGGTTGCCATTTCTGAATAAAGTTGTCAGTGGTGTGTATACACCCGGTTCGATTGTTAAACCATTTGTTGCCTACGCAGCCTTGTCAGAACAAATTATTGACCCGAACAAAACTATTGTGAGTAACGGCTATATTTTAGTGCCAAATCCCTACAATCCTGAAAACCCGTCACGTTTTAACGACTGGCGCGCCCATGGCGCCATGACCATGCGGGAAGCAATTGCTTTTTCATCAAACGTCTATTTTTATATTATTGGTGGTGGGTTTGGTGACCAGCCTGGTTTGGGGATTACCAAAATGAGTCAGTATTACAAATTATTTGGGATGGGTAGTAGCACCGGTATAACTATTGCGCAGGAGCAAGAAGGAGTGGTACCGACACCGGCGTGGAAACTAGCGACGTTTAATGATGATTGGCGGTTAGGGGACACGTACTTCACCGCTATCGGACAGTACGGTTTTCAGGCGACACCACTCCAGATGCTCCGCGCGTATGGAGCACTGGCTTCAGGCGGTACCCTGATTACTCCACACGTGATAAAAGGTAATATTGGTAGTTCTACAGATTTAAAATTAAATAAAAATTATCTCAAGGTTATTCATGAAGGCATGCGAAAAACGGTCATCCTACCCGGGGGAACTGCTCGTGGTTTAGAGCGATCTGACGTTGCCATTGCCGCCAAATCAGGGACCGCTGAAATTGGAGCTGGTAACGCGTTTGTGAACTCTTGGGCGGCAGGATTTTGGCCATACGAGAACCCAAAATACGCTTTTATCTTAATGATGGATAAAGCGCCCCGGAGCAACGCCTTGGGGGCGACGCGTATTATGGGTGGGGTGTTTGACTGGATGGCACTAAATCGCCCTGAGTACTTGGGGTTAGCGAGCACAAGTACAAAAGTAGAATAATAGACCTCAGAATCTGATTTATTAACAGATTGACCGCTTGATATAAGTGCGTATAATTGTGGTAAATTAAATTTGCATTTATGAATGACCAACAATCTTACCTGACTGCTGAAAAGTTTGATGAACTAAAAAAAGAACTTGATCATTTAAAAACTATTCGTCGTAAAGAAGTTGCTGAATCACTCGAGTACGCTCGCAGTCTAGGTGACCTATCTGAAAACGCCGAGTACCAAGAAGCTCGTGATATGCAGGGAGCGATTGAAGAACGAATCGGTCACCTCGAAAAAGTTATCAAAGAAGCTAAAATTGTTGCTCACGACAAAAAAGGCGATGTAGTAGTTCTGGGATCAACAGCTACTATCCAAAAAGACAAAGACAAAGATAGTCACACCTATACCATCGTCGGTGCCGAAGAAGCCAACATCCACGAAAAGAAACTATCGTACCTGTCACCTCTTGGGGAGTCACTCATGGGTAAGATCAAGGGAGATGAGTTTAGTTTTGAGACTCCGGCTGGTAAACAAAAATATAAAGTCCTTAAAGTAGAGTAGGGTGGAGAGAAAGTCCAAAATCCATCATCTGCGTTGTTGGCTGGTAAAAAATTTTGTTCAATGTGCAGGGAGTACACCTCACAATATTTTTCGCCATCCGCCTAGCATCTGAAAGAATTTTGAACTTCCGTCGAGCACTTAGAGTTTAAATAAGATAACAAAAACCGACCGCTCTCGCGGTTGGTTTTTGTTTTTCGTTCGTCTTTGCGAAGTCGCAACTGAAGCAATCCAGAGTCGCTAAATAACGACGCTTTGCCAAACCTATATTAAAACGCTACTATAGTGGAACTATGTCTACAATTGATGATCTAATGAACGAACGAAGAGGTAAGCGCGATACCCTTGTGGCTGCGGGCATGAATCCGTACTCAGCTAAAACTGCCGCTACTCACACGAACTCTGTTGTTTTAGAAAAGTTTGATGAGTTAGTATCGTCTGCTACATCAATCACAATCGCTGGCCGGGTAATGGCGTTGCGACTCCATGGGGCGCTCGCGTTTGCGGATATTTTTGATGGGACTGCGCGGTTGCAGGCGATGTTTACGAAAGAGAACGTCGGCGCAGAATTATTTGATTTGTTTGTCGCGAATATTGATGCCGGGGACTTTGTTGAAGTGACGGGGGTAGCATTTATAACCAAGCGCGAAACACAGGCTATTTCCGTAGCGACCTGGCGAGTGCTGACCAAGTCGCTCGCCCCAATGCCCGTTGAACACTTTGGTATCAAAGATGAAGATATGCGGTACCGTAAGCGGTATCTTGATTTACTGCTTGATGATGAAGCTCGTCTAATGTTTGTACAGAAGGCTAAGTTCTGGGAAGTGACCAGGCGGTTTATGGTTCTGCATGGCTTCCTTGAAGTTGAGACGCCAACGATTGAGGTGACAACCGGTGGAGCCGAAGCGCGACCATTCAAAACTTTTCACAACGATTTCGATATGCCGGTGTATATGCGTATTTGTATTGGTGAATTGTGGCAGAAGCGTTTGATGGCGGCTGGCTACCCAAAAACATTTGAAATTGGTCGCGCCTACCGTAACGAAGGCACTAGTCCAGAGCACCTGCAAGAATTCACTAACTGCGAATTTTACTGGGCCTACGCTGACTATCGTGACGGTATGACGTTTGTCCGTGATCTCTACCGTACGATTGCGCTTGAAGTGTTTGGTACAACAAAGTTTGTCATGCGAGACCATACGTTTGACCTAGATGATGAATGGGTAGAGATTGATTATGTTGATACGATTCGCGACAAAACTGGGATTGATATTTTGACTGCCACAGTGGGGGAGATGGAGACTAAACTTGCAGAACTTGGCGTTAAATACGACGGTACGAATCGTGAACGTTTGACGGACACCCTCTGGAAATATTGTCGCAAACAAATTGCTGGTCCGGCTTTTTTGGTAAACCACCCGAAACTCGTGGCACCGCTCGCCAAGACTCGTCCCGGAACGGAGACGGTGGAAATGTTCCAACCAATCATCGCTGGTAGCGAAGTCGGACGTGGCTACAGTGAGTTAAACGACCCCGACGACCAACGCGCCCGGTTTGAAGAGCAAAAGAAACTCCTTGATGCCGGTGATGACGAAGCTATGATGGCTGACTTCGAATTTGTGGAGATGCTCGAACACGGGATGCCACCAACCTGTGGTTTTGGCTTTGGAGAACGATTGTTTGCGTTCCTGGCAGGGAAGCCGTTACGAGAAG
>JAYVIL010000033.1:0-16011 GCA_043770255.1 Candidatus Kaiserbacteria bacterium
TGAGTATTAGAGTTATTATACTCATTTATCAATCATCTAAATGGGCTTACCCTATTTGCTACAATTAAGTTATATTTGAAATTATGAACACCCTCCCTCTCATCGACGACTTCCTGCTACACATTCAGGCGAATAATTATTCTCCGGAAACTTTGTATAACTACGAACGTGATCTAGATACGTTTGCAAATTTTCTTCAAAATGAACTTAAGGGAGTGGCATTCGATAAAGTGACAAAACGTACCCTCGAACAATACAAGGCGTACCTCAACTCCCCCACTCGCAAGACCTCAGGTGGCGCTGACTCCGAAGTAAAATTAAAAAGTGGATCAATTAATCGCCATCTCACTTCCCTACGGCGGTACCTTGGGTTCCTCATGGACATGGATGAACCGACACCAGTAGCGCCAAACGCTATCAAACTGCTCCGAATGCAAAAGCCAAATGGTCAGGTACTGGAACTTAATGAACTAATTAAATTTATTGAGTCCCCTACTACTCTTGAAACAGATGAATTTGTAGCAGCGCGTAACCGGGCGCTACTTGAAACATTGTTTGCCAGCGGCATGCGTATCTCGGAATTGATTAGTCTCAAAATCAGTCAGCTCGATCATACCGGTAAAATATACATCTTAGGTAAAGGTCGTAAACAACGATTCATTTACCTGACTCCCCGGGCGGAAAGCTATATTCGTGCTTATCTCAAAATGCGTGACGACAGTTGTCCTTTTATGTTTGTGGCTAGACGGGGCCGTAATGCCAAAGATATTAAAAAACATATCTCAGCAAATTATTTACAAATGAAAATCAAACGCTACCGTGAACTACTCGGTATCAGTATCCCCACCAGTGCACACTCTCTGCGTCACGGCTTTGCCACCTACCTAGCCGAACAAGGTGCCAACCCGGCCGCTATCCAGGTCCTCCTTGGTCATGAATCACTCGAAACAACTTCACGTTACGTGCATGCAAGTGACCGCTATGCTGAAACTACTCACCGAGAGTTTCATCCACTAAAATAATATTCGTATAATTAAATTTAAGATAATTTTGATTACAATATATGTCAAAAGAAATATGGACAGAAGAAAAAATTAAAGTTGGCTTCATGCGTTTCTATAATGAGCACGATAGACTCCCACGATCGCACGAAATCGACAGTGTGGACTACCTCCCTTCATCAAGATTAATTCAAAATAAATTTGACGGCCTAGAAAAACTTCGTGCAAAACTAGGATTTACTGATACTCATTTCGGCAAAGGTGACTTTCGTAGTGTTATAGCTCATAACGCTAACATTATGGGCTATAACTATGAGCGTGAACTTGAACAGCTTCTCTACACTCAATTTGGTGAAGTGTTCGTTCATTCAGAAAAAATGTTAGGTACCTCAAAAGGTCGTGTGGACTTTTTCGTATATAGTCCCAATGGTAATTTTGCAATTGACATATTTTATTCAGGTACAATGCGTACGTTACAAAGTAATGTAAATATTAAAGTAAATAAATATTCAAAACTTACTGAAAAAATATACCTAGTCTCTGCCAATAATGAAATTAATCAAGACTCCCTTGATTCATACGTAAGGACGAAAACTAACACACTTCCTTTAAACATACAATTAATTACTTATTCTAACTTTGTTAAATTAATTAAAAATATGACAGCTTATAGTAATCCAATCAAAGTTTAAAAATAGAATACGAAGGACGTCACGGTTTCGCCACCTACCTAGCTGAACAAGGCGCTAACCCAGCCGCTATCCAAGTTCTATTGGGTCACGAGTCACTCGAAACCACCTCCCGCTACGTCCATGCGAGCGATAGATATGCCGAGACTACCCATAAAGAGTTTTATCCACTCAATCAATAGCTTATAATTTATAAAAATAAGCAACAGGTCCCATAATAAAAATATGTCAGTACCGTACGAAACACCCAACACTCAAGTAAACATACTAGAGGCAGAAAATAGAACATACCTTGACTTACTTAAAAAACGAGCCTGTGAGGTGGTTGACCATAAAACCATTGAACAAATCGCCTATTCATTAGAAATTGTTGCGGCAGCAAATGTTCCCTCTTACACTAATGCTGGGGCTAATATAATGCATGATTTTAAAACTTATATTACTGACGACATTACAGCTTATAGAAGTTCCCTATTACTTAAATTTCTTAAAGACCTAGATTCTGAACACCTGGTCATAACTGCTATCGATATACCAGGGTTAGATTTTAAACAAGGAGACACATTCGCTTTTAGCAATTTGCCAGATGCTCTATACAACCAAATACAATCTGCAATCAGACAAACGCCAGTCTTTACTGAACTACAACGTCTCGCTGACATATTCAAAACTGCAAATGATACAGGAGTTGAAATTATACTATCGAAAATGAATGCTCACGAACGCTATATTTTGTTACGAATACTCGGAATGAATGCCGCTGAAATAGAAGATTTATTGGAAACAAAGACAGCCGTAACACTGCCCCACTATCCTGGCTTATCTGTTACGCTTGGATCTGCTGAAAAAGTAGTACTCGAATATAACCCTGGACTAGCAGCAGAAATTGCAGCCCATAAAACACTACTGTGGAGCAAGACCGGAGAACAAATCACCTTGGGTTTAGGTAAAAAACACCTATCACCTACATTTGAAAATTCATTAAGCGAAGGATACATACCAACTGATACGTACAATAAATTTGAAACTCGATACGGTAATGGCTACGCTGATATAACAAGACGATTGAGTAGTTGTATAGGTCGAGACATTGAAACTGTCAAAACAATTCTCTGGAACGATCCTGATCACAAGATCTCAACGAGCGATACACAGCAATGGCTCGCACTATCAGAGCAATCTCCTTCAATACCAGTGCGAGAGTTTTTTCGCTTATTACATGATGTTTGTTGTGATCAAAATAGCGAACAAGACAACGAAATGAACTCGATTCCCCATTACGCTGCAAAAAAAATCATTTCGTATCGCGACGGATCATGTAAAGACGCTGAGTCATACTACTGTACAGCTGATTCAGAAAAACTAATACAACAGAGACCTGAATTTCTTGAAAAATGTGGCTACGGCGTCAATATTGCATTGGTGTTATCACCAATTTATGTACAATCTACTCTCCTTAACCCAGGACATCTTGTAAAACTAGTGAAGGACGAAGTTGGTAATATTACCGGTGTCCAACCATTACGATGTACTATGTTTATGTTTGAAGAAAGTGAAGCCAAGGATGCATTTGGTACTCAGTACGAAAATACAAGAGACAGACTAGATCGTGCACATATAACCCCTCTCAGTAATCTTCAAAAAAGATGACCTTAAAAAAGTTCCCTCGTTTAAGAAAATAATTGATCAATAGTTATGAAACTATTTTTATAATTTCATCTGCAATTTCATCAACTGATTTATTTGAATTATTTAGTGAGACGATATTTTTAACCATTGCTGGCTTTGTATAATCATTTATTTTTAGGGAGTTAACCAACATACCAGGATCTATAATTTTACCCCAATTTGATCTATCTACATTTGCCACCCGGGAAATAAGTTCGTCTTCGGACGCCATAAGATGGATTCCATAAAACTCACCGCCATTTTTTTCAGTAATTGATTCTAATTGTTGTGCATACCAATCATCCGTCTCACCATTTGGATATCTATAGTTTACTGCGTGTGCTCCCGTAATAATCACACCAGACAAACCTTCTTGCACGGCTAATTCAAGTAACTCAAATCGGAGTTTTACTATGTACATATCACCTTTGGGATTGCCTCGATCGAACAAAGCTCTCACTAGATCGGTAGTTAGGTGATTATGCAGTAACTTAAAGCCAGTAATTGCAGACAAGGCTTTACCTACAGTTAGCTTGCCCACTGCAGGAGCACCATGTAAATATAAGACTTTTGTTTTAAGCATATTTAATATATTACTTATTCAACACCCTTTATATCTCTCAGTACACTTTTGATAATTTTCGGATGAAGTGGTTTTGAACCGTGGTTAGGAATAGTTAGACGAATACCACGTTCGTGATAATAAATCATATGGGATCCCTTTTGTCGGACATGTGTAAACCCAGCGGCCTCAGCCAGCTTAACTAAATCTTTGGCTGAATATTGTAGCTGTTTAGGCGACATGCATTGGTATCTCGAGCGATACAGTGGTTAACGACACAGATTTTTCATCGATGCTCTGGAACTGCTCTTGTTTCTCAGTGCGATCTTCAATATGAAGAGCAATCACCTCTCTAATGTTGTCTATCACATTTTCATATGTGTCACCTTGAGCATAACAACCCTGCAGTTCATGACAGCGTGCAAAATAGCCATCGGTATCTTTTTCAATAATGACGGCAAAAGTAGCAATTGTTGTCTCAATTTTCATAATTTTATTATACAGAGATTTTCTATTTTGTATAGGGTACTGATTATGTCACCCTAACGCTGTGCTTTTAAACCAATAATTATTTTTATAGCTAATGTTAATGAGTTATTGGACTATTTTTTGATGGCACTCATTACTTGTTCGATTGTCGTGGCATCGATAGCTGTGATCATGGCTACTGCACTCATCGTCTCGGAGCCAGTGCCATCACGATCTATGCTCAGGGTGAATTTAGCACCATTTTTTGTAATTTTAATAGTGTCACTTAAACTAGCTTGCGGTACGGTAAATAATGTAGTGATGTCGAGAGTGTCACCGTCCTGGGGAGCAAAATCGAGAATAGCGGTAGTAACTCCGGCAGCAAAGACCGTCAAATTAAATGCATCCGCACCTGCACCGCCCGTCAACTTATCACTGCCGGCACCACCAATTAATGTGTCACTGCCATCACCACCGAGTAGGATATCATCCCCAGCTTCGCCGCGTAATATATCGTCACCGAACCAACCAACCAGTCTATCGTTGCCGGTGCCACCATAGAGTGAATCATTACCCTCTCCCCCATTGAGTGTGTCATTACCGCCATGGCCACGTAACTCATCAGCGCCGTTACGACCAGAAATAACGTTATCAAGAGCATCGCCAACAAGCGTGCCGTCGACTCCGGTCTGACCCTTAATGACAGAACTATCACTAGTTGAAGTGGCTCGCGGGTTAGTTGTCGTGGCGCGGGGGTTGGTCGTGGTAGCGCGGGGATTTGGGTCTACTATTGGCGCTCCGCTTGTATTACGCCCAGATACGGATGGTTGATACCACGGGTCAGCTTCACTGACCTTGGCTGGAGCACTACCTACCGTAAACAACACATTCGTAGCAGTAAATTGCCCCAAGGTTGCACTTTTAAACGTTATAGATTGTGAGGAATTCAATTTTAACACGACATCAGTACCGGTAACGGTCAGTCTACTTTGGAAGGTTGCGAAGTTCTCGAACGGTATTCCAACTAGTTGTAGAACGTCGTCACTACCAAAGCCACGAACCGTATCATGCCCCTCCCCGACTGCATACAAGACTGTATCAGCACCTGTGCCGAGATCCAGATAATCGTCTCCCCCTTTACCACTTAGTGTATCCGGCCCGGCCCCACCGATAATGCGATTACTCAGATTATTACCCGTAAGGACTAAACCTGATTTTGTATCAGCTTCCAGGTTTTCTACATGTGCCGGCAGGACAAAAGCCCGGTTTGCATACACAGTATCTACTCCCCCACCTGAACTCTCGGTGACGTTAGTTTGACTGGAATAAATGTAGAAAAGATCACCCTGCGCACTACCGCGGAGGTTTTTTGCTCCGACAAAGGTACCGCCAGCATCAGTTAATTTACTACCGGTCACAACAGCCTCTACCACTCCGTTACTATCAAGGTCACCTAGTTTTGCGTCATTTTGAGTACTGCGACTCCAGATAAATTTAGTTGTTGGGAAGCGGCTTACGAAATTACTGGCGCGGAAATTGGCAACTCGAGTATTTTTAAATATCACTGTTTGTGGCTCAGCTAAATCAGCGCCGTTAATCAACCACGTATCGGCGCCGACTTGGGTCAACTTCTGTAAGGCGTCCGCACTATCCGCAATATGCATACCCTCCATCACCAAAGTATCATCAGTCCCGAATCCAGAAATCATCTGACTATAGATATCACGTTTAACAAATATGGTATCAGCTCCCCCACTGAGACTAATCATATCTGCCCCACCACCAGAAACTATTCGGTCGTTTCCGGCAGTATCTGTGATCATTGTAGTGGCGGCTGTATCGACGATATCAGCCCCGCTGCCACTCCCTTGTAGTTTACTCGTAGGATTAAGCGCGTAGATTTTTACATAATCAATCTGGAAAGTATTATCAGGAGCAAACGTTTGATTGTCATACCCCGGTACCGGATTCCAACCATAATCAGTGCTAATTTGATCATTGATGATCATGTTCATTGGTGACGTTAGATCAGGTGGCGTCGGTGTTTTAAAAATTTGTCGCAATGAATTACTGTCAGGGCCAAAGTAAAACGTAATATCTGTTGGCGTCCATTTTGCAGCGTACACCCAGAACTGTTCATAGATATCGGCATTGTATTCCGTTAAAGCATCATGGTGGCGCGTGAATTGATACTGCTCTCCCCCACCTTTGGTACGATAGTTTGGAGTACGTGGTGTACCACTAGCGGTTAGATCAAATTGATTGGTGTATGCTACGTTTTGCGTTGCATTACCAGCGATGTCGACTTTATCAAAAAAACTAGAGGTATGAAATTCGTTGTCCGCTCCGGTACTTTTGGCAATGCCTTTGCCGTACGCTTCGAAAATATCAATTTCAGGTGGCCAACCAACAGTTGATGGCGCCAGCCAAAACGCTGGCCAGTGGCCCTTACCCTTGGGGATTTTGGCTTTGATTTCATAGTACCCAAAGGCTTGACCGAGCGTATCATGCATATTGAGCATGCCGGTGTAATAATTTACCTTGGGAATACTGTCGGCTTGATCAGCCAATCGTAAAGCATCTGCTACAGCAGCTTTTTTGTCCACCGGAATAACTCCTGATTCAATATGTAAAATACCGCTCGTGGTACGGAACGGGTGGATACCGACCAGGGCACCGCTTGTGGTCTTGGTGGTATTGGAGAGAAAAACTGATTGCGGGCCGTTAGTGACCAGGTTCTCGCGTCTGGAATCCACATTCCATAGTCCTGTCTTTCCGTTATATATATTCAAGTCAGTATCAAAATTCTCTTCAAGCACCAGGGTAAAATCACGCAGATCGACAGCTGAAGCACTAGTAGGTGATGGTGATGCGGCCGCTGGTACGTTACCGCGACTCACCAGGGCACTCAGTCCACCATTCAGTGGGAGCACCTTGGCATACACCAACACCGTAGCACAAATAATAACAACCAGTAAACCAGTGATGCAAAGTTGGATTTTAAACTGTTGATTATTTTTCATATATAACTATACTAGCAAATTATGGACTGATAGACGGCAAGATATCGCCAGGAGTGGTGGTTTCGGGAGCTGGCGCTGGATCAGGCGTTGGTGCAGGAACAGGATCAGGCGTTGGTGTAGGGTCTGGAGCAAGATCAGGTGTCGGAGTTGGATCTGGGGTTAAATTAGCGCCGCTACTTCCCCCATTGTCAGCACCGCCATTATTTTGCGCAGCCTCAAGCGCATCAACCCGCGCCCGCAGTTCTTCGTTTTGCTGTTTAAGGACTTCCACATCATCTTTAATAATCGTGACTTTACTCCACATGTCTTTGATAGCTTCAACAACGTAAGCTAGCATATTCGGTGTATTGAGGGCCCAGTACTCCCCGCCTTTACGTACTACCTCAGGAATTAGTGGGTCTACTTCCTGAGCCAAGAACCCAACCTCGGTCACATCACCAAACCGCTGCTTGTCTTTCCACTCGTACTTCACACCCCGGAGTGCAAGCACGGTATCGAGCGCATTTTCGATATTCTGCACATTGGTTTTCAGACGGGCGTCCGATGGTGTCCTGATGATGTTGCCGTTGGCATCGGTAGAGAGCGTGGTCGCTCCACCGAGGAGGTTCGTCGCGTTCATTGTTCCAGCAACTGTCAGCAAACTCCCTGGGGTTGTTGTACCAATACCTACGTTACCAGAGGTAAAATATGAATCACCGTTTGTAGAGATAAAATTCTTTAAAACTGCTGAAGCGTAGAAAGCTTGTCCGGTTATATTATTACCACTACGTTCAAATTGTGTGTAGTTACCACCCCCACCTTCGGCATCGGTAAGTGCCTGGATACGCAGCGCACTACTCTCGGTACGAACGAGCCACTTGCGACTATCGGCTACTTGATCACGCTCGTTAAAGAACAACGCCCCTGCTGCTGTACCATCCAGGCTCAAGGTAGCTGTTCCAGCTGAGAAAAGTTCAAATTGCTTGCCGGGGGTAGAGGTTCCGATACCAACATTTCCATTTTCATCGATACGTAGACGCTCGGTGAGTGCTGTACTAGAGGTTGCGGCGCGAGTTGAAAAGGCAATGGCACCCGTGGTGCGTCCAGTCGGATCAACGAGTTGTCCTTTGATGGCAGCAAATCCAACATACCCAGCCGATGATGTTTGCAGGGTTCCGAAAGCGATAGATCCACCACTACCAGCTGTCGTTGTACTCGCGTTTAGGGCAAACATGCCTGTTTTTACACCCGCATCTGTTAAGGCAGCGGTGAGTTGTGTAGCTCCGTAGACCTCAAGCTGCGCGTTTGGTGTCGTTGTACCGATACCAATGCGGCCGTTAGCATCAATTACCATACGACTAACTCCGGCGGTGGTAAAGCCAACGACGTCAGACGCTTCACGGTACATACCCATATTCGCTCCTGCGGTAAACGTATACGAAGGAGAACCGGCCGAGCCACCTTTAGCTACCAAAGTACCGTTACTCGTAATTCTACTTGTGCCTCCAAGTGACAAGTTACCAGAGTTTATGTCTAGATTACTTACTACATCAAGCGTTCCTCCTACAGTACTGGTGCCGACCGCCAACGTTGCCGCCGAGGCCGCAATCGCACCAGAGAGAGTTGGTGAGGTTGAGAAAACTACGTTACCTGATCCAGTTTCATTAGTTAACGCACCTTGCAGGGTAGCGGATGTAAACGACCCAAAACTCGTCACATTACCCACTGACGTAATCACCCCTGTGAGGTTAGCATTAGTTACCACGTTCGAAGCCGTAAAGGCGGTTGAAGTTCCAGTGATATTAGTTCCAATGAGGGTTGATGGGGTGCCGAGGTTTGGAGTAGTGAGAATAGGTGAGGTAGCAAATACCGCGAGGCCTGAACCAGTTTCGTCCGAGAGTAAACCAGCGAGCCCAGCAGAATTTGTAAATGAGGCTGAGAGTCCTAGCGTTGAGGTGGCGATTTGTGTCCAGGTATTCCCTGCTCCGCCAATGAGGAGTTGGTTTTGGGTGATTGATGAGAGACCGGTGCCACCACGGGTAGCGGCGAGAACACCCGTTGTGTCTGAGAGGGCGATACCTAACGTTGAGGTTCCAACATTTAGTGTATTCCCCGTCCAACTCAAACCAGTGCCGGCTGTAATTCGTGATGATGGGGTGTTGTAGAAAGAATTCCAGTTACTAGATGAGGCGGTGAGGAGTCCTTCGTAACCGGCAGTGTATGAGAGGGCCAGGGTACCGGAGGTGGTAACCGGTGAACCCGAGACGGAGAAGCCCAGTGGAGCCGATAATCCAACACTCGAGACAGTTCCACTCCCTGCGCCAGCACCGATGGCCGCGAGGAACGCACCCGAGTCAAGGAGCGAGATGGTGTTATCGGCGTTGATACGGGTGTAGCGGACGGCCCCGGGGTCACTTACTGTAAATAAATTTGCCCCTACCGTTGACGCTCCGAGAGTTGTTCTGGATGTTGCAGCATCTATATCATCAATCAAACTCCGTCCAAAAATAGTCACCGTAGCGAGGGCGGCGGTTCCGGAACCGGTGAAATACGGTAGTTGATTGACGGCCGAGGGGAGGCCGGCTAGTGCCTGTAGTTCTGCGTCTTGGGCTTGGACATCCGTACCGATAACGAGGCCTAAGTTACTGCGGGCACCGAGGGCGGTCGAGGAACCAGTTCCGCCATTACTAATTGACAGTGCCGTCCCGCTCCAATTGGCGTCATTAATAGTACTAAGGGTAGCAATGGTGCCTAAACCGAGATTACTCCGCGCGCCAGCGATAGTGGCGGCTCCGGTCCCGCCACTGGCTACATCAAAAACCCCCGTGATGGTTGACGTGGCTTGCGTACCAGTTTGATTCCCACGGTTGAGGTAGTAGACCCCCTCTTGACCATCAAACGTTCCCGTCCAGTTACCAGCGACGTCCATGGACAGAGTATTTCCGGCCCACGCTAGTCCGGTGCCAGCAGTGATACGAGATGACGGAGTCATGTAAAATGAATTCCAGTTGGTAGATGAGGCACTCAGCAAACCCTCATACCCAGCAGCGTACGACAGGGCGAGCGTGCCGACCCCTGTCACTGGTGACCCGGAAACAAAAAAACCGACCGGGGCCGATAACGCCACGCTCGTCACACCACTACCTCCCCCACCGCCGCTTACAATTCCGAGCGACGACGTCGCTACCCACTCTATTCCGGTACCAGTACTCTGCAGTACGTAGCCAGGAGCTCCAGCCGCACCATAGGCATCAATCAATGTTCCGCTTAACGTCAATGTATCAGTAGTAAATGAGCTGGTGATATCATCAAAGAGTGCATCAATATCATCGCGCACATTACTGATCCTGTCACCCACTGTATCAAAAACTTTATCAATTTGACCATAGAATAGTTTTTTGGAGACACTATCCGTAACGGTTGCGGTCTGTACTTGGGTCACTGTCTCACGAATGACGGTAGTGGGATTAGTTACGTTCGTTACATTGTTCGTGACATAGGTATGTTTCACTGTAGGGGTGTTTGTTTGGTACACCACGGACTCAACCGGTTCGTTACCTGCACCTGTTGGTGAAGGAGTAATTGCAGAATAGTCATTCATTACCACCACAGTTTCATCTGGCGGCGCCGTCGGTTTTACCGGTATCTGCACTTCATCTACGCTGCAACCACCAAACGGAATGAGGACAACATTAAAGTAACGACAGGCAAAAGAATCATAACGGTACTCGTCCGCCGCCAGTGCTGACAACGGGATAATGGAAAATAACCCGACTAAAAAAGCCGCTTGCTGTACTCCAAGCAATTTGGCGAATTTTGCCAACATGTAAGTTCACTACACATTATATAGTAGCGAAAATGAGAATACGCCCGCCAAACAGGGCTGATGTTGAAAAGAAGCTGATTCTACTGTTGACCTAACAAAACTAATGCGTCGTAATGCTGTGGAGAAATCCGCATAACCGACAAACGGTTACCTTTTTGGACTAAGGGTAGATTTTTAAATTGCGGCTGTTGTTTGATCGTTGCGAGGGTCACCGTCTTCGGCAGCTCGGAAACAAATTGTACATTGACTGCCAGCCAGCGAGGATTTTGTATTTGTGACTGTGGATCAAAATATTTACTTACTGAATCAAATTGAGTGGGGTCGGTGTAGGCACTTTGGATAATCCGCATTTCGCCAACCACCCCAATTATGTCTGCGTTCGAGTGATAAAAAAGCGCGCAGTCACCGACCTTCATCACATCGCGAATCATATTACGAACTTGGTAGTTGCGAATATCACCCCAACGTGCTCGCTTTTGTTTTTTAAGGTCATCAATACTGAATTCAGTCGGCTCACTCTTCATAATCCAGTAATTTTGAATTTTTGTTTGTTGTTTTGGCATGTGAATAGTTACTCCGACTATTGATTTTCCTCGGGCGCAGCTGTTGGTTCTGGCGTTGGCTCGGGTTGGGGTTCAGGCGTAGGTTCTGGTGTAGGTTCTGGTGCTGGTGCTGGTTCTGGCGTAGGTTCGGTAACTTCATCAGGTTCGATTTGTTCAGGTGGATTTGTGTTACCGTTATTGTCATCTCTATCTGGTGCACTAATATTTCTTTGCTGAATTATTTCTTTTAATTCATCTTCAGAAATACAAGTGGTACCAACGCACAGCTTGTCTGTCTTGATAGAATTTGCCTCCATAGTTTCTGCCTTAACTCCGGCGAGTGTTAGAATACCGTCTTTAAAACCCTGAGCTAATTTTACAATTCGATTCCAAATAGTATCTGTTTCATCAGTTAGTACCGAAGTAAAGACGCTGCTGCTACTCGTCAAATCAACTGTAAATAATTTTTGTCTGACCAAATCAGCCAGTGGTGTGTGTGTCTTGTTAGCGACAAACACGCGGACTGTACCCTCGTTAGTTTCCTCAGTGTAATCAGCCAGAGCTATACCAACTACCACCTCATCAGCTGCGGTCGCTTTCTTCCCTACTCCAGTTACAGATGACAGAGTAATGTCATCACCGACCTTGATCGATCCGCCTTCTAAATTAACCCTAACGGGTACCTGTCCACTGAGTGACACAATGGCATTGTCTTTGGCGTAATCTGCGTCACAGGTATTATCTCGCGCTTTACAGATAGGTCCGTTACCCAAAAATCCTGGGTTAGTTGCAATAATACCAAAGGGGACGTCTGCTGACCTGGCGAGTTTCACTCCCCCCGCATTGTCTGGATCCAGCGCCACAATTTGGGCTGGTTTTGGCATTACCTGTTCATCAGACACAGGGAAATACTCGGCCAAGTCAGCGGCGGTTGTTGTGTAAACCACAGCACTAGCACCTCCTTGGATTTTTCCAGCTACTGTACCATCAAGCGTAGCGAATCCTATAAAGTAGTTCCCCGCAGCGCGCGAAGCATTCGCCACCCCAAGTGCAATTAAGAGACCGTCAGCTGTATTGGTAGTATTGGTATTAGTAATTCGTGCGACGTAATTAGTGGCCTGAGCATCAGACACACTCAATTGAAAAGGAGGCGTGGTAGTTCCGATACCAAAGTTACCACTCGCATCGATTGTCACCCGATCAACACCAGCGGTCGCAAAACGCATGACATCTGCACCAGTGCCGTAGATACCGGTGTTCGTGTCGGCACTAAACGAATACGCCAGCGTCCCGGCACCCAGGGCCCCGTTCGCCGTAAATATACGCCTACTTGTATCAACTACTGTTGTAGCCGCAAGCTGGATTGGTCCGGTCGCTACGTTAAAGTTGCCGGTATTACTCACCGTCAAAAAATTGGTGCCAAAGGTCGAGTTATCAGTTCCGTAATTCAACTCAAATACCCCGTTGGTATTTGACAACTGATAGTCTCCGCCAGAAGCCACAGTCCGCACAAGATTTATTCCTGCTGACGCAGCGGCACCTGAGGTGTCTATTCGTATGTACTGATCAGTTGCTCCAGCTATATGAAGCTTCGTTGACGGTGTAGTTGTCCCAATCCCCACTAATCCCCCGAAGTAGTTGATGGAATCTATATCTTGCTGATAAATACCATATTCATTAGTAACAACCCCTGTCTCAGTAACTGTCGGTATGTAGAGACCGTAACAGTTGGTTACTAAAGCTCCGTCAGATCCACAATCAGCGTAGAGAGAGTACAGATTAGTCACTCCACCAGAAGTAGTGACTGGTATTGAGGAAACTCCATACATATTTGTGGTAGTGCCGGTTCCAGAGTTAGTTGGAGCTGAAAACACTCCCCGCATGTTACTCACAAGTCCAGTAGACGTATTTTGTGGCTGACCCCGCAATCCTTCCATCGTACCTACGGTGCCTCCTCCTGTATTTTGTGGTACGCCTCGTACCCCAAAGATTCCAGCTAGTGTATTGCCCGCTCCAGCAGTGAATTGAGGCTGCGAATCAATTGCAAAGTAGTTGCCGGTATGAGCTACTGACTGAGTCCCAGACACGTATAATAAACGAGTATTTCCACTAATGTCAGTAGAATTTCGCAGTACCTGAAGTCTAGCAAATGGAGAGGTGGTACCAATCCCAACATTACCAGTAGCATCCACATTAATTCGTTGGTTACCAGAACCGTCGGCGAGGATGATGTTATTAGCGAGAGTCGGAGACAGTCCCGTTACATTCGCACCAATTATTGTATTATGGGTTCCTGTTGTTATACCTAGACCTGTCTGATAGCCAACAATAGTATTATAGCCATCTGTTGTGGTTGCATTCCCTAAAATGTTAGATCCGGCACCAAACCCAATTACTGTATTTCCATAACTAGCAATATTTGCCTGTAAAGCATTTTCACCTAATGCGATATTCAGGCGTCCTGAGGCATTAAGTTCTAGAGATCTGGTACCAATGGCAATGTTTTGAAAGCCCGTCGAATTATTTACCAGACTATCACGACCAATTGCAAGATTTCCATTACCTGCATTATTATACAAAGCATTCAATCCAATCGCTATATTGTCACTAATAGTTGTTGATGAAAGCCTTAAAGCATCAGCTCCTATCGCAATATTATCGTAACTAGAAGAGTTTAAATTTAAACCAGAGCCAAAACCGATTAATGTAGAAGCATTAGTTGACGACGCATACAACACCTGATTTCCCCCAATCTTATATCCCTGCGAGGTATCCGAGATGTTTATATCCCCCTGCACCGTTAGGAGCGAACTGGTTGATGTTGTTCCGATACTAACTCTACCCGCATTAAAAAAGACATTCGCTCCAGAGCCAGTGGCGTCTGCCTGCATAAATACCCGCTCTGCGGTATCATACACTCCAAACGTCGCCCGCCCGCGCTGCGCCCCTTCGGTACTCACAATCCAACTGGTATCCAGTTCAAAGAGACTGCGGGCGGCAAAAGCATTAGTGGCGCCAACTAGTCTAATGCTCGGTGCAGTAGAGGCAGTATCACTACTTCCTAAAATAACTTCGTAGTCTTCTTGCGAGACTAAACCGTACCCCAAGGCAATTGCGTCGTTGTGAGTAAGGGAGTTATTCACACCAATTGAAACCAGTGCCCCACCAGAAATCGACGATGCACTACCAATGAGTGTCACAAAACTCGACGCACTAGTTAGGTTTGCACCAATAATCACCTGAGCACTACCGAGCGCCGATGAATTCGCACCAATCAAGGTGTTCGCGTTCCCGGTAGAGGTAGCGTAGGCCCCAATAATAGTGTTTTCGTACGCGGCAGTACCAGCCGCCAAAATATTAAAGGCACCAAGTTGCGTATTGCTGTAGCCGGTAGTAACCGAAGTCGTAGCACTCAGACCATAAATCTCGTTTGCTCGTCCGGCCGCTATTGAAGACAGCCCGCCCGAGACGGTGAGTCTGGTACTCGGGGTCGTTGTCCCAATACCTACGTTCCCATTCGCATCAATCGTCATTCGATCGGCACCGCCCGTTACTAAACGCATAATATCTGCCCCAGTACCATACATACCAGTATTTGTGTCCCCTGAGAACGAGTACGCCAAGGTTCCTGCACCAAGGGCACCGCTCGCAGCAAAAAACCGTTGACTGCTATCAAGAGCAGTTGTGCCAGCTACTTGCACCGCCCCCGACACCAGATTGAGTGAATCACCGGTAGCGAGTGTCAGAGTATTCGCCGCCCCCCGAGACAACCCGACATCAGTTCCTAACACAAAGTTAGTCCCATCAAACGTAAAGTTCGTCGAAGTTGCCAGCACATTTTGGGCTGAGGTATACAAAATAGTGTTCACTCCCCCAAATGCAGTGAGCCCTGTCCCCCCACGAGCCGCAGACAATGTGCCGGTGGTGTCGGCAAGCGCGATGCCGAGGGTATTGGTCGCGACTGTATTGACGGTGTTGTCGGCATTGATGCGAATCAAGGAAACTGCTCCGGGGTTAGTTAGGGTAAAAAGGTTTGATCCCACGGTGGTGGCGCCGAGGTTGGTACGGGCTGCGGCTGCGGTCGTCGCTCCGGTTCCCCCTGAGGTCAGGGCCAAGGCGTTATTTAAGGTCAAGGTAGTGATAGTTGATGAGGCAATGGTAGTCGTCGCAAGCGTACTCGTCCCCGTCACATTTAAGGTACCGGAGAAGGTAGCCAAGGCCGCGGCGAGCGTACCGGTAAAGGTTGGTGAAGC
>JAYVIL010000034.1:0-2041 GCA_043770255.1 Candidatus Kaiserbacteria bacterium
ACGATCACCATACCGAACCTGAGGCTACCCTCATGGAAAAACTGGAACGGAGGTACATGATTAAATATTCAATTAAATAAACCTACTAAAATGCCACCCTCCTTTGTTAGACTGCAAAAAATACTCCTCACCGTACAAAAGGTACGACTCGTCGCATTTTACTTGTCCGCCGCGAATTGCACTCAATTTAGCAGGTTTATTGTATAATCACTGCACTAATATATGTCTGAACATATCATCACGGGAATAGACGTCGGCACCTACCAAGTCAAGGTAGCAATTGTCCGTGTACCTAAATCTCGTGATGAACGGATCCTGCCGCAAATCATCGGCACTGGTTTTGCGGAGAGCCGCGGGCTCCGTAACGGGTACATCATCAATGAGGCAGACGTAGTGCGCAGTATTCGCAGTGCGATCGCCCAAGCCGAGAAAGCTGCTGGTGTGAGCGTTAAAAAGGCCTACCTATCAATCGGGAGTATCGGACTTGATGAAATGGTTGCCACTGGTGAAATCATCACCTCAAGGGCAGATTCCGAGATTACCCAAATAGATATCGAGAAAGCGACCGCCGACAGCGCGGAACGTATCGCCGATCATATTCCTAACCGAAAAGTCATCCACGAGATTCCCTTGCGGTACCGTATCGATGGTGAAGAAGTACTCGGCAAGCCAATTGGGATGCGTGGCACTAAACTCGAAGTCGACACTCTTTTTATCACCACGTTTGAACAACACCTCAACGATCTGATTGGCGCAGTTGAACGCACTGGTGTCTATGTTGAGGATGTGATGGCTTCACCCCTGGCTGCTAGTTTTGTAATCCTATCAAAGACCCAACGACGGGCCGGCTGTATCATGGCCAACATTGGTGCCGAGACAGTATCAATTGTAGTGTTCGAAGACCTCACTCCGATTTCACTTAAAGTCTTCCCGATTGGCGCCAACGACATCACAAACGATATCGCCTTAGGACTCAAGATCACTCTAGAAGAAGCCGAGAAAATTAAACGAGGTGGCATCACCGGTACAACGTACCCCAAGAAAAAGCTGGAGGAAATCATAAACGCCCGCCTGTCTGACATCTTTGAATTGATTGACCTGCATCTCAAGAAAATTAAAAAGGACGGACTGCTGCCCGCTGGAATCATCCTCACCGGTGGCGGCTCGACCACCCTAGGTATCCAAGACCTAGCACGGACCGCACTCAATCTCCCAGCCCGCATCGCCACCCTTGAGGTAGGTAAAAACACCAAAGTCCGCGACGCCTCATGGGCGGTAGCCTATGGTCTCTGTATGATTGGTGCGAGTGATGGTGAAGAGTCAACCGCGATTGGAATTGCCAAGGCGACTAAGCGGACAATCCTCGACTGGCTCTCCCAATTTTTGCCGTAGGACTTCCAAAAACGGTGAACTTCTGCGTTGTCCTACGCAAATTTTTGTTCACCGTATATTGAATACGGCTCACGAAAAATTTTCTTGGGCGCCTTGAATTTCACTCGTTTTTAAAAGTCCCATTTCATTCCATTTCAATTTAAAGTATAGAAATACTAAGCCAAAATTTCATTACAAATTCACGTAAATCTTAGGATGTCAAAGACACATTTGTCAGGTTCGTCAATATAGTGACAGGATTTTTTATTACCTGTATGATACTCACACGTACAAGTTTGGTGACCCTAACTTAGCGGAGGTAATTAATAATTTTTATATATGGAACAAATTAAATCAGACGTAGAATCATTTGCACGAATTCGAGTTGTTGGTGCTGGAGGTTCAGGAAATAACGCCGTGAACTACATGGTTGGAGCAAAGGTAAAGGGTGTAGAGTTCATCGCTATCAACAGTGATGCACAAGACCTACATCACTCGCTCGCTAAAAAGAAAATCCACATCGGTAAAAATCTTACCCGCGGTCTTGGTGCTGGTGGTAATCCCGACATGGGACGTAGAGCTGCTGAAGAGACTCGTGAAGAGATCAACAACTCTCTCAAAGGTTCTGACATGATCTTCATCACCTGTGGTATGGGTGGCGGAACAGGAA
>JAYVIL010000035.1:0-5165 GCA_043770255.1 Candidatus Kaiserbacteria bacterium
CCAAACTTTTTTGCTGAAACACGCGATGCGTTTGTATCTCAGTCAAAAACCTTTATCGAAGCAGATTTAACAACGATGCAATTGCGGTATTTTAAACGAGGGATATTAGAACTGCAGGTACCAATCATTGCCAAAGGAGTAAAAGGTTCCTGGTTTGAAACTCCGGCTGGACTGTACGCAGTCAAAGAAAAAAAAGCCAAACTGTATTCCAGTTTTGGCCAAATGTATACACCATGGAATATTAAGTTCCAAGGCAATTTTATCATTCATGGCTGGCCCTACACCGAGAATGGTACAAAGCTTCCAGCAGAATTCCAGGGTGGAGGTATTAGGTTGGCTGATGCTGACGCCAAGCAGATCTATGAACTGGCCGCTGAGGATATGCCAATTTTAGTCCACGAGGCGCCCGCGACACCAGATGATTTTGTCTATGAACCAAAAATTCCAGAGCTGGATACCCCGCATTACTTAATTGCAGATGTTGAGACTAATACCGTTTTGGCAAGTTCAGACTTAGATAGTGTGGCACCGATAGCATCTCTGACAAAACTAATGACGGCTTTAGTGGCGGCTGAGTATATTAATCTTGATGCTCGGGTATCAGTCAATAAGCCGACTTTTGTACAGTCGCTCATTCCACGCTTAAGCGGACTGGGAACAGTATCAATGTATAGTTTACTTCAGTTACTCCTGGTGGAGTCTTCAAACGAGGCTGCTGACGTGATTGCCGACCAAGTCGGGCGAGCAAAATTTGTGGCTCATATGAACGAAAAAGCCAAAGCTATCGGTCTGACAAATACACATTTTGCTGATCCTTCGGGATTGAGTAGTGAGAATACTTCCTCCGTCCGCGACCTGCTTGGTCTGATTAAATATATCTATACCACCCGGCAGTTCATTGTAGATTTAACCGCCAATCAAGATTTGCCAACCGCCTACGTCAGTGGTGAGTTTGGTGCACTCAGCAACTTTAATGAGGTGGCCGGTTTAGATAATTTTATCGGAGGTAAGGTCGGCGAGACAACCGCCGCTGGTCAAACATCTGTGACCTTACATAAAATTAAAGTAAAAGGAGCAGAGCGAGTGATTGCGATTGTGCTCCTCGGATCAGATAGCCGTAACGCTGATGTGAAAGAGCTTCTCGGATATGCCGATGCCCGCTTTGGGTCGTAATGATATACTACTAGTACTATGAGTTTTGATCCTGAAAAAATTACCTTCTTTGCAAAGACCGATGCCCGCGGACAAAATATTTCGTTTGGTATTAAAGCCCGCGACCGTCAACGCCATATGTATGTCGTGGGCAAGACAGGTATGGGTAAGTCTACGTTACTCGAAAACATGGCGGTCCAAGATATTCAAACTGGTGAAGGAATGGCCTTTATCGATCCCCACGGTTCGGCAGCAGAACTTTTGCTTGAGTACATCCCTGAACACCGTATTAATGACGTGGTCTATTTTGCACCGTTTGATCTCGAGAACCCAATTTCTTTTAACGTGATGGAGGATGTGGGTCACGATAAACGACACCTCGTTGTGTCGGGTTTGATGTCGACGTTTAAGAAGATTTGGGTAGATGCCTGGAGTGCGCGCATGGAGTATATCCTCACCAACGCCCTCTTGGTATTAATTGAATACCCTGATACCACACTCTTGTCGGTGAACCGCCTTTTTAATGATAAAGCCTATCGTCTTAAGGTGGTCGACGCCTGTACTGATCCAGCGGTAAAGTCGTTTTGGGTGGATGAATACGCAAATTATACCGAACGGTTTGCAGCCGAGGCACTACCAGCGATTCAAAACAAAATTGGACAGTTTACTGGTAACCCCCTCATTCGAAATATTATCGGACAGCCACATTCCAGTTTTGATTTCCGTAAATGTATGGACGAGAAAAAAATCGTCATTATGAACCTGTCGAAGGGGTTGGTGGGGGAGACGAACGCCAACCTGCTCGGCTCGATGCTCACCACCCGGATTTATCTCGCTGCCATGAGTCGGGCTGACTTACCACTCGCCCAGATGAAGGTGATGCCGAACTTTTATTTTTATGTGGACGAGTTCCAGAGTTTTGCCAACGCAACGTTTGCGAACATTTTATCTGAAGCCCGTAAGTACCACCTCAACCTGATTATTGCGCACCAATACATTGAACAAATGGAAGAGGAGGTACGTGATGCAGTTTTTGGGAACGTGGGAACGACTATTTCTTTTCGTGTCGGTCCCTTTGATGCGGAGACACTCGAAACGGTATTTACGCCACGTTTCCTCGCGGCAGATTTAGTGAATTTGGGCTTCGCTCAGATTTATTTGACCTTGATGATTGACGGTATTGGATCCCAACCATTTTCAGCTCGAACACTTGATCCTATTTTGCCTCCGTCCATTTCATATAAGGACATGGTGATTGCCGCGTCGCGCCGTAATTTTACAAAACCCCGACCAGAAGTTGAAAAAATCGTTACTGATTTACATACTCCCGAGAAGATTGAAAAAAAAAGTCCAGTAGAAAAGCCGAAGCCGTACCAAAAAACGGAAACGAAGCCAGCTCCGACCCCCGCGAGCTCAGGTAACCAGCCGACAAGAAATAATGTTGTGCCCGCAGCTGCAGTCAAGCAAACACCAATACCAATACCAACACTAACACCAACACCAACACTAACGCAGTCACCAGCACCCATTTTATCTGCGGCGACTGCTTTACCCACACCGATCCCCGCTGTCGAACCAGTAGCTGTACAGACGACTGAAGTAAAACCGCCAACCGAAAAGCCGGTATTTAAAAAACGCGAAGAACCTACTCGTGAGTACAAAAAAACAACAGCATCACGGCCAGCAAGTGAAAATAAACCAGCTGACATAAAGCCCCGGCCGTCAGCTCCAAAAGCTGAGGATTTGCGAGCGGTTTTAGCTAAGATCGCAGCGGCGAGTAGTTCTGATAAAAAAGACACTAAACAAAATACTGTAGATGCAGGTAATGACAGTGATCAGAAAAAATATGCCGGACCAAATACATTTAAAAAAATTGATACGGCGATTACTCCACTACAAGCGGCTCTCGCCGAACTCAAAAAAGTCGATACCACAAATGTGAAACGTGAACTCCCACCCCGACCATTCCCTCTGCCAACTCAAGTGTATAATCAAGCACCTGCTCTCGTACCAGAACTAGATACACATATAACTTCATTTACTCCAGCCTCGGTCGTAATTAAAACCGAAGCTGAGCACCTCCACTCTGAAATCGAAAATGTGTTCGCTAATCTAGAAAAAAATGTCTCAGCAAAAATCTCACAGCCAGAGCGAGAAGCACCAGTGCAAACTACTGGGCAGTCAAATGAAAAAGTAGTGGGGGATGACAGTCTGGGCCTCGATAGTAAACAACTCGCGAAAATACTCCGCTCTACCACTCCCCAAAAATCACCATTTCGGTAACAAATTAACGATAGATTATAGTTGTATAAAACGTGTCAGATAATTCTATGAATCCCAAAAAAACCACTATCCCTAAAATTATTCACTATATCTGGGTAGGGGGTAAACCCTTGTCGCCCTTGGCGGAACAGTGCCTCACCAGTTGGAGAACATACCTGCCGGAGTATGAAATCAGGTTTTGGAATGAACTCAACAGTCCAATGGCGCATCCGTACGTACAAGAAATGTTTGCGCAAAAAAAATGGGCTTTTGTGTCTGACTATATTCGGTTTTGGGCCCTTAAAAACGAGGGCGGGATATATCTCGATACCGATATGGAAATCCTCAAACCACTGACCTCACTTCTTGATACTGTGAGCGGAGAAGGTTTTGTGGGGGTCAGTCGTAGTGGACAAATTGAATCAAGTATCATTGGTGCTGTAGCAGGGGCTTCATTTGTGAACGAGGCACTGAAATTTTATGAAACTACTCTCGTCTACTCCATCAAAGAAACATCGCCACTAGTGCTCAGTCGAGCCATCAATACCAATCCCACTACCGTCACTATTTTTCCCGCCGCACATTTTTTCCCATGCGAAGAAGGTGAGTACTGTGGCCCCAAGAAACTACAAGCCGCCTATGGTCGCCATCACTGGGCCGAATCATGGGTACCCTATGCCCGCACCCGCAAAGTGTTACGTCGGATTGGGCTCATGAACTTGCTCAAAAAGATAAAGAATCTATTTTAGTAATTAAAAAATCTTAGGGGGTCTTTCCTTACAGGAACTGTCCACTCATTGAATTATTTTTAACACGCTTAAAAATAGTTTAATGAGTCTTGCGGAAGCTTCTTAAGTCGTTTCCTCACCCCTAAGATTTAGGTTACATGAAGCTGCTACCTTTGAAATAATTGTGGTTTTGTAGAAGTTCATCGAGCTCATCTTTTGACATGCAGTGTAGTTCTGAACTATAACCTTCTGGTGGGAGTACAACACTACCGTCGATATTTTTGTAGTGGATCGTATACATCTCATTCTCGGCATCAAATGAGACTCGGTCTGATTCCGCATACGCGATCATTTGTTCGTGCGCTTTTTCAGAAATTCGTGGTTCACCAATATCAAATTTAAGTCCAAATTTGTCACGATAGATTTCGAATAAATCAGCAATTTTCATAGCGCGTAGCGCGGGCACGACGCTGACACCATTTTGCACAAGCGCATACTCGACACAGTCAACCGCTCGACCACCTTCAATCATAAAGCGGGTCATTTCTTCACCATAGAGCTTTAGTGAATAGTTTTTTTCGATTGAATCCCAGATGAGCGGAATAACGGATCCGGTTGAATTAAATACGTTACCGTAAATAACTGATGACAGGCGCGTGTTTTCTTTTTCAGCATTAATAATAAATAGTTCGCCACCAACAAATTTCATAGCGCCATAGAGCGTCGTGGCCGCACGACTTTTGTCAGTTGAAATAAACGTGGCGGCTTTCATGTTGTGCTCGAGCGCAACGCGACGTGAATTAACTGCACCAATCACAATGGTGTCGATTGCTTCTTCAATATTTTGGTCGACAGCTTCGATTTGTTTGAGTGACGCCGCAAAAATACCAATGGTGTGTCCCGCACTCGCTTTGTGGAGACGTTCGTAATTTTGAACATTTCCGATAATGCAGTTTACTTTGGGGAACTGTTTTTTAATGAAATAGTGCTTAGCTTCGTCGCGACTGTAGACGGTAATTTCGT
>JAYVIL010000036.1:0-15029 GCA_043770255.1 Candidatus Kaiserbacteria bacterium
CTTCTCAATCACAAATCTCTCTTCGAAGCTTAAATGTTTGTATTTATTCATGACAACAATTGTATTTAATTGGTGTCCTACTTCAAAGGTGGCTAGAGGGGGCTGGTCCCCCTGTCCAATTGTCTGTACTTACTGTCCCTCGTTCCATACTCAGCTCCTCAAACGAAAGTTTGAGGAGTCTTTTTTATTTCAAATTAACTTTGTACTCGGTGACTTAGTTGGGTGCAGGGATGAGTTATACTACAGACATGAATCTTCGGGACACTATCCATCATGCCAAACGACACTGGCTGACGATTGCGTTTGTAATGGGTTTTATTACCGACTTGATTTTGCTCAACCGGGTGGATGATGTGTTTGATAATCTCATCCTATTATTTTATGTGGTACTGGCTACCGTTTCGATCCTTTTACTCTATGCGAGTATCGCGGAGAAATTTGGTGAACGAATTTCACTTTTTTTCCGAAAAGTTGCTCCGCTCTTGATGCAGTATTCTTTTGGCGGTTTGTTTTCAGGGATGCTTATTTTTTATACGCAAAGCGGGGCTCTCCTCGCGTCTTGGCCCTTCCTTTTGTTATTTATCGGGGCTATTTATGGAAATGAAACAGTACGAAATCGTGGGCAACAATTAGTATTTAACATCCTCGCTTATTTTATTGGTTTGTTTTCGTACCTCGTCATGGTAGTGCCGGTGTTTTTAGGGCATATGGGCCCAGAGATTTTTGTCGCCAGTGGTGTGTTGGCGATTATTATCGTGTACATGGTGGTCCAAATGCTGTCGAAAATTATTCCGAACTACATGGCTTTGCAAACTAAGTCGATTGTGTACTTGGTATTTGGGTTGTTCGTGGCTTTAAATACGTTATATTTCACAAACATCATTCCACCTATTCCGCTATCTCTCAAAGAAATTGGTATCGTACACTCGGTAGTTAAATTTGGTGACGCTGGGTACGAGCTAACGTACGAACCTGTACCGTGGTATCGCCTTGATAAAAAAGTCCGTCAAGTTTTTCACCCGTCTGATACTGGCACGGTTGCCTGCTTTACTCGGGTGTTTGCCCCCGCTAAAATTGATACTGATATTTATCATGTTTGGGAATACAAAAATGCAGACGGCAATTGGACCGAGTATTTTAAAAAATCCTATCCGATTACTGGCAAAGCTGTAAATGGCTATCGCGGTTGGACAGCAATTCAAGCCGGTCGTGATGGAGTCTGGCGGTGTAGTGTCGAAACCGCTCGCGGGCAGGTACTCGGTCGAGAGGTATTTATAATTGATAACAGTACCGAGCCAAAGACGTTGCAAAAAAGAATCGATTAATCACTGGAGTACCCGGGTCCAGAATTATTTGCTATAGTGTCAATATTATGGAAGACGTCATTAGAACAGCCGTTACCGAAGCGCTCGAAACCCTGGGATTACCACCGAGTGATTTTGTGATTGAACACCCAAACGAACTCACCCATGGTGACTACGCTTGTAATGTGGCTTTGGTTGCGAGTAAATCAGTAGGGCAGTCACCGCGGGTCATCGCCGAACAAATTGTTCAAAAACTAGCTGGTCAAATTGAATACGTTGAGAAAATTGAAATCGCTGGTCCGGGGTTTATCAATTTTTATTTCACTCGTGATTTCTTCGTAGCTGAAACTAACCGCATTATAAATCTAGGAGAAAATTGGGGGCGTAATGATTCGTGGGCAGATAAAAAAGTTGTCGTGGAATATACCGACCCAAATCCATTTAAAGAGTTTCACATTGGACACCTTTTCACGAACGCAGTGGGGGAGAGTATTGCCCGATTATTTATGATGGCTGGTGCGGATGTGCGGCGTGTGTGTTATCAGGGGGACGTTGGATTACATGTTGCTCATGCAATGTGGGGGATGCAAAAATTAGGCATGTCACCTGAGAGTGATTTTACTGCTAAAGACCTCGGCCGAGCTTATGCTACTGGAGCCACAGCCTATAAGGATGATGAGACAGCTAAAGTGGCAATCACCGCGCTTAATAAAGTTATTTATGAACGTACCGATGAAACAGTAAATGCTTTGTATGACGCGGGCAAGGCAGTCTCCCTAACGTATTTTGAATCAGTGTACAAATTAGTAGATACACAATTCTCAGAATATTTCTTTGAGAGTGAAGGAGCAGCTATGGGGAAGGACCTTGTCCTAGGTAATCCAGAAATTTTTCCGGAGAGTGATGGGGCCCATATATTCGAAGGGGAAAAATACGGATTGCACACTAGAGTATTTTTAAACAAACTCGGTTTACCGACGTATGAAGCCAAAGAGCTTGCGCTTGCGAAACTTAAAGATGATCGACTCGGTGGGTATGACCACTCGATTATTTCGACAGCAAACGAAATTAACGAGTACTTCAAAGTATTAAAAACAGCGATGGGGTTCGTGTATCCGGAGTTAGCTTCCAAAACCGAACATATTGGACACGGTATGGTAAAGCTCACCACCGGCAAAATGTCATCACGAACCGGCGATGTGATTTCAGCGATAGATTTTATTGCGGATGTGGCCCAGTCAGCTCATGACAAAATTATTGAAACGGGCATGGCAGCAGCCTCACCGGAATTGGCAAACGATATCGCCATCGCTGCCATTAAATACGCCACATTGCGCGGCAGTATTTTACAGGATTCAGTGTTTGATAAAGAGCGGGCGCTGAGTTTCGAAGGGGACTCAGGTCCATACCTGCAATACACCCACGCCCGGATTTGTAGCGTGCTCGATAAAGCTCGCACTGCGGGAGTCAGTCCTGCACTGACGACAGTGCCGACTACTCTATATGAGATTGAAAAAACGCTCTACAGATTTGAAGAAGTTGTAGCTGCCGCACTTGATGACCGGGCACCACACAAAGTGGTAGGGTACCTTACTGAACTCGCTGGAGCTTTTAACACTTTCTACGCCCACGAGAAAATCGCTGATGCTACTGATGAATTTGCGCCGTATAAATGTTTACTCGCTCAGGCAGTAGCGACAACGCTTAAAAACGGTTTATTTATTCTGGCAATTAAAGCGCCGGAACGGTTATAGAGTGATTTGACGCTCGGTAAATTCTAAGTATGCTTGTCGGTAGGCAGTTTTGTGCGGAACAGGCAAACAGAAAATGCTTGGAGGGAGAGTAGATGTTCGTAAAAATATTGTTGGAACTATACCAGCCAACGTGGCAGGAAGTTCTCTCTACAGAAGCGGGGAGACGCGATCGTGAGGATCGACTCTATCATTTGGGCTTTAAAAGGTGAATTAAAAGCGCGGGCATGCCCGCGCTTTTTGCATTCTAGCCAGTACCGATTTTTGTGATACTATAAAAAAGCTGGTCTGATACATCAGTTTTATTAGTATGTCTGATACACATACACAATCTATTTATATATGAACAAACAACATGGACGAGAAAATGATTCAGTGGCCGTGGTGCCAGAAGTAGAAAAAAGTGAAGTCGCACAGCGCGAAGAAGCGATCCAAGCATTTTGGAATAAAAACGATATCTTTAAAAAGAGTCTAGCGAATCCAGCCGGCGGAGCGCCCAAAGGAGATTTTATATTTTACGACGGTCCGCCGTTTGCGACGGGAACACCGCACTACGGACATATTTTGGCGAGCGCCATCAAAGATGCGGTGCCTCGATTTAAAACAATGCAGGGTTATCACGTACCGCGAACGTGGGGTTGGGATTGTCACGGTCTGCCGCTTGAGAACCTGATTGAGAAAAAATTGGGACTGGCTACCAAGCGTGATATTGAAGCGTACGGTGTCAAAAATTTTAACGAAGCAGCTCGCAGTACTGTTATGGAATATGCCGACTACTGGAAAATGGCGATTCCTCGAATGGGCAGGTGGGCGGATATGGAGGATGATTATAAAACTATGGACAGCACCTACACCGAAAGTGTCTGGTGGGTTTTTTCCGAGCTCCATAAAAAAGGTCTCGTGTTTGAAGGTTTTAAAACCATGCACCTGTGTCCACGCTGTGGTACGACCCTCTCTAACTTTGAAGTTAACCAGGGCTACAAAGACATCAAAGATATCGCCGTGACGGTGAAGCTACCTCTACTCGATGAACAGGGAAATGTGACTGATACGAGTCTTTTAGTTTGGACTACGACCCCGTGGACTTTGCCGGGTAATATGGCGGCGGCTGTCCATAGCGAGATTGAGTATGTCAAAGTTGCAACGCAAACTGACGGCAGTGCAGAGTACTTTTTGCTGGCAAAAGCACGGCTGTCACAACTAGGCGAGGTGTCTTATGAGATTATGTCGGAAATGCAAGGTTCTGATTTGGTTGGCGCGTCATACCAGCCTCCATTTTCATATCTGACGAACCAAGACTTTGATAAAACTAATGCCTGGAAAATTTGGCATGCAGACTATGTGGAAGTGGGGACCGAAGGCACTGGAGCGGTACACATTGCACCAGCCTACGGGGACGATGATATGAAGCTGGCCCAAGTAAATAAATTTCCTATTATTCATCACGTTGATAATTCAGGACGTTTCTTAGATTTTGTTACTGACTTTGCCGGTCGACTGGTTAAGCCAAAAGACGATGATGCTTCTGGGGTAGATCATAAAGATACCGATATTGAAATTCTAAAGGCGCTGCAGGCAGCCGGTAAGGTGTTTAAAAAAGAAAATATCACCCACAGCTATCCGCACTGTTGGCGCTGCGATACACCACTCTTAAACTACGCAACCACATCGTGGTTTGTGAATGTGCCAAAAATTAAAGATGAATTGATTGTAGCTAATAACAACGTAAACTGGATACCTGAACATGTAGGCAGCAACCGATTTGGTAATTGGCTCGAGGGGGCGCGTGATTGGGCGGTCTCACGCCAGCGTTACTGGGGCGCACCCTTACCGATTTGGAAGAATCCTAAAACGGGTGACTACAAAGTTTTTGGGTCACTGTCTGAGTTACAACAGTTTGTACCACAAAGCGGGAACAAGTATTTTGTCATCCGTCATGCGGAAGCTACGAGTAATCTTACGGGTGTGATTGATGCTATGGCCGATGAGAATAACCCGCTCACTGAAACAGGTGTGCAGCAGTGCAGTGATGCCGCCAAGAGTCTGCAGGATAAAGGCATTACACATATTGTTCACTCGGGTATGCAGCGCACGCGCGAGACCGCTCTGGCGATTGCGCGAGAGCTTGGTCTACCTGAAGCAGCGGTGTCAGTTGATACTCGGATAATTGAGCTACAAACTGGTGCTGCCTATGAAGGCAAGACTTGGGATGAATATAATGCTAACTATAGTAGTGAAGAAGAAAAATTTACAAAAGTAATTTCTGGTGTCGAGAACCGGTATGACCTCATCAAACGAGCAGGGGAGTTCCTGTATGATTTTGATGCGACACACACAAACGAAACGGTACTGATTGTTGGTCATGCGAGTTCGACGTTTGCGTTACGCTGCGTAGCCGAAGCCGCCGATCATGCTCGAGTGATTGTCCTAAAAAAAGAAGGCTATATGGGGAATGCAGAAGTGCGAGCACTGCCGTTTACCCCTGTCCCACACAATGACTTCTACGCTCTTGATTACCACAGGCCATACATCGATGACATTAAGCTTGTCGACACGGACGGCACAACTTTGGTCAGAGTACCGGATGTATTTGACTGTTGGTTTGAGAGTGGTTCAATGCCATATGCCCAGCATCATTTCATGGGGAAAAATCCCGAGGATTTCTTAGAGACACAATTCCCTGCACAATTTATTGCCGAAGGTCTCGATCAAACTCGGGGTTGGTTCTATTCACTCTTGGTGCTCGGAACAGCCTTGTTTGGAAAGTCACCGTTTGAAAATGTGATTGTAAATGGAACTATTTTAGCCGAGGACGGGCAGAAAATGTCAAAACGGCTACAAAATTACCCAGACCCTATGGAGCTAGTCAGTCGAGTAGGTGCAGATGCTGTTCGTTTTTATTTACTAACATCACCGGTACTACGGGCGGAAGATCTCAACTTTAGTGAAAAAGAAGTACTCGAACTACAGCGCAAAAATATCGGTCGTCTACACAATGTGTTGGCGATGTATGAAATGTATGCCGATGGGACAGAGGGGGGCGCTTACTCGGATAACATCTTGGATACATGGATTGTGACTCGCCTGAACCAACTCACGCTCGAGTCAACCGCTGGTTACGAAAAATACGAGCTTGATAAGGCGACCCGGCCGATAGCTGATTTTATTGATGATCTATCGGTATGGTATCTTCGCCGTTCCCGGGAACGTTTAAAAAATAATGACGAAGCTGACAAGAAATTAACGATTGCAACCCTACGATTTGTGCTCCGGGAACTCGCTAAAGTCATGGCCCCAGTGATGCCATTTTACGCTGAACATTTATGGCAGGCAGTCCGCAGGGAGAGCGAGCCTGAGAGTGTACATTTATGTGCTTGGCCAGTTGCGGGAGCAGTAAATACTGATCTGATTGAAAAAATGAAAGAGGTCCGAATGTTTGTGACGGCTGGTCTAGAAGCGCGCACCAAAGCGAACATAAAAGTTCGTCAACCTTTGTCCGAATTATTTATTCGCACTACGATGCTGCCCGACATGGCATTGCTTGATTTAATCAAAGATGAACTCAACGTCAAGCAAATTAGCCTCGACGGTGTCGGTGAAGACAATGCTCCTAAAATAACACTAAAAACTGAATTAACACCCGAGCTGCTCGCTGAAGGAGCGGTCCGTGAAGTGATGCGGGCAGTACAAGATATGCGTAAGGATGCTGGTTTAGAGCCGGCTGACCGGATTGCCCTGATGCTTGCAACGGATGACGCCGGGTCGGCAGCTATCAAATCACACGAGGAACTCCTGAAAAAAACTGTCGGCGCCGTCACGGTAGAGTTCGGAATAGTTTTTGGGACAACAGTCACTGCCGGCGGGTATACGTTCACGATCTCGCTCAAGAAGCTCTCATAAGTCTTAGTGAGTAAGGTTTTAAGTTGTAAATTAGTGTGATAAAACGATACAGAGCAACAAATTAGTTTGATAAAAATTTATAAAAAGTAATAAATGAGTTTTCTTAAACAAGATGAGATACAAGGAATACAAATAAAATGTGGCGAAACCTATCGAGCATACGGTGCGCCGCATTTTGTGCAGCGGGTCCAGCGATTTTCCCAAGTGCAGAAAAAATCGGGACAGAAATTCAGAATTGTCGCTACGATCTGTTCTTCATTCCACGCAGTAGTTCTCGATTTTTACCGCACGCCCCTTGTATGAGCTATCAAACTTATATCACGGAGGCATTGATCGTCGGCAGCTTCGACAGCAACACCGCTGATAAGTCGTACTTGCTCTTTACTAAAACCGCTGGGATGCTGTACGCGTCGGCAAAAAGTGTGCGCGAAGAACGCAGTCGGCAACGGTTTGCCCTGCAAGATTTTAGCCTTATCACGGTATCTCTCATAAAAGGTAAGACAGGGTGGCGCATTGGGAGTGTGCAGTCAGAAGGTAATTTGTTTAGCCAGGCGGTCGACCGTGAAGTGAGAGGTAGTGTCGTTCGTATTTGCAAATTGCTAAGGCGATTTGTTGCGGGTGAGGAGCCGCACCCAGAGCTCTACGAAGAGGTGATGCTGGGACTGGCATCCGCGAGTACAGCCGCAAGCGAAAATCGGTTGATGATTGAAGAAATCATTCGAGCGAGGCTGCTCTATAGTCTCGGCTATATTGCGAGTACCAAAGATATTCAAATAGTGCTTGAGACTGACTTGGAAATGCTCCTCACCCGGACACTCCCAACCGAACTCTTCCTGACGCTCAAAGCAGTCACAGATAAAGCAACTGCAGCCAGTCATTTGTAGATAGAACCGGCGTCAACGGCACGCTTCTTTGTTAAGCTACGGTAAGTCTGACGCACCATACAACGAATACGGCACGCCCGACGTCAATTGGCCTTTCTAATAGAAACTGTCTACCCACGAGATATCTTGTGGCGTAAACCCACACCATCGCTCAGTGGTTCTTGTGCACGCTCTTGCGTTCGCTTACTCACTCGAATCGCACTCTTTTACGTAGGTACAAATATTGATAAATGATATACTGGTAATCACTATGGCATTATTAAAAGATCAGGCTCAAATAGATGATATGCGTCGTCGTCTGTATGAACGAGGGGTGACACCAGCGGCTCAATCTCGTCACAATCTTGCTCCTGTTGATCAAACAACACCAACAGTTTGGCCGGGCCAAAAACCAGTGCCAGCAGAACCACTCGTAGATCATCGGGCAGAGGACCTCACGGAGCCTACATTATCAATACATGAGGTCCCGGTAGAAAAAAAACGCTGGCGGTATTCATTCCGTACGATTATTCTCTTGGGCACCCTCGGGCTGTTCTTGCTTACTATCATATTCTCAAGTCTGTATTTGATGTTTGGCAATAGTCAGATTTCAAATAAAAATATTAGTATTGCAATAACCGCTCCACTCACGACCCCTGGCGGAGAAGTGATGGATATTCAAATAGCGGTAACAAACCAAAATAAAGTTCCGATTGAATCAGCGGTGTTAATCATCAATTACCCAGCTGGTACAAAATCAATCGATACACCAGCCAAAGACTTGTATGAAGAAAGAATCACCCTCAATCGCATCAATGCTGGCGAAGCCATTAATATACCGATCAAAGCTGTCATGTATGGTGAAGAAAACCAAGAACGCCAAATCAAAGCCACTATTGAATATCGCCTCGTCGATTCAAATGGTACTTTTTATAAAGAAAGCGAACCGCTGACATTTAAAATTAGTTCGTCACCGGTAGTAATTCGCGTCGAATCAACTAAAAAAGTTTCTGCCGGTCAAGACGTAGAAGTAACACTAACTGTTCAGTCAAACGCCTCAACACCACTGAAGGATGTTTTGATCACCGCTAATTACCCGTCTAATTTTGATTATAGTAGTGCTGCACCCAACCCAGCGTTTAGGGAAAGTGCCTGGATCATCAAAGAATTAGCACCTGAAAGCTCAACTAAAATTGTCATTAAAGGGGCGATTGTCGGCAAGCAAACAGAGGAGTTTCAGATTCAATTCTCAGCTGGTACACCTCAGCCGGACAATCAATTCATTATCGGATCGGTGCTCGCTAACGCCACAGCGGACTTCGTCATTGAACAACCGTTCATTGATGTAGGTATTGGTGTAAATGGTCTCGTTACTGAAATTGTTACGTTGCCAACCGGTAAAGATACAGTAGTTGAAGTTTCTGTTCAAAACACCCTTGATCAAACACTCTATGATATGGCGGTAGAAGTGGGAATAAAAGGTAATATTCTGGTACGTGAAAATGTTCAAGTAAACAATGGTTTTTATGATTCAGTAAAAGACGTGATCCGGTTTGACCCTTCGGGCGATAAAAGTTTATCTTCAGTGGCACCTGGTGCGACCAAAAAGTTTGTCTTTACGTTGCGTCCAGGCGATCAAAAATCCACTCCTTCATATGCGCTTACCGCCAATGCGTTTGCTCGCAGAGTAAATGAAACCAGCGCTACTGAACAATTGGTTGGAACCGCAAAATCTGAAGTCAAATTCACTTCGTCGGTAGCGGTAGCCCGGACCATTGCGCGAAATGTCGCCGGCTTTACTGATGTTGGTCCAATTCCACCAGCCCCTGATACTAAAACAAGTTATACCGTTACCCTGACTGCGAGTGCTGGTGGTAATGATGTGACCGGTAGTGTGCTCACAACATCACTGCCACAATACGTGAGCTTCGAGAATCTGAGTCTCGGTGATGGTAAGCTAGAGTTTAATCCTGTCTCCAAGGAGCTGACGTGGACGGTTGGTGATATCAAAGCGGGAGCAAAGAAAAACACAACGTTCCAAATCGCCCTCTTGCCAAGTCAGAACCAAATTGGTACAACTCCTGCAGTGATTGGTACACAACGATTCCGGGCTACTGATCGATTTACCAATGAAATCATCCGAGCTGAAGCATCACCTGCTAGTTCAGAACTTGGTTTAGAGTCAGGTTTCGAAGAAAACAACGGCCAAGTCACTCGACCATAATTACAAAACCTTACATATACTTTATGACAAATCCCGACAGCCAAACTAATAAAATGGAAAAAATCGTTTCGCTCTGCAAGCGCCGGGGTTTTGTATTCCAAGGGAGTGAGATTTACGGTGGACTAGCCGGTGTTTTCGATTATGGTCCTAATGGAGTCGAGCTCTTGAACAACATCAAAAAATCTTGGTGGAAGGCCAATGTCTATGACAAAGAAAATTATTTTGGCATAGATTCTGGAATGTTCAAACATCCAAAAGTCTGGGAAGCTAGTGGACATACATCAGGATTTTCCGACCCGCTAGCAGAATGTCGAGAATGTAATACCCGCATTCGAGTTGATAAAGAGCTTGAAAGTGTAGGTGTGACCGCTGATGAAAAAATGTCAGAATCAGAGATCAATGAATTGTTTGATTCTGTTCGGGATAAAATTGCGTGCCCAAAGTGTGGCCAAAAAAACTTTACACCAGCCAAAGCATTTAATCTTCTTGTAAAGTCAAACTTAGGAGACTTTACTTCAGAAGGATCTGATCCTGTGTATCTCCCTGGAGAAGCCTGTCAGGGAATTTATTTGAACTACAAAAACATCCTTGACTCAATGTCACCCAAACTACCGTTTGGTATTGTTCAGATTGGAAAGGCGTTTCGAAATGAGATTTCTCCACGAAACTTCCTGTTCCGTACTCGAGAACTAGAGCAGGCCGATACACAGCTATTTGTGAAGCCGAATGAAAATAAATCCGCTTATGAGCAGGTGAAGCAAGACAGATGGAATTGGTACCTCTCAATTGGCATTAAAGAAGAGAACTTAAAGTGGAAGCAACATGATAATTTAGTTTTTTATGCATCTGATGCTTGGGATATCATGTATAACTTCCCATCACTTGGATTTGATGAGCTTGAGGGTGTGCATGACCGAACAAACTATGACCTTACTCAGCACATGAGTTTCTCTGGTGTCGATCAGCGCTATACCGATCCCGAAACAGGAGAAAAGTACATTCCATGGATTCTAGAGACTTCAGTTGGTCTCGGCCGCTTGTTCCTAGCTGTCATTTCTGATGCGTATCATGAAGAAGAGATGGACGGTAGTACAAGAGTGGTTTTGAAGTTACATAAAGATCTCGCTCCATACCTCGTTGCTGTTTCTCCACTTCTCAAGAATAAGCCACAGCTCGCCCTAAAAGCCCGCACGGTTTTTACAATGCTACGTAAAGAGTTCGGTAATGTGGCTTGGGATGATAACGGAAACGTCGGCAAACGCTATCGCCGTCAAGACGAAATCGGGACTCCGTATTGTATCGTTATCGATTTCGATACCTTAGGTGAAAACCCCGATCTGCTCGATACCGTCACCGTTCGTCACCGCGATAGTGGGGAACAAGAGCGGGTTGCTATTTCAGAACTTGTAAATTATTTGAAATAGTTTTACTTGTTGTGCTAGTATAGTTCACACCAAGTATCGAAATTGCAGTCGCTCGCGTCTAAGTGGTTGGCGCCAATCACAGGGCAGTCGCTGGCACAACGTTTACTTTGTGTCAGGAGTAGGTATTTGGAAGGGGTGGTGTCTAGTGAGTCGCGAGATGCGACCGCAGGCATCACCCCGTTTCTATTTTTAGAGATTGTGGTACTGTATTTAGATTATGTCAGACAAAACACCACGTTATATCACTACCACCTTGCCATACGTAAATGCTGAGCCCCATATAGGGTTTGGGTATGAATTAGTGGTGGCTGACACTTTGGCTCGCTATTGGCGGCTAATGGAACATGAAGTTTTTTTCACTACTGGTACTGACGAGCATGGACAAAAAATTGCCGAAAGAGCCGACAGTGAGGGTACGCCACGCCAGGAATATGTCGATACCTACGCTGCCAAATTTGCTGATTTAAAAGGAGCTCTTAATATCTCAAACGACAATTTTATCCGGACCACCGATGCCTCACATAAACTGGCCGCCCAAGCCATCTGGAATACGTGTTTAGCGAAAGGTGACATCTACAAAAAAACCTACAAAGGTCTCTACTGTGTGGGAGATGAAATGTTTCTTCGCGACAGCGATTTGGTAAACGGCCGGTGCCCAAATCACCCAAACGTAGACCCAGTCGAAATTGAGGAAGAGAACTATTTTTTCAAACTATCTAACTACCAAACGAAACTCACTGAATATTTGTCAGACCCTGCCCGCACCTTGTCTGAATCGTATCGGGCCTGGGCACTACAGTTTGTGACAGCCGGACTCGAGGATCTTAGTATTTCACGCAGTAAAAAACGAATGGATTGGGGAATTCCGGTTCCGGGGGACGACGAGCACGTCATGTACGTGTGGTTTGACGCGTTAACCAATTACATCAGTACACTCGGCTGGCCCGATGATGCAAATGGTAATTTTAAAAAGTTTTGGGTTGATGGTGAAACCGTCCAGCTCGCGGGCAAGGACCAAGTCCGCTTCCAATCAATTATCTTCCAAGCGATGCTTATGTCGGCTGATGTTCCTTTAACTGACACTATTTGTTATCACGGTTTTATAAATAGTGGGGGACAGAAAATGAGCAAGAGTCTGGGCAATGTGATTTCACCCGCTGAATTAGTGGCACGGTACGGTACCGATGCGACTCGTTATTTACTCTTGCGTCACGTACACCCTTTTGATGATACCGATATTACGTGGGAGCGCCTCGACGACTGGTATACAGCTGACTTGGTAAATGGGCTCGGTAACCTCGTCGCCCGCGTTATGAAAATGGCCGAGACACATTTAGACGAACCAATCTCTAAACCACAAGTAACCAAATTTGCCTTCGAATATACCGATGCATTTTCAAGCTTTATATTACAGTCAGCGATTGAATATATCTGGCGTCGTATTGGAGTGCTCGATGAACGTATTACGGCCGAAGAGCCATTTAAGTTAGTGAAAACTGATCCAGAGCGAGCAAAAGGTATTATCACTGAATTAGTTGCTGAAGTATATGCAATTGCTCAGTTGCTCAATCCATTTCTACCTGCAACGACCGAGATAATTACAGCTGCCGTCGAAGAAAATAAAAAACCAGCCAACTTGTTTTCCCGACTTGAAATGTAATATGGAAAAAAATCAAATAGTTTTTATTCATGGAGGAGACTCGTTTGATAATAATTTTGAATTTTACGATTTTCTTAAAAGTCTCACCTATGACCCCTCTCCGGTAGAGCAAAAAAAGTGGCGAGATGGAATCAAGGAGGCATTAATTGAATCGCATGAATGTATCATGCCTCGTATGCCCAACGCCATGAATGCTGATTATAAAGCGTGGAGTATATGGTTTGAAAAAGTAATTCCGTTTTTACGTAACGGTGTTGTATTAGTAGGGCACTCACTTGGGTCTGGATTTTTACTGCGATATCTGACCGAAAATAAACTACCAGTGACTGTGTCACAACTACATCTTGTAGCGGGAGTGATAGATGATGTTGATTGTCCTGGTGTGGGGGAGTTTGGTATCGATATTACACAATGGTCAGGCTTGGCAGCCAATATAACGTCAGTACATATTTGGCACAGTACCGATGATACCTACGTGCCCATACATCATTCCGAGCGTTTAGCTGCCAAGTATCCAGATGCAACAACTCACTACTTCACTGACCGTGGCCATATTCTAGACCCCGAATTTCCAGAGTTACTAGCAGTAATAAAAAACTAATATACGTCACCTCATCGTTTTGCCAGGCAATAGCTTAAAAAATAAAGCCTGGGGCGAGCTTATACTAGAACATTATGCGCCTCAATTTGATTCGTCGTTTATGCTGGAGTATGACCACTGGATTAATGGGGAACAGAACATTGATTTTACTCAGGAGGCAAAAAAACTTAAGTCGCATGTTGATGTCCTGTCGCCAGATGCAGAAATAATTTTATTTGCGAAATCAGCGGGCTCATTGCTGGCATTACAAACATTGCACGACGGAATACTAAAACCGTTACAAGTAGTGTTTTTCGGTATGCCGCTTGATTTAGCAGCTGACAATTTATTTAAAGACTCCTGGGCACCACTCTCGGAACTGGAGGTGCCGGCTATAGCGTTTCATAATGTCGCTGACCCAACAACCAGCTACGAATTCACCAAATCCATGCTCGCCACCCATAACCCCAATATCACTTTAATTACCAGTCACGAAACCGATCATTGGTACGGTGACTTACAAACGTATGACCAGTATATTAGTAAATAATTTTACTTATAATAAATCATTCATCAATGTCTAATCATACGATTAATCGTATGATTAAATAAGTCCAGCTGATTTCCAGCGACCCTTTCCACGGGGTGGAAGACCTGCGCTCAAAATAATCTCCAGAACTTCCCATAATTCTTTGTAGTCACGTCGTTTACCGGTGATAACTAGTTCGATATGTTTGTAATGTCCTTTCAAATATTTATGTTTTATCCGTTCGGTTGTCGATGGGCTCATCATGAGAAGTTGGGCTATACGATAAGTGGTATTGCCCTCAATACACATAGCAATAACAGCCAAGCGTTTTGCAAACATGATTTTTTCCTCGGCACCAAAAAACTCATTAAAAAATTCCTCAGATACATTCTCATTAAGTTTTGCAAGAACCTTACTGAGCTGAATAAAAAGTGAATTGAGGTGTTTAGCCTCGAGCTGATTTTTTGATACATGGGTCATAGTCTAATCATACGATTAATCGTATGATTAGAAGCTAGTTATTCACCGTAAAAATTGTGTCATAAAATCCATAGATATGCAGGTCCGGCAACTTCAATTTTCTTGTGGTAAACTTGAGCAAATGAAATTAGCCTACATCGACACCCATGCACATTTGAATTTGTTGTCGTTTGCGGATGACGTTGAGGGGGTGATTGCGAAGTGTGTGGCCGAAGGAGTAATGGTGATTAATATTGGGACTAAGGAATCAACGAGTGCTAGGGCAGTTGCGCTCGCGCTGGAACATCCGAGTTTGTACGCTATGGTGGGACTGC
>JAYVIL010000037.1:0-4854 GCA_043770255.1 Candidatus Kaiserbacteria bacterium
CGTATTGGCGTTATTGGCTTCAAAGGCTGCCGGGACGGCACCGAGTATTTTCCGGGGAGTCATTTCACTGTCAGCTTCGATCGTCACTCCGAGGTATAAGGTCTGATTAAAGTCGATACCGGTAAGTGGGTTGACACTACCAAGCATCACTGAGAACAGGCCGTTTTCTACGGTGACTTTATTAGCTCCAGTCCGGGTTTCAGTCCAAATGGCAGTACCACCGGAGGTGGCGGTGTAGAGACTAAATTCCATTTGGTAGCTAGCATTGGCTACGGCGACGTTTGAGGAATTAGTTAATTTTCCTTGGTAATTGAGCTGGAGGTTGGGGGCGGCTTGGGCTGAGGTAACGTTGAGGATGGTGAGCGAAAATAGCAAAACCGCCAAGATGATGGCGATGATGTTTGGAGTGGTTGTGACAAGATACCGTTGCATGTGAGTTATGGTGCCGGGGCGGGAATGCGCACGAAGGGCAGTTTTGTGGTTTGGGATTTATTACGCACAAAACCTGTTGTTGAACTAGTTACCACAACCACCACCTCATCGGAAAAAAAAGTTTCAACTTGTGCCAGGTTACCTTGCGAGACAGCAGGGAAAAGAACCACCCCGCCACCCATAGAAATCTGTTCAGTTGTTTCCTCGGCGATAGTGTCAGAAAAAATAACGTTAGCTGACTGTTCTGCGGCCGCCACCACAGCAGCTTGATTGGGCAAAGATGTAATTGTTGCAAATAACTCCCCCAAGCTGACATTTGGATTATGAGACGTCACCTGAGCCGCCTGATGTAGCAGCAACCCTGACAGCAAACCACCAGAGATTGTCAAAATAGCTAAAGCAAAGCCGATGTTTGGTGAGTATGACTGTCGCGCTAAAATACGGGAGACTTTTTCAAAATAAAAATCTTTTACTTCAAGATCATTTTTTCGAGATAAACTAAGAATTCTTTTTTTCACGGAATCCTCAACTGCACTCGTCTCAAAAAAATTGAGGAGAGCTTGTCTGTTCACAAACCACTCTTTGTCAATTTGCCGAGATTTTATTTTTCCTTCACGCGCTAATCGTCTGATGTAATCGCGCGAATAAGACACAAGCGTCACAGCCGACGCCAGAGAAATAAACTCTGATGAGTTTGAGTGCGCTGGGGAGGAGTTTTTCGGAGACATAAATAACTGTTATACCTATTATAATATAGGTAAAAACGAAGTTTTTTGCCTCCAGAGTGTTAATAACTTTCGGCTAATTTTAGGACAGATTCTAGCACCGATGCAACACTAAATGCCAGTGACTGACGGAGCTCTACACCATCTGTCTCTGCATGACTTGCCAACCCTAAAATAACCACGCACCCTAATATTGCTACCGCCATCAAGATGGGCACGATGATGAACCGCACTGGCGTCTCAATTGTCGGAGTCACAATATCTGCTGCGACCTTTACGTGCGCCAGCTGTGACTGGCTCAAGTTTTGCTTCTCTACATTGGGCACAACTACCTTGGAATTAACTTGGGAGACAGCGACTTCATGCACTGAGGGTTTGGGCTGATAGCGTTTTGTAACTAAAACTTTCGGCCTGACAACCGATTCCGGGGCAAATTTTATATTTTTCAAACTGACAGGTTCAACTTCAGCAAATAAATCAGGATCATCAAGCGAATCAATACTCAGATCACCTCGGAGGGCTACTTCGGGTAAATCTTCAAACAGTAACTTACGTACTCCTCGTTCCTCCACAGACACATTGATTTTATGAGGTATTTCTTCGGAAATTATGGCCTTATTTTCAACAACTGGCGTTGTCTTAATCATAAAAGTACCCGGTTTTAACATATCGTCATCCTGGTGGTAGGTTGAAACACGGGCAGTACCTCGAGATTCAAAATTGTACGTCTTTGGTTCGGCAGCATGCAAAATAGAACGATGGGTAGATTTTAAAAGTACGGGTCTGACTTCACGTCTCAGAGTCACCGAGTGCGTTTCCCGGTCCGAAACTAGGCTTTTATTTATGACTATCTCGGATGAGCGAGTATTATTATAACGATCATTTTTATGACTCATCAGTGATTTTTCGTTCACAAACCAAGCTCGACCTATTAATTTGGCTTCGACTTTTCCACTACGGCATAACTGTCCAATATAGTCAGTAGTGTAGCGATATTTTTTTGCCAAGGTTGTCGCCTTAACAAACGTACTCCCGTTATGTTCAATAGTCTCCATTACAAATAGTATACCAGAGCAAAAAACACCTGGACCAGATTCCAGATGTTTGTGTTGATAAATATAATTATCTTGTTCAGACAAGTTCCGCTTCGAACGTAGTCTTGAGAGTGACCGGATCAACGGCCCCTTTAGTTTGCTTCATGGCCTGACCTAGTAGAAATTGCAATGACGCTGTCTTGCCTGCTTTGTACTCACTGGCGACACTAGGGTGAGCGGCGATGATCTCCTGTACGAGCGTCACTAACTCTGCCGTAGTAAACACCGAGATAAGCTTATGCTCAGTGGCGTACGCATGAGGGTCAGTATCGCTGAGCCCGATGGCTATAATTATATCTTTAGCGACACGAGAAGAGATCTTCTTTTCATGCACCATGACCATTAAAGCTCCAAAGTTTGCGGGAGAAAGAATAAGATCTGACTCTGTAGCACCCTGTAGTAGCGGTGAAAAATCGGTTACGAGGTAATTGGCAGCTACAACCAGTACTGCGGTTGTCAGACCAAGTGCAAGCAATCTATCGTAGTATCCGATCAAGACTTCATTCTGCAGTAATACTTCAATCTGATTACTCGTTAATCCGATATCACTATATTTTGAGCGCTTTTCATCGGGTAATTCAGGAATTATCTCGGCTAAACTAGCATTGCTAAAAGCATTATAATTACTGATTTGCATCTTAGGCAAGTCTGGGTCTGGGAAATAACGGTAGTCTTTAGCTGTCTCCTTTGAACGCTGGCTAAATGTTTTTCCTTTGACTTCATCCCAACCACGAGTTTCTTGCGCTAGTTCACCGCCAGCCTCAAGGAGTTCGATCTGGCGTTTAATCTCAAAATCAATTGCTGATTCGACTGATCGAAAAGAATTTAGATTTTTTACTTCAACATATTTCTTTGAGCGCTCTCCGGACTTACTTACAGAAATATTGGCCTCAACTCGCATCTCCCCTTTTTCCATGTTGGCGTCTGAAATACCCAATGTCCTCAAAAGCAATTGCAACTCTTTTGCAAATTTGCCAGCAGTCTTAGCATCGTGAATTACGGGCTCAGTGACGAGCTCCATGAGCGGCACGCCCGCTCGATTAAAATCGACCAGACTGTCATCTCCTTTATCGTGCTGACTGCGGGCAGTATCTTCTTCTAGATGAACTCGAGTGAGCGCAACCCCTCCCAGATTTCCCCCTTTCACAAACGGAAAGGCGTACTGGCTAATTTGGTAGGCTTTTGGAATATCTGGATAAAAATAATTCTTCCGATCAAACTCTGCATATGTGGCCAAGGTGCCGCCGATAGCAGTCCCGAATAAAAGCACATGTCTGATGGCGGTCTCGTTTGCTACAGGCAGTGACCCGGGATGCGCCATGCAAACGGGACAAATATTTTGGTTAGGGCTACTTTCGTGCGGACTGTTTTTGCAGCCGCAAAACATTTTGCTCAGTGTTTTTAATTCTGCATGGACCTCAAGTCCGATAGTTGGTGTATACATGAAAAAATTTACTACAAAATACTAACGTTGTGGCGATGTGGAGTGTGCATTCCTGCCAACTGAATACTATATTACACGTGCCGAAGATGCTGTACCAGCTGATCTTGTAGTTTTTTTACTCCTTCTCCGTTTTCTGCAGAGATAATAAAGACACGTTTCTTGGTGCTGTCAATGAATTTCTCAACTGTGTCTAATTGTTGTTGGTTAGCAAGGTCTTTTTTGGTAAAAATAATCCATTCTTCTTTTTCAGTAAGTGATTTATGGTACGAAGATAGCTCGTTCAAAATTGTGTAATACTCTTTGATCGGATCTTCATGCTCAAATGAGACAAGGTGAAGGAGCATTTTTGTGCGGGTAACATGCCGAAGAAACGTATGCCCCAACCCCTTACCTTCTGAGGCTCCCTCGATAAGCCCTGGGATGTCAGCAATCACGTACCCAAATAGGTCACCTAAATGCGGCTGTAACGTAGTAAAAGGATAAGCTCCAACTGCACTCTTGGCATTAGTAAATGTATTGAGCAGAGTCGACTTACCTGCATTTGGTAGACCAATCAGACCCACATCAACCACCAAGGTTAGCTCGACTTTGAGGTACCCCTCTTCCCCTAGCTTTCCTTTGGTAGTTTCTTTGGGTGAACGATTGGTTGAAGATTTAAAATGTTCATTTCCCAGACCGCCTTGCCCCCCTTTAAAAACGCGCTCGCGCAATCCTTCTGTAAAGAACTCGTAGCTGCGGTTACGGGTGACATCGGTGACGATTGAACCAACTGGTACTTTGATCGTCGTGTCTTTGGCTCCCCGTCCGTGTTTACTGGCATTTTGACCATCTTCCCCATTGTCTGCCTCAAACACTGGTGCCCCGGTATATTTGGCGAGCAGCCCTAAATCACGAACAGCTTCGATATAAATATCGCCACCATTACCCCCATCGCCACCTGACGGACCAGCCATAGCAACGAATTTCTCATGTCGCCACCGCTCTACCCCATCACCACCCTTGCCAGCCTTGGCAAATAAAGTTATCTGATCTACAAACATAGCCCTAAGTAATACCATTATAAAAAGAAATGAGCAAGGGAACGTAGTGACCATTGCGAATTTCGTTCCCAATTTGCCCCTTTCCTAGGGCAAATTGCTGGAACCTGTAATCGTGACGA
>JAYVIL010000038.1:0-4815 GCA_043770255.1 Candidatus Kaiserbacteria bacterium
AAGACCTTGCCTAGTATTTTTGCAAAAAATACTGACAAGGTGTACAGCGTCTGTAAGAAGTGCGAAATAATATAGCCAATTGGGGTACTGGTCCTGTAAGGGCCGAATCCTCTCTTTTCCGCCAATAGAACTAAGTATCGGTGTGACCCATGTACCTTTATTTCAAGCCAAAAATTAAGCAGGCTTTTGAACCACTTAGCTTGAGGTACTAGAGATACCGAACCTTAAGACAAAACCCTCACCTATCAAGGTGAGGGTTTTGTCTTACTTCTTTAAAGTTAAGACGTAGTCACTTGCTAGGAATACCCCCTAGGGGGTATACTACTAATCATGAAAGAATCCCACAAAAAGTTAATCCGTCGCCTTAAGATAATCGAAGGACAGGTTCGTGGACTGCAAGGAATGATTGAGAAAGACACATACTGTATTGACGTCATTACGCAAACTTCAGCTGTGAAGCAAGCTCTCTCTAATATTGAAGATGTACTACTCGAAGAACACCTTTCACATTGCGTAGTGAATCAAATTAAGTCGGGAGAGGTCAAAAAGCCAGTTGGAGAAATATTGCAAGTCTATCGGTTAAAACGAAAATAGATTATGGAACATCATCATTCAACCAACAGTCCGGTTAAAATACATCATGCAGCTCCCACAAGTATCTGGTCCTATTGGCCAATTGCCTTACTGTATATAGTAGCTGCCGTAGTGTCTGTATACAGCGCACAGTTCCATATGTACCCCGATTATATGTCGCACCTTATGGGCTGGGTATTAGTATTTTTTGGACTCATTAAACTGACTGATGTCGTCGGTTTTGCTGATGGGTTTGCCAAATACGACCCGTTAGCGAAACGAAGCATTACCTATGCTCAGTCGTATCCGTTTCTGGAAATAACATTAGGTATTCTGTTTATTCTGCAACTCCTTATTCTTCCAGCTACTTTAATTACTCTTTTTATATACAGTGCTAGTCTGTATGGAGCGATTAAGTCACTCATGAAGAAGGAATCGCTCAATTGTGTATGCCTAGGAACATATTTCAAGCTCCCGCTCTCAACCGTCACCATCATTGAAGCTACCTTTATGATCGTAATGTGTCTCTGGATGCTGGTGATGTTTAATAGTATGACCATGGTTATGTAATAAAATAAAATATGAAAAATCAATCAATTATCGTCATTATGGCGTTAGGAATGGTGGTTGTCGGAGCGGTTGCCTATAGCTTTGGTACGAGCACGTCCACCAACAGTTCAATGGGTATGAACATGAATATGGATACTCAAGATGACGTACCAGCTGGAATGCATCGTATGCCCGACGGCTCACTTATGGGGAACCCAACCACACCAACTAAAAGTGCTAAATCGGATATGGGAATGATGGGCGGTATGGACCACTCAATGATGATGGTAAAGAGCGAACGAGAATTTCTCGAAGGCATGCTTCCGCACCACCAAGAAGCGGTAGATACAGCCAAAGAAGTCATTGCCCGTGGCGGTTCAACGCCTGAAATCAAGAAATTAGCGGAAGATATAGTGGTGGCACAGGAAAAGGAAATCGCCATGATGAAAGAATGGTATCAGAGTTGGTATGGTGAAGTATATGTAGCTGACCCGCAAGCATACGAACCAATGATGCGGGACCTTTCGACATTAAATGGAGCAGCCCTCGATACAGTGTTCTTGGAAGACATGGTAATGCACCATATAGGAGCGGTTATGATGGCACAAAGTGTACAACCCTACATTGAACATAAAGAGATTACAGATTTATCAAAAACTATTATTGACACGCAGTCAGTGGAAATAAAGCAAATGCAAGCTATACTTGAAAATCTATAATCAATTAGTAAATAAATCACATGACCGACAGTAACAAGAATTTTTTAGTTTATCTCACATCCTACTTAGGAGTAGCATTAATTGGTGGCTCAATTGTACACATTGGTACTCTTGATGTTCATAGTACGCGCTATATTGTGCTTGGAGTTATCGGATTAATACTGATGATTATTGGAAGTACTCTTGAAGCTAAGACTAAAAACGAGCCATTGAATGCAAAGTACTTTGGTATTGTAAGTGCCTTAGCCATTGCTACTGGTTTTCTCTCCGGCGGCATTCAACATTACTTAGATAATCCAATCTATGCGGGGTATCTACTCGCAATAGGACTGGTAGTTGCATATGTGGCATTTGCTCATAAATACCATTTTGGTACCAGTACGCGTGGTCTGTTGGCAGTGATAGGTATAGGGCTTGCAATTATATTTGTTTCGAATACCGTACTTCATGAAGCGATACCGCACGAGGTTGGTGGAGGACATCAACATTAACGGAGTATGATCAATGAGATGAACATATAATCATAAAGTATCAGTTCGTACATTTAAAATCATAAATTTAATTATAGTTAATCAGACCCATGAAAAAAATCATTATCGGTGGGTTCATGATTACCATTGTAGTTGGTTTAAGTTATGTTTCACTGCGCAAGATAACGCCTGATTCTGTATTCGAAGCGGATCAGAAAGTTATGGAAACGGAGTTAGTTGTGCTTCCTCAAACTGTAGAGGAAGCCGTGTTCATAGAACGAATTACTTTAGAGGATCCAGGATTTCTGGTAGTTCGTTCTGTTGAGAACGGTCGTTTAAGTCAAATCATTGAAATAAGCCCCTATTTGAGTGCAGGTAAACATGAAAATATTACAATCAACCTAGGAGAATTTTACAACGGAAACACAAACTTGGTTGTAGTTGTGTATAAAGATGCAGAAAATGATCGTGTCTTTAACGATCTAGACCAGTCAATGCTTAAGGCTAACGAGATAGTAGTGGCAAAGTATGTGAGTACTGGAGAAAATGTCGCATCAGAATTATTTACTAACACCGGTGAACTCACGCCTCACGTAATGGGAGAAATGAAGATGGAAACAGTGCGATATACAAACCAAGGTTACATACCAGCCGAGTTGGAAGTTTCTGTCGGTACTATGGTGCAATTTATAAATGAGAGTGACGTTGACATGTGGGTCGCTTCGAATGAACATCCTGGTCATACTGACTTACCCACGTTTGATCAATTCTCACCTTCTTCAAAATCTAGCACCTATACGTATACATTTGATGAGGTTGGAACATGGTCATTCCATGATCACTTGAAGCCTGCACTCGTAGGCATTATTAAGGTAATTTGAAATTGGAGCAAACTGCACAGTAACAACAGTCTACTTACTAATGTTCATTTATTAAAGTAAGCGTTTTGTCTTTATACATAATTCTTGATCGCAAATTCGCCAGTAGCTCCCGCTTCTCAATCGTTGTACCTTCTTTCAAGATATATTTCGCGAAGTTGCTAGGTGGTGGATTCTGGAACACAGACTGGTTCATTTTGAAAAGGCGACTAAAATTAAAAAAAGTTAATTAGCCACATTGACTATTTTAGCTATTTTAGCTATAATGGCTATTATGACTCATAAATCAATTACTGCGACTGAAGCTAAAAATCGTTTTGCTGACTTGGTTGATTTAGCGAGGACTGAGCCAATTACCATCACTCGCAATAGTCGCGCGGTGGCTATTGTGCTGTCTCCGGCCGAGTATTCTAGACTCGTGGTATCAGATGACGCTTATTGGGGTGAGCAAGCTAAAAGTGCAAAAAAGAGTGATTTCTTATCTACTACAGAAAGTAGCGATTTCCTAAATTCAATCCTAAATGCACCAGATAAAACTACATAAACAAGCGACTAAGTCTATAAGTGTGCTTCCTCCAAAGCAACAGCGTCAAATCGCCACCGCTTTGATTCTGCTCCAAAGAAATACTCTGCCTCAGGACTCTAAAAAACTACAGGGCTATGATTATTATCGAGTTGACTGTGGCGAATACCGAATTATATATAATTTTGATGAAGCTACAATCAGTGTGTATATTATTGGAAAAAGGAACGATGGTAACGTGTATCGAAAGTTACAGCGTAAATTTTAACGAGCTAATTTAAAGGGGGGATCAAAAATCTTGTTCAGTGTCTTTCATTTTATCTTTGGCAGAATTTCGGGTAGCTGTTCTCTTCGGCATGATTTTTGCAGCTTGCTCCATGAGGTCTTCCTCAGTAAATAAAATGTTTTCGATAGCAAAAGAAGAGCGGCGACTGGCGGCTGTGCCTACTTTGGCTGATTTGCGGTCTACTGAGGGTACTGAAAAGGTACGAGTTGTTTTTTGGATAATTTTTTTCATAGGAATGTCTTTTACTAGTCTATCAAAAGTGGGTGTAAAGTATATGATTTGGACACAGCGCAAGCTGTGTCCAGGATTTCGGCAGTTAATGCCAATAGCAATTGTTTCTTGAGACCTGTACCCCGACGGCAAAGGTAAAGCCATCCGGCTTGAATTCGCGCATGTTCTGGCGGCAATTAAATGTTTCATTGCCGCGGGTAACCCGGAGCTCCACCTCATTGTTTCCTGGGTGGACAATGATTATTTGTGCCTGGTTATTTTCGTAGAAATTTAAGGGACTTTTCATTGCCGGTCCCTTTTCTAAGTGGATACGTACAATACAAGAAATAATAAAATTGTCAATGATTTATTGTTTGCTAAACTGCGAAATGGCGTCCATAAACAATTTGCCAAACTGGGCTAGTTTTTTATCACCCACTCCGTTTATATTGAGAAAAGCGTTATCTGATTGTGGTTGATAGAGGGCGAGTTCACGCAGAGTTTTGTCACCAAAGATAATATACGGCGGAACACTCCGTTTGGAGGCTTCAGCGGTCCGTACTTGGCGCAATACTTCAAACAAGCTGGTATCAAAGTTTAGGTCGAC
>JAYVIL010000039.1:0-14352 GCA_043770255.1 Candidatus Kaiserbacteria bacterium
ATAGAGAAACCCCAGCTGACCGGCTGGGGTTTTACGAGGACTTACATCGTCATCACGCCTCGCGGGCTTGGCCGTTGCCAATATGAGTGACAGCTCCTCCTGTATGGGGCTATGTCACCAGTACCAGTTGGTCGGAAGTAGTGTTTCGAACCACCAACTTCGGCCGGTACAGGGTCACCCTGTATACCAACATACCATATATTCAAATATAAAAAACGGCCGAGGGTATACCCCGGCCGAAATTGTTTCGTCTCTGTATCCTGGCTGACACTAGTCGCCAAAGACATCTCTGATGCGGTGCTGGCAACTGCCGCAGGTGCCACTGCCGCAGTTGCACCTGAGCCCTTTGATGAAGGCCCTGATATGCTGATCCCGTGTCAGTGGTGCTGGCGGTACCCGCCGAAATAACCGTTGAAAGAACTGAACCCCCTCGAAGATCCCGAGCGCCCCTTTGCTGACAGATTGTGTCGTGGGCTGTGTTGTCGTTTGCATCGTAACCTCTGTTTATTGCTTCTTTTCCTGCTGATTACCTTACCAGCGGAACGGTCGATAATAACGGTCGAAGGTGACACTGTCAAATGGTGATAGAGTGTTGAAACGTATTTTAAGTTTCGCGTGATTTATACTTTCACATATTTACGTTTGACCATACAGCATCACGGGTATATATTTAGATTATGATTAAAACTATACGTCAACCACGTAAAGATACTCTTGTAAAAACCATAGAAAAAAAATATGGGGTTGATTTGGGCTACCGTTCAGATGCACAATTACACACCGTTCTAAAAAAGGAAGGTCTGCCATCACTATCTAAATTACTCAAGATGACCAAGGCGGGGAAGTAACAATCTGTGGGTATGGAATTGGCGTTCATAACTAATCCATCGTTACGCCAGCGAATCGAAGATTCGATTGAGTATATATACACGCTTTACGAAGAATCAAAGCAAAGTGACAAGAATGAATTATTTAAGACCGAGACACATAGAGTAATTATTTTGTATACCGTTTCTATAATTGAAGCGTTACTATTCTATATTTACGAAAAAAAAGGTCTAACCATAACACGCGTAGACTACAAAGAGAAAGAGCACCTACCGGAAAGTTATAGGAATATAAAGGTGGATGGGAGAATCGTAATAGCCATTGAAAAACATACACCGAAGCAAGAATCGGAAATTTCCTTGCGGGAACTGGTACATTTTTTGGTTACTGAAAAGATAGTAAAGGAGGAAACGGAGTCAAAATTACTTTCAATAATTAAAACACGCAACTCTGTTCACTTGCGACATAAAGGTTTTACTACCTGTTCCGTGGCTGATGTTGACGAAGCACTAGAACTACTTGTGTACACATTATCTCACGCTCCGAGATTTCTAAAATAGAAGTAAATCAAACTCATCAAAGTATCAGCTACAAAAAGTCAGATTGGTACTATGCTAAAATAGCCTTATGATACACATAGGACATCGGCATGGGCGGCATGCAGCGGGGTATTTTTTGAAGAATTTAGGGACGATTGTGGGGATTGTACTGATCTGGCGGGGGATTTGGCATGTACTTGACGCTATAGATATAGCCATTATTGGTGATGAAACCCATTTACTCACCGCAATCGGGGGGATTATCGTTGGCTTCCTCATATTATATATACCGGATGGTGATTTAAAGGAAATTGAGAAGTTGTAGGTATGTATCTCTAATTGCTTGTGTTATCTCCCAGATGTGCTTTAATTGTAGTAGCGAAACAATAACTCCCTCAAAGCAAGGTAACGAGTGATAAGGCGTAGTGAAGTTTTGTATTAAAAAAAGTTAAACTAAAATAAAATGACAGGAACAATTGCACGAATGAAGAAGGATAACGGATACGGTTTCATTACTCCAGATGACGGAGGAAAGGACGTATTCTTCCACGCTCAATCAGTAGTAGACAACGTTTACGATGAATTGAACGAAGGAGACAAAATTACTTTTGACCTTGAAGACGGCCCGAAAGGACCAGCAGCGACAAACGTACGCCGCGCATAATACTAACGTATAAGAAAACACTGTGGGCATAGCCCACGGTGTTTTCTTATACTAAACTCGCCAAAATGACACCCTTCGTTGTGAAATGAAGAACAGAACGTAGTTAAAAAGCAATGGGATTGCTTTTAAAGATTCTGAATTTCTGTTGCTGGAAAATAAGGAGCTTGCGACTATATTTTCTGTATGCAGAGCCGAGATTTTTCCTCCCAAGGAAAATCGCTGGACCGCATTTCATATTTAAAATGTCCTTCTTGCGGAAGCGAAGTGGTTCGCTTCCTCACTAGCACTGCACTCACCTAGACAAGTTTTGATTCTCCGCAAATTTTATCTCTACTGAACTTATTTATGAAAACAATTTACCTGCGGTAAAAATAATTTTCACCAGACACTTACACCACTAACATTTTTGACTGCTATACTGTAGGTACGTTTTATGTTCTTCCTAACTATTGTTCAGGATTATATTGTTTGGCATTACTCGACCGCCTTGGTGTCTTTTGTACGTTTGTATAAAAATTTTTGGTGGTTTACGGTGCAATTTTTTTCTATTCCGCAATTAGCCAGTTCACTCTTTGCGCCGTTTAAGCGAATTACCGAACGTCGAGGTGGATTATTTGATATTGAAGGGTGGCTAGGATTTATTATTATTAATCTTATCTCTCGCTTGATTGGATGTATCGCACGTCTCTCTATTATCAGTCTAGGGTTGGTTTGTCTTGCTTTGTTGTGTGTGCTGGGAGTGATGTGGTACGCCATTTGGCTCGGGGCACCAGCGCTTATTTCATACTGTTTTATCTATGGTGTCTATTTACTTTTTTAATTCAAAACCAAGTATATGAAACCTATGCAAACTCACCTCAATACGTTTCGTCCGGTAATTGCCTACGAGCAAAATCTCGGCAGGAAAAGTCTTACCAGTCTACGAATAATATTTTTTATACTTTTTGTTTGCTGTCTTATTACAATTTTAGCTACTGAGCACACCGGAGGAGGATATTCACGCGCACTCTTAGGATCGACGCTCATTTTCTTTGCCTTATGGCTCGAACAAATACTGCTCTATTGTTACCATAATAGTTTTTATTTCCGCGGCTTTGACTCACAAATTGGGAGTGGCGACAAAAACGCAGTGGGTATTTCATACGAAGTAGCCCAAATACTACTCAGCAATGAGAATGATGCGGCCGCGGCGTTTATCAATTCATCAATCGGGTTTGAGGTGCTCGTGCGCAGTGGACTCACACCAGAAGCTTGTGCGGGATTTTTAAAATCAAATCGTCAATTTATACCTGTCACTAGCATTCCATTGCAAACCACCAAAACTACGGATGTATTTCATCTCGGTGAATACATATATATGTATGACGCGAGTTTCAAAAACTGGCTTGAGCAAAGCGCGGTGCCACAAACGCTGTTTATTGGGGCTTTACAATTTGTAGTCAAAAACTACGTAGTGGAAAAGCGCCAAAAACGCTGGTGGAGCCGAGACCAGCTGTCACTCCACCGCGGCCTGGGACGAGAACTATCGACGGGGACACCCTATGAACTGGAACGATTCTCGTACCCGCTCGCTGCCCACGATATGGTTGTTGACCAAACCTCTAATACTATTAGCCACGGTCAGATTATTCAAAAAATTGAAGCGGTGCTCGCGCGTAGTCGGGCGGCCAATATTTTACTTATTGGTGAGGGGAGTACCGGAGCGCTCGATATCTTGGCAGCAGTACAAGCCCGTGTCGGTAAAGGAGTAGGGCTCAATGCTCTGGCTGGGCTGGAGTTTTTTGTGCTTGATTACAAACAACTGCTGGCGGCCTATCCTGAAAAATTCGCGCTCGAAAATGAATTGGGTATTATTTTTGAACAAGCGAGTGCTGCTGGCACCTACGTCATTGTCATTCCTGATTTGAGTCATTTCATCACTGAAGCAGCGCTCTTGCAAGTAGACATTCCCGAACTACTATCAGTGTACCTCGCGCTACCAACACTTCACTGTATTGGAGTTGACACACCTCATAACTACCACACTACACTACATCCCAATGATTCCTTTGTACGACGGTTCGAAGAAATACTTCTCGAAACCAGTACGGTCAGTGACACCATTAAGATTTTAGAGCCAATTGCGGTCAGACAAGAAAAGAGACGCGGGGTGCTATTTACCTACGGTGCCTTGTGTAGCATTGCAGAAAATGCTGACCGTTATTTGACTGATGGTGCTATGCCCGAACGGGCGATTGACCTCATCCACGACATTGCCCAGGCAGCCCAAAGTAAAGGTACTGTCACTATCACGCAAGAACTGGTTGATACCTTTGTTGCTCAAAAAACTGGGATGCCCGTTGGGCCAATTTCCCACACTGAACAAGACAGGTTACTACATCTTGAAGACATTTTGCACGAACGAGTCATCGGTCAAGAAAAAGCCATCCGAGCAATTGCACGCACGATGCGCCGAGCACGGGTAGATATTGCGCGAGCGGATAAACCAATCGGTTCATTTTTGTTCCTCGGAGGGACTGGTGTGGGCAAGACCGAAACTGCCAAAGCCTTGGCGCACACATTTTTTGGATCCGAAACTAACATGATTCGTTTTGATATGTCTGAATATAGTGGAGAACATACTCTCGGGCACCTCATAGGTGACGCTAATGGTACAGGTAGTTTAACTGACAAACTCCAGGAACACCCGTACAGCTTAGTGCTGCTCGATGAATTCGAAAAAGCGGCCGAGTCTGTGCATGATTTATTCTTACAAATACTCGATGAAGGTTATTTCACCAGTACGGACGGAAAGCGAATAAATGCACGTAACACAATTATTGTAGCGACCAGCAACGCGGGTAGTGACTTGATTCGAAAAACAAATGCCATCAGAACAGAATTGCCAAATCTTGATTCAGATATCATTAATCATATTATTGAAACGGATGTTTTTAAACCTGAACTGATTAATCGTTTTGATAGTACGATCATTTTTGAACCACTTAAAAAAGACGAATTGCGTAATGTCGCAAAATTAATGCTCACTGATCTCACGAAGCGGGTACTGGACCAAGGGTACCACCTAGTTGTGACTCCAGCACTGATCACGGAGCTCGTTGAAAAAGGCTATGCCCCGCAGTCAGGGGGACGGGGCATTAATCGCATCCTCCAAGATGTACTAGAAGAGAAAATCGCGCAGAAAATCATCGGAGGGGAAGTGCGCCCCGGCGGCTACTTAAATCTTGATCTGATTGATTTTACACCTGATGAAGTGAACGTATAGATACCATAACAATGATCTGGTCTAAAAGTATTTCACACGCCATTTCGCTACCCTACAAACGGGAAGTTGTTCGCAAACATTATCTGAATTCTAAGTACGCGTAATATCCGAATGGATTACACCCCCAGTCTGCTGTTGTTATTTGTACCAAACAAATGTTGCTAGAAAGTAAAAATGCCCTACAATTAAGTTAGGAAGATAGTAATGCTCACTTATTTAATATTTATATATTTTATGGAACCAACTCAAAATCAAGCTACTACAAACGGCACTGAACAATCACCCACATCAGCGCAACCAACAGTAAACTCTAACGCTCAAGAAGTTCAAAAAGATACCCTCATGGGAGTACTCTGCTACCTCGGACCACTGGTTATTATTCCGTACATGACAGCGCTTGATAACTCATTTGTAAAATTTCATGTCAAACAAGGTATCGTGCTGTTTGGTCTAGAAGTCATCCTCTACATCCTCGGGTCAATGTTTTTGTTTAGTGGTCTGTATCCAATCATCATGTTACTTAATCTGGGAACACTCATTCTCACAATCATGGGTATCGTAAATGTAGTAGGGAAAAAAGAAGTGGCGTTACCACTCATTGGGCAACTGGCTGACAAGGTTAAAATTTAATCGCACACACATAAAAGAGCGGGGCAAAATTGCCCCGCTCTTTTATTTTACCGCAATAGTATGTGTCGGAATTATCAACATGTATAGTTGATAATTTTTACCTTGCTATTTGGTATACTGTACCTATGAAAACAACCTATGCTCATTTTATAAAATACCTTCGTGAAGAACGAAAACTGTCCCAAGCCGAAGTAGCAAAAATAACGACCATGTCACGAGCGTCCTATGTTGCTGTGGAGAAGGGGACCAAAGAACTGACGCTCGCTGAAGCCAACTCCATTACAAAATTATTTGGCATCACGCTAGATGAACTAGTGCGGACAGTTGCACCCGACCTACAAAAATACACCCACATGATGTTGTATTTTATTCGCGAAGCAAAAGCCAGTAAAACCGCAATCAAGAAAACAAAACTGGCGAGCCTCTTGTACTTGGCTGACTTTGCTTGGTACTACCAATACGAAACTAGTCTCAGTGGATTGTCATATCGAAAAATTGCGTTTGGTCCGGTGGCCGATGTGTACTTTAGACTACTAGAAGAAATGGAAGTAGGTGGCATCATCAATATCAAACAAATTTATCGTGACGACTACCACATGTATGAAATTGAAGAGACTCGCACTTCAGCTAAAAAGCTACTCACGACCCTCTCCAAAAAAGAACTCTCCCACCTGAGAAAAATCTGGGATCAATGGGAAAAAAGTAGCACTGCTGAAATTACTAAATTTACCACTGAGCAGATACCGTATCAAAAATCACTTGATGGGGAAATTATTGACTACGCCTTAATAGGGGAAGAAGACTCGTATAATATTTACTAAAGAATATTTTGTACGTTTGTGCCTATTGTTGACGTTGGGTTCTTAATATGAGATTGTAACGCCAGACGCATACAGGGAGTCTAAAATGACAGCAGAAACTCGCGACCTTTGCCCGTGTGGTTGTGGTGGGGAGGTACCCCCGGTAACTGGGTTTGGCACAACCCCATTTATTAGTGTCGATGGTATCAAAGTCTATTTGGCTACCACACAGTGCAGCAAGCGCTGCACCTGCAGTACGTGTGGACCAAAAAGTTCTGGGTGTGCAGTTGTACTGACAGCATGCTCTCTAGATCAGCAATACTTTTGCGATGTTGTCTGCCTGCAAGTTTGGCAAAATAAAAATCTGGCAGGGACGTAAGTCCCTGCCTACCCTACTGTCGTATCACACCACCTACTACGGTGGTTTTTCGATGGTAATTTTATTACCAAAAACGGAATACAGAAATCATTGCTGTGTTCCAGACACAAGAGAGTGATCTTGTCTGCGGCAACTTTCGTACCTAAAAACATTCACCCTAGAAACTGGTGGTTACTTTGAGTTACCTATAACAAACATCTTTTGCGGACCATGCGATCAGGCACAGTCAATGTTACACGACACTAATCCGTTATAAACAAAGCTAATATAATTCATAGTTGCACGCTCAAGTGCACACAATCAGTCATGAATAGTTCACGCTATTTGACGACCAGACAAAAGATTGGTGGGGGTCTTGCATTTTTCAACAGATATGCTATAGTTTAATTTACCTTCGCAGGTTATTACTCAAGTGCAGTCTGGTACCTTCCTTAAGTGAGAGGGGTATCTATACTCGGCTGTAACTAATCACATTCATTATGTTAACAAAGCGAGTCAAAGAAAATGTCCTAAAAGGGGTAAAGCGTCACGACACTGATACTGGATCACCAGAGTCACAAGTAGCACTTATCTCACGCCAAATTGAAGATTTGTCTACGCACTTGCGTAAACACAAAAAAGATTTTCACTCACGTCGTGGACTTCTCCAACTAGTAGCCGACCGTCGCTCACACCTCAAATATCTTAAACGAAAAAATGAGGCAGCTTACGAAGCACTAATCAAGAAGCTCGACCTTAAGCGATAAACAATTTGCTCCGCTACCTATGGTAGTGGAGCAAATTTGTTTTATGGAGTATATTGTAATAAGACTGCGAAGCTTTTAATATTTAGAAATTAACAATAATTTATATATGGGAGTCATTAGACATGATGAACAACGCGTGGCAATTTTCATTGATACGCAGAACTTGTACCACAGTGCAAAAAATTTATACAAATCAAAAGTAAACTTCGGAGCAGTAGTTAATGCCGCCCTGGGTAACCGCCGACTGGTGCGGGCATTATCGTATGTAGTCAACACTGAGAGCGGCGAGGAGTCAGCATTTTTTGAGGCACTCGAAAAAGTAGGTATCGAAATCAAAACCAAAGATTTACAAATTTTTTACGGTGGTGCCAAAAAAGCCGACTGGGATGTGGGGATGGCAGTTGACGCAATCAAGATGGCCCATAAAGTTGATGCTATAATTTTAGCTACTGGTGATGGAGATTTTATTCCGCTAGTTGAATACGTCAAAAGCCAGGGCTGCCAAGTTGAAGTAATTACGTTCGGCCGATCTGCTTCAGGTAAACTGCGTGAGGTAGTTGACGACTTCATTGATCTGGATGAAAACCCGAGTGAGTTTTTAATTAGCTATAAAGGTGGAAAGGCGAAGAGTCAGAAGAGACCAAAGGCTACTTCGCCACTGCGACTACAAATTAATAAAGTTGCCGGAACTGACACAGATAGTCTCTAACCAATAATTAAAAAACTATCTGTCCATAAGTGGGCAGATGGTTTTTTTGTGATAGATAGTATGCGATTCTTTTTCCTCTCTCACTGTATGCTAGCTCCGATTTCATATTCAAACATAATGCACTCTGGATTTAAACTTAAGAAAGCTATCAAAAACGAATACATCCAATTACATCTGGGTTTGTACCAGCTCTAAACTCACAGAGTTTGACTCAGCATAATAGTGAAAACGTGAGATACTATTACTAAATCATATGACTCCAAGTTCATCCCAAAATCCAGTCCCAAAATTTCGTACATATGGTGCTGATCTTAATTCGGTACGTGCTAAAAAAAATATTAGCATCCCGACAACAAACACAGTGGCTTCGACACATGACACAGAATCAGTTGAGGAAAATGTTGGTGTTGTCCCTCCATTTCATTCATTTAAAAAATCTCAAGAAATTACTGAAACTACACCAGTAGCAAAAAAAGTAATTTCGAGCGAAGCGCTACAAACAGCAACCCAAAAAATTGTAAACACTAGTGGCAAGCTCGCAAGCGGTGCAGTCAAAGAAAATCTCCCGGCAGTTATTATTACTGATACTAAACATAAAAGATTTAGCCTCAGAAGGGAAGTTGTATCGTCTCTTAGTAATTGGTGGGCAACAAAAAAAGAAGCCTCCAGAAAAAGTAAAATTCCTCGATACACAGTTGCCGAAGCAGGGCGACGTAAAGGAGTAATTCAAAAAGCAACAGCTAAAACAGGAATTACCGCCTCGTCTGACCACCAGACTGTCGTATCACACATAAAGACCACCAAACAAATTCCGCATGTCCAGCAACCGCCAATTCAAAGTGCTCCGACCGCAGTAGAAAAAATTCAAGTCTGGGAAAGTGCTGAAACGGTCATACCAAAATTAGCTGTTGTTATTGCTGACACTCCAAAAATTAAACCAGTGGAAAGTCCTCGGGATGAGATGCCAAAAATTGGTACACCGCAGAACCAAAGTTGGGAAACAGACATTCAAACAGAAGTTAACCGCCTCACAAAAACAGCACCTATCTCCAACATCATACTGTCTGGCAAAGAATTCACGAAGCTGAAGCAAAAGCGGGCAGAAAATGTAGCGCCTGCTGTAGAGCAACAGCCGCAAAAAAATTCAATCATCAAGCCAATTGTACCCGTACAACCACCCCGCACGAGAGAAATAAATCTAGAAAACGAAGAAATTATTGCACCAAAAAATCCAACAATAATTATCCCTCCCGTTCTACCTAACAAACGTGCGTCGTCAGCAGTAGAACCAGCAGAAATTGAAAAATATATTCCTCCAATAACATCAATTATTACACCAGAAGTAATTACTCCATTTACCCGTCCAAAAATTACCCCAACTATACCGGCCACTCAGACAAAGAATATCCCGCGTAATGTAATAATCCCGGCGCAAATAACTGAAGCGCCACCTGCACCCGTTGTACCTCAAGCACCGGTAGCACCAGCACGAGAAGAGCGACGATTTGCACCACCCCGAGAATCAAGGAAATCTCTTCTACAAAAATTAGCGGGAACTAATACTATTGTATTTGCTGCTTTTGGTGTGCTTATTTTTGTCGTTATAACAGGATTGGGATTACGTACATATCTCGCGCAACCGTCGATAGATGCAACTAAAATTACAGAGAATTCAAATTCATTTGTTTTCACTGACACAACAGAACCGGCTAGTCCATTTTTTATATCGACAGTCGGCGACATCAGAAAGGCTCTCGACGAACAGGTGACGCAGACTGATTCGTTAGTTGAATTATCACTACGGAGCAACTCCGGTGGTAAAATTACCGGATCTCTCTTGCTCACACTACTGGAGACAAATGTAGTGTTTGATTTTAGATCAGCCGCGACGGATGTTTCTATCGGCACTTACCGCGGTACCCCATGGATACTGTTTACGGTAACTGATAAAAATACAGCGCTCGGGGGTATGCTTGATTGGGAAAATAACCTGTATCATGATCTAGCGCCGATTTTTGGTACCGGTACCGAACTTTCACGTAATCCCTTTTCAGACAATATCATAGGCGCCACGGATGTCCGCGTCTTAAAGAATGACGCTGGCGTTGAAGAACTTGTGTATGGGTTCACGAGTGATAACCAATTATTAATTACCGGTAATACAACAGCCTTTCTCAACCTGGCAGGAAAAGTAAAATAAGCGGGGGTTACAACCATACCCTAAAGATGGTTGAGCATCATGGTACACTTTACCTATATGGAACAATACGCAATTCAGTTAGCACAATTGAAGGCAGAATTAGCTGTCATTACAGACCAGTTAACACCGATTGCTATCCTAGATAGAGAAACTGGTGACTGGTCAGTACGCACGGCTGATATTGATCACACAGAAACTGACGAGAATAATAAGGCTGATGCTTCAGAAGAAGTTGATGAGCGACTCAGTGTGTTAACTGAGTTAGAAAATCGTTACCGATTAATCTTGCATGCCTTAAAAAAATTTGAACTTGGTACGTATGGCATCTGTGAAGTTTCTGGAGAAATAATTGAGGGGAAAAGATTGACCATAAATCCTGCCGCCCGAACCTGCACCCACCATATGGAAAATGAGCAGGGCTTACCAAGGCCGTAAATACTTATGAGCGTCACCCAAGTATTCACGGTGCAGCCACAAGTATTAGGGGGATCTATTGTGAGTATTGAAGCAGACCTTAGTCGGGGATTACATTCCTTTTCGATTGTTGGCCTAGCGGGCAAAGCTATAGAAGAAGCAAAGGATCGGGTTAGTACAGCCATCAAACATAGCGGTTTTGATTCACCAAAAACGCAGAATCATAAAATTGTTATATCGCTCGCCCCAGCTGATTTAAAAAAAGAAGGACCTCTATTTGACCTACCGATTGCTATTGCATATTTACTGACCGCTGGGTTAATCGCCTCTGACAACGCCAAAAGAATTTTTATTGGCGAACTAGCACTCAGTGGGGAATTACGTCCAGTCCGAGGAGTGCTCTCTATAGTGCAGACTGCCAAAAAAGCTGGTTATGCTGAAGTAATCGTTCCGTTTGGTAACGAGGCAGAAGCAGCGTTGATTACTGGTATTACCATATACGCTGCCCGCGATCTACGTGAAGTTATTTTCCATATTGACCATACCCACGCGGATCACAAAAAAATTACAGCAACCAACGTAACAACGATCAGTGACAGTTGGCATGACAGTACTGTCTTACTTGAAGATGTAAAAGGCCAAGAGTCTGCAAAAAGAGCCCTGATTATCGCTGCGGCGGGACGGCACAATGTAATTTTAGTGGGCCCGCCAGGTACCGGTAAAACAATGTTGGCTTGTGCCTTTCAAGGAATCCTACCTCCCTTGACTCGAGAAGAGGCACTCGAAGTATTAGGCATACATTCAATTGCGGGCAATACCGAAAGCAACATTAGCTCTACTCCACCTTTTCGGACACCTCACCATACCGCTTCACACACTGCCTTGGTTGGAGGTGGTACCAACCCAAAACCAGGGGAAGTCACACTGGCACATAAAGGAGTTTTATTTATGGATGAATTCCCAGAATTCGATAGACGTTCACTTGATGCGCTCCGTCAACCACTTGAAGACCGAGTGATTAGTATTTCACGGGTGCAGGGGACAGCACTATTTCCAGCAGATTTCATATTAATCGCCGCGATGAATCCGTATCGGGGGAGCTTTGATGGTACGACCGACCTCGCCCGTGCCATGAAAGAAACGTACCACGGTAAAGTATCTGGCCCTATTCTAGATCGAATAGATTTATGGATAGAGGTGCCACATGTACCCTACGACACCTTAACTGAATTAACTCCAAATAAAGGCGAGACTGAAAATGCCCGTACCCAAATAAAGCAAGCTCGTCTTCGTCAGCAGCAGAGACTGGCAGGGCAGGGTATTCTGGTAAATAGTCACATGACCGGTCGCGACATTGACGATATTATTACTCTCACCCCCGAAGTAAAAGATCTCCTTAAAGTCTCCTCAGCGAAACTTAATCTCTCTCCTCGAAGTTATCATCGTTTAATAAAGGTGTCACAGACGATTGCCGATCTAGACCAAAGCGATGTCATTGAACCTAAACATTTACTTGAAGCCTTGCAGTACAGGGTTAAATTATAATTCGGCAATCTTTCATACTGAACCTGTTCAGGTTGTCACTCTTTTTTCAAAAGAGCTGGCATTCCTTACAGGAACTGTCCACTTTCTGGAAGTAAAACTCCTCAGAAAGTCTTGCGATATGACTTTGGTCATATCTCACTCTTGCGAAAGTCTCCCAGACTTTCTCACAATTGCCGATCTAGACCAAAGCGATGTCATTGAACCTAAGCATTTACTTGAAGCCTTACAGTACAGGGTTAAATTATAATCATACGATTAATCGTATGATTATAATTTTATACATACGTTACTAATCCATCTTTATGGATAAATTTTCTTTTTTTAGCTAAATACGAAAATTGTGAGAATATTTTTCGATGTTTTAAGTAGTCTAAATTATTTTGATTTCGATATGCTTCTTGCTCAGCTGAGTTCCAAAGATACGCTTCATACCAGGATAATCGTAGTATGACTAATGCGTACAAAAACTCAATAATATATAGAATAACGGCACCAACAAAAATAAGTTCTAATTGTTGACGTATATGAATACGTTCATGATTAATAAGCCAAGAAACTAAGTTATCTTTTGACCGCACAAAGATAAAAGGGAATACCGTTACCGCGCGAGCTGTTTTTGCGTAGCCACTGAAATATGCAAAGAAGGAAGTCAATTTCGACGAAATAATTATCATAGAAAAAGTATACTTTATAACTCTGAGCTGTAAACAAAATAAAAATCCTCGACAAGTTAGAAACGTTCAAAATGGAATGAAGGTCGAGGCAGATTAACAAAAAAGCTCGGAGGCGTACATCGGTACGTTGACGAGCTTTTTTGTTAATCTAACGAAGAGATTCGTCCATTTTGAACGTTTCGCCTAAAATGGGTTTTTACCGCCGCGCACTTCAAAGTGCAGATGCGGCCCCGTCGACTTCCCACTATTACCCGAAGCTCCGATTGATTCCCCAGCACTCACGCTCGTGCCAACTCCCACATCAAGCCGTGATAAGTGTGCGTACAATGTCTGGACCCCATTAGCATGTTTAATAACTATATAGTTTCCATATCCACCGTTCCAGCCTGAGCTCTTGGCTACCAATACCGTTCCAGCAGCTGCGGCCCGTACAGCCGTCCCCACTCCTGCTCCCCAGTCAACTGCATTATAACCATGAATACCTTGGGTCTTGATAGCTCCAGGAATTGGATGAGAGAATGAACTACCGACAGTAGCTGTTGTTTTAACACTGCCACTTTTCTTTTTAACCGCGACTTTTGCTGGTTCAGCGTGGAGGGCCCCACCAGGAATCACCAAGGTGTCGCCTACTACCAAATCACCGGCATTAGCTAGTTGGTTGTATGACAATATTTCTGCAGCGTTCCCTTCATACTTTTTAGCAATAGAGGCTAGGGTGTCGCCTTTTTTAATTACGTGTCTCACGCCAGCAATTGGCAAAATAATCAAGCTGTCTCCTGGTTTAATGGCTGACGCTTTAGCTAAATCATTCGCCCATAAAATAGTATTTGACGTCACGCCAAACATTTGGGCGATTTGTGAAAGGGAATCACCCTCTCGTACGACATACACGCTAATTTCACCACCGTTACTTTTTGAGGCTGAGATGTCATCTTGTCCCACTGGACCAGTTGAGACCA
>JAYVIL010000040.1:0-4796 GCA_043770255.1 Candidatus Kaiserbacteria bacterium
TTTCATATCGTCATGGTTGTAGATATAGACGCCGTCAGATTTCAGAGCCTTCAGTAGTTCCAGCTTCTCCGCTACTACCGCTTCAGGCGTCACAAAATACTCGACGTGTGCTGGCACATCAGGCAGCCTCGTCATGACGACAATGTCAGGCTTAAGCCACGAAGCGAGCGCAGCCATATCCCCTGGCCGGTCGACTCCGCATTCGAGAACCAAAACCTCCGGGTAGTTACGACTAAAAAAGGCAATGATAAAACCGTCAAAGAAATTTTTAGCCCAAGAAAAAGGATTGTTCCAGGCATTTGGCAGGCCAAGAATAGATAACGGGACTCCAATCTCCGAGTTAAAGCTCTTTTGGCTCTTGCGTGTTTTCTTGTGATTTTTAAGCACCGAAAAAATCGCATCTTTGGTCGAAGTCTTCCCCACACTACCGGTAATGGCAATCACAAATGGCTTCGTCCGCCCAAGCAGCACCTTAGCCTCAAACGTCATCACCGCCACCACCACTTTTTTAAAAATCTGTTTCATTCCAAATCAATAATATTACTAAAAATACCCCCAAAGGATCATGTCATTTTACCACCCTCCCCACCCAAAATCCAAAAAGTTATCAAAACGAAGGTTGATCATTCGTCCAAAATTTGAGTAGACTGCTTTTAACTATACAGTTCACTGTGTGAGCCAATAGCTTCAAGCACAATAATATCTTTGAAAGAGTTATCGAAAATTACCCGTATATCACCAGATACATTAAAGCTCCACAGGTCTTTCATCTTTCCTGAAAGTTTATGAGTGTTAAGTGTGGGGCTGTGTACATCAGATAGGAACAAGGCAATTCTGTTTGCGAATTCTTTTTGTATCTTCGGCGACTGTTTTTTAAACTGTTTGTCAAACTTTTTAGTAGTTGTGACCAACATATACTAAGAATTTAGGTGCTTCATAAGTTCGTCTACAGTACTAAATGGTCCTGAAGTTTTTCCTGCCTTGTACTCCGCGCGCGCTTCTGTAATCAGCTCTTCTAAATATGGTGTCATCCGTGGCGCCACCGAAAACTGGAGCTCGCCAGTCCGAGCAAATTGACTGAGGGTAGCATTAACAACCGAACTAAGCGACAGCCCAATCTCCTCCGCCCGCTTTTGCGCCCGCTCCTTAACATGCACATCAATCTTCAAATTAACCTGTGTTTTCATATATATCTATAGTATATACACCTGGTATCAGTTGTCAAACCCCACTTCCTAGGGAATTCACGGGGTACCGCCTTTCGGAATAGTTATTGCTCAAAAACTATATATTTACCCTCCTTTATTGCATGGGTAACTAGAGTCGAGTGATCTGATTCCAACTCTTTATATCCTGCTGCCCAATCAACCGGTCCTCGTGGATCATTAATACCGTAATCAGATTCAAAGTGAGCTAGGAATTTTATCGGAAGTATACCCAAACCATCCATCAATGTTCGCCAATCACAAGTCCAAAAATACTTAACCAGAGCATTTGAACTCGCGGAGTTAGTAGCAACCGTTTTGCCGTCCCATATTTTTGGAATATCAAATTGTTTGAGCCAATACAAAACCAAGTGATCATCTCCACCGTGTATATAAATAGCAACGCATTCACTCACTTGCTTCACAAAAGTCTCCGGAAAAGCCAGTTCAAAAACTGGAGTCACTCCGACAGGAAAAAAGTCAACACGACTTTTATCTTGTAAAAACTTCTCTTCCCAATCTTGACGAGGCTGCGCAAAACAACAAATAAGTAATTTCGGATTCGCACTAAAACCTTTAACTACTTCCGCAAAAAACTTTTTAGCAAGTTCGGGATACCTGCTTACACTCCCAGAATTTTAAGACATATTTAGTCATACAAGTAGTATATCAAACAATTATAACTCTGTAGTCAAATCTAAATTCGTGACAAAATGTGCCGAGATGCTAGGCGCGCAAGAAAGTTGGAGCGAGGCGTACTAACGTACATTGAATTACAACTTATCACAGTGCAACAACGCAGGTTGCGTGGATTTTGCTTTATAATAGTAAACTAATTTATTCCAGAATTGCTGTAGATACAAGACGCGCGAAGAAAATGAGGTGAGGCGTACTTCTGTACGTTGAACTTCATTTTACTGAGCAGCAACGCAGTAGATGCAGTGATTCTGGAATAAATCATCGGTCAGGGGGGATGGAGTAATAGTTAATAAGAAACTTCGTAATATCCATAAAAGGCTCAGTCAATGTCTCTGATGCATATTTTACACCTCGTGGATCAACGGTATACAAAAAGACAATAAATTTAGGATCATATGACGGAAAGTAACCGAAGAATGAGTGGAGGTACCTATCTTCGTAGTACCCGCCGCCATTTGGGTTTGCCATTTGCGCGGTGCCCGTTTTAGCTGCGATACTATGATGTGGCAAGGCAACTTTACCACCTCGCAAAGCATCATCGACCACAGTCGTGAGCATTCGTGAGACAGTTTCGCTGGTCTCGGTTGTGAATACTTGAGCACCGTTTGGGTAGGATACTTCTTTCTCAGACCCGTCATCGTACTGGATTGATTTTACAATATGGGGGGTAACCAAATGACCGCCATTACCAAGTGTGGCCAACGCCCGGGCAGTCGCGATAGGAGTCATCGCAATCCCCTGCCCAAATGATGCCGTCGCATATTCTACATCGCGCGGCGATTTTAAATTTTGCATTAAACCTTGGGCTTCACTCGGTAAATCAATCCCGCTTTCACTGCCTAGCTTTAGTCCTTCAAAATAATTTCTAAATTTATCTTTACCCATGAGTTTTACGATGTGTGACACTCCGGTATTAAGTGACTGATTGAGAACTTGCTGCATATCCACAGTCCCTCGACCTTTACCGTCAAAGTTTTTGATCGTGTAGGTGTTGAGGTCAAGAAACCCAGCGTCGTAATAGGTCGACTGGGGGGTAATGACTTTACTATCAAGTCCAGCGGCCATAGTTAACGCTTTGATGATAGAACCCATTTCATACACGTCTTCTACTAGTGGATTTTCAAATTGTTCAATTGAAGTTGTCCCGCGATCGTTAAGGTTAAATGTCGGGACTGCATTCATAGCATAAATTGCCCCTGTCTTTGGATCCATGATAATTCCGCCTGTGAGTTTACTATTATACTGTGTTTGAGTTTCCTCTAAAATACGATCGAGCATGCGAGCTACTGTTGGTTCGATCGTTGTAACTACGCTACCGCTTTTTTTAGTTTCATTTTCGAAAACCAAACTACCGAGATTGGAAAATATCTCTGCAAAGAAGTTGACCGACAAAATCGTGTTGTCACGATAGAGTGTTTCATCGTAGTACCGTTCGAGACCGTACTTCCCTCGCAGTTGTCCATCATCACTCCCAAAACCAACAAACCCAATAGTCCGGGCTGAGGCGCTATCTCCAGGATAATACCGCCACTGATTACGGTATAACATCACACCATCAATATCTAAATCTTTAATTGAATTATAGGCTTCCTCACCTAGTTTCGGCTCGATTTCTACATACGTACGATTTGGTAGAGTTGCTTTAGTAATGAATTCATCTCGTGAAAAGTCAATCAGGTTTTTTATTTGCTCATACACAGCAGCTGCATCTGTAATTAATGTCGGATTGACAGCCAACAAGTAGCCAGAAGTAACTGAAGCGGCAGATACTTTTTCACCATCTTTAGTTGTAAAGTAAATACTGCCCCGGTTATATACGTCTTTTGCAGTATGGACATATTGCCGCTCAGCTTTTTCTTGATACGCAGCTGCCTGGTGTATTTGAATTTGGTATAAACGGACAATCAATAAAAAACCAATAAAAAATATAACAGCGGAAATAATTCTAATTCTCGCTGTTGTGCTTTTCCGCATAAATATTAAAACACTATGTTAGCGTGAGGTGTCTGAAAATACCAAAGTCGCTTCTGTTCGACTCACAAATATTTTTGTATCGTTTTCAGTAAAATTCTCGAGGGCCGCGATTTTATTACTCACTTTATGTTGTGCGCCAATATACGATGCTTCAAGTGCAGCAATGTCAGATTCTATGGATCCAACTTTCTGCATCACTTCTTTACGCAACACCACATGCACAACTGACATACTTAAAAAATACATATACAAACATATCAATCCAAAAAATATAACTACACCCGCATTAAAGTAAAAGGCGTAACTGGGTTTTTTTATAATATTCGCGAGCATTTTCATAATTAGGTTATACTTTTTCGATTATTCGTAATTTGGCACTGCGGGCTCTGGGGTTTGCTTTTAGTTCTAGGCTTCCTGCTACAATCGGCCGTTTAGTTATGAGGACACCTGACTTAGTTTGAGCATAGTTACGGAAGGAATGTTTGACGATTCGATCTTCTAAACTATGGAATGAAATGATAGCGAGTCGGCCTTTTGGTTTAAGGCATTGCCAGGCTTTAGCGATAAAGTCTTCGAGAACCTTAAACTCATCATTCACTGCGATACGCAAACCCTGAAAGGACTTGGTCGCTGGATGAATACGTCCGTGCCTATATGACACCGGCACTGAAGTAAAGATTATTTCGGCTAACTCTACGGGAGTTTTAATGGTGTTCTTTTTCCGATACTCTACAATTGCTTTAGCAATTTGTCTCGAATACCGCTCTTCACCATAGCCATAGAGTACATTTGCAATATCACTCTCATTCCAACCATTAACGATATCGTGAGCGGTGAACATATACATGTTCGGCTCACCATAGGTCATGAACAAACTATCGTCTGAAGTGAACGAGAACCCCTTTCCCCCATCCGTAA